>JANPJV010000104.1:0-29152 GCA_031425695.1 Rhodanobacteraceae bacterium | reverse complement strand
GGCCGGGCGCACGACGGGTGCGTCGCCGGCACCACTGCTGCTCAGCGCCTGCTCGGCCCAGATCTCCGGCAGCGCCAGCAGCTTGAGATAACTGCGCAGGAAACCCTTGAGGTAGACCGGTGTTCCGATGCGCGTGGCGCGGCCGGCCTCCAGATCATGGATGGTCGCGGTCGGCAGGTGCAGCCGTTGCGCGATGTCATCGACGGCAAGCTCGCGCGCTTTGCGCGCCTCGACCAGCCGACGGCCGAGCTCGACGAGGTCGAGGGTCGGGGTCTCGCGCGAACCCTGCGCCGCGTCCATAACTTGCTCCTGCATCACTCCTGCTCCACGGATTGCGCCTCGGGCGAGCGCGGAAACGAGCTCGTCAGACGCCGTCGATATTCTTCGGCACTGCGGGAGTCCCCGAGCGCCTGTTCGATCTTCATGCCAAGCAGCAGTGACTCGGGTGACACCGGATGCGAAGCCTCGAATCGTTGCAAAAATGCGCGTGCGCGCATGTTGTCACCGCGCGCATGCATCACCGCGGACATGGGAAACAGCGCGGGAGCATAGTCCGGCCGGAAGTCCAGCGACTGCCGCAAATATGACTCTGCCTGCTCGACCTGCCCCGCATCCTTGGCACAGACGCCGGCATTGGTCAGCGCGGCCTCCTTGGTGCGGTAGTACGGATCGGCGACCGCGCGCTTGAACATCTCGTCGGCTTCGGCATAGCGCCCCTGGCGACACAGGAAGCTGCCGAAGTTGTTGTTCATGCCGCCATCTTTCGGCAGTAGCTCGACCGCGCGCCGATAGTGCAGCTCGGCGAGCACCATGTCCTTGATGGTTTCGTTCAAGAAGCCCGACATGGTGTGCGCCTGCGGGGAGTACGGATCCAGCTCCAGCGCGCGCTTCAGCTTGTCACGCGCAGTCTCGAGATCGTTCTTCTTCAGGTATTCCTGGGCCATCTGCACCTGCAGCTCGGCCGCCTTCTTGGTTTTATCGGAGCTCTGGCCGAGGAAGCTTCCCGAGCCTGCGCCGCCACAGGCAGCCAGCAGCAACGCGGACACGATCAGTGGGAGCAGGCGCTTCATGCGTGAACCTCGGCGGCAGCCAGCTGTTGCGCGCGAATAGTGCCGCTGCGACGCGTACGATCCTCGACCTGTCCGGCCAGTTGTCCGCAGGCGGCGTCGATATCGTCGCCCCGCGTGCGGCGCACGGTCGCGATCAGGCCAGCGTCCATGACCAGCGTCTGGAAGGCGCGGATGGCCGCTTCGTCCGAGCGCTCGTATTTCGTGCCGGGAAACGGATTGAACGGAATGAGGTTGAGCTTGCTGGGCAGACGGCGCAGCAGCTTGACCAGCTGGCGAGCGTGTTCGGGGTGATCGTTGACACCCTTCATCAGCGTGTACTCGAAAGTTACCGACGCGCGCGGACGGTTCTTCAAGTAGCGCTGGCAGGCCGCCATCAGCTGGGCAATCGGGTACTTCTTGTTGAGCGGCACCAGCTCGCTGCGCAGGGCATCGGTCGGCGCGTGCAGGCTGACCGCAAGACTGACGTCGCAGGCTTCCGAGAGCTTGTCGATGCCCGGCACCAGGCCAGCCGTGCTCAAGGTCACGCGCTTGTTGGCGAGGCCGAAAGCGAAGTCGTCGCGCATCAGGTTCATCGCCGGGACCACCGCATCGAAATTGAGCAGCGGTTCGCCCATGCCCATCATGACGACGTTGGTGATGCGGCGGTTGTCCTTGGCGTTATGCCCGAGCGCCTGCGCGGCGATCCACACCTGGCCAATGATCTCGGCGGTGGAGAGGTTGCGATTGAAGCCTTGCGCACCGGTCGAGCAGAAGGTGCAGTTGAGCGCACAGCCGATCTGCGAGGACACGCACAGCGTGCCGCGCGTCGGCTCCGGGATGTAGACGGTTTCGATCGCGCTGCCGCCCGGCATGCCGATCAGCCACTTGGTGGTGCCATCGGCCGACACCTTCTGCATCAGCACTTTCGGCATCAATACCTGCGCACAGCTTTCCAGCTTGGTGCGCAGGCGGATGCCAAAATCCGTCATCGCCGCGAAATCGGTGACGCCGTGGTGATAGACCCACTTCAAGAACTGGTGCGCACGAAAACGCTTCTCGCCGAGCGCCTCGAAGAATGCTTCGAGGCCGACGCGATCGAGATCGAGCAGATTCACCAGTGGTGCAGCCTCACCCATCACAGCTCCGTGGCATGCGCTCGTCAACGCGCGCAGAGCGCGCTGCCGGCGAAGAAATAAGCAATCTCGTTGGCCGCCGTCTCCGGAGCGTCCGAGCCGTGCACGGAATTGGCGTCGATGGAATCGGCGAAATCCGCGCGGATGGTGCCCGCCGCCGCCTTCTTCGGGTCGGTCGCGCCCATCAGCTCACGGTTCTTGGCGATCGCATTGTCACCTTCCAGCACCTGGATTATGACCGGTCCGGAAACCATGAACTTGACCAGGTCGCCAAAAAACGGGCGTTCCCGGTGCACTGCATAGAAGCCTTCCGCTTCGCGCTGCGACAGCTGCTGCATGCGCGCAGCAATGACCTTGAGCCCGGCGTTTTCGAAACGGGAATAGATCTGGCCGATCACGTTCTTGGCAACGGCATCGGGTTTGATGATCGACAGGGTGCGCTCGAGCGCCATGGGTAGGACTCCATTCCAATTGAGTAAAGGGATCTGCTCGCCCCCGTCATCCGAGATAAGTCGGCAGCGAAAACCGGGGAAGGCCCGCAGAATCGCGGACTTGCCCCGCGAATATGCCGTGGAGTCTAGCGTCGGGCTGGCGCTGTCGCAATGCAGCAGGGTGGGCAGGGTTCACAGATCGTGCATGTTTCAGCGGTTTCGGTTGTCGGTGTCGGTTTCGGACGGAAGCGAAGCCATGGCCTTTTCCGGAACCGACAACCGACACCGACACCCGGCCCTAGAGCCTCAGCACGCCAAACATGCTTCAGCGGTTTCGGTTGTCGGTGTCGGTTTCGGACGGAAGCGAAGCCATGGCCTTTTCCGAAACCGACAACCGACACCGACACCCGTCCCTAGAGCCTCAGCACGCCAAACATGTTTCAGCGGTTTCGGTTGTCGGTGTTGGTTTCGGACGGAAGCGAAGCCATGGCCTTTTCCGAAACCGACAACCGACACCGACACCGGGCCCTAGAGCCCCAGCACTTCAAACCCGTCCGATTCTTTGCCGCCGCTCCATACGCGCACGTATAGTCCCGGGCTCGCGCTATTGTCCGTTCACTTTCATCTCACCGAGGTCAGCATGGCTGAGAACAAGCTTCTGGTCCGCAAGGCGGCCGTCCTGGGCGCCGGCGTCATGGGTGCGCAGATTGCCGCACACCTGGTCAACGCGGGCGTTCCCGCGGTGTTGTTCGAGCTGCCGGCCAAGGAGGGTCCGCGCAACGCAATGGTGGACAAGGCCATCGCCGGTCTCGCCAAGCTCAGCCCCTCGCCAGTCGGGCACAAGGGCGTGCCGGCCGAGATCACGCCGGCCAACTACGACGATCACCTGGAATTGCTGCGCGACTGCGACCTCATCATCGAGGCGGTCGCCGAGCGCATGGACATCAAGCTCTCGCTGTATTCGAAGATCGCGCCGTTCATCAACGAGCGCGCGGTGCTGGCGAGCAATACGTCCGGCCTGTCGATCACCAAGCTATCCGAGGCGCTGCCGGAGAATCTGCGCCCGCGCTTCGTCGGGATCCACTTCTTCAACCCGCCGCGCTACATGTACCTGGTCGAGCTGATCCCGACGGTCAGCACCGATCCCGCCGTGATGGATGGGCTCGAGAGCTTCGTCGTCAGCACGCTCGGCAAGGGCGTCGTCCGCGCCAAGGACACGCCGAACTTCATCGGCAATCGCATCGGCGTGTTTTCGATCGCCGCGACCATGTACCACACGCAGGCTTTCGGCCTCGGTTTCGACGAAGTCGATGCGCTGACCGGTCCGCTGATCGGCCGCCCCAAGAGCGCGACCTACCGCACCTCGGACGTGGTCGGCCTCGACACCATGGCGCACGTCATCAAGACCATGGACGACACCCTGCCGGAAGATCCATGGCACAAGTACTTCAAGGCGCCGGTCTGGCTCAAGGGCTTGATCGACAAGGGCGCCCTCGGACAGAAGACCAAGGCCGGCTTTTTCCGCAAGACCGGTGACGTGATCGAAGTGCTCGACCTGGCGACACAGTCGTACAAGCCTTCGAATGCCGAAGCCAGCGCCGACGCCGAAGGCGCGCTGCGCCAGAAAGGCTGGGGCGCCAAGCTCAAGGCACTGCGCGAGTCGAGTGATCCGCAGGCGCAGTTCATGTGGTCGTGCTTCCGCGATCTCTTCCATTACTGTGCGGTCCAGCTCGAGCACATCGCCGACAACGCGCGCGATGTCGATCTCGCCATCCGCTGGGGTTACGGCTGGGACCAGGGTCCGTTCGAGATCTGGCAACAGGCTGGCTGGACCCAGGTCGCGACCTGGATCAACGAGGACATCGCGGCCGGCAAGAGCATGTCGGATGCACCCCTGCCCGCCTGGGTGTTCGTGCGTGGCGATGACGGCGTGCACGGCAAGAGCGGTTCCTACGCGCCGAAAGACAACGCGCTGCGGCCGCGCTCGAGCCTGCCGGTCTATGCGCGCCAGTACTTCCCGGATGCGATCTACACCGAGGAATTCCCGCAGGGCGAAACCATCTTCGAGACCGATTACGTCCGCTGCTGGCACCAGGGCGACGACATCGCGATCGTCAGCTTCAAGAGCAAGATGAACACCATCGGTCGCGGCGTCCTCGAGGGCGTCAATCGCGCCATCGACGAGGCCGAGAAGGGCTTTTCAGCGCTGGTGATCTGGCAGACCCGCGAACCGTTTTCGGCGGGTGCGGATCTCACCAACGCATTGCCGATCGTCGCGGCTGGCAATATGGATGAGTTCGAGGCGATGATCGCCACCTTCCAGGCGACCAGCATGCGCATCAAGTACGCGGGCGTGCCGGTGATCGCGGCCGTGCGCGGGCTCACGCTCGGCGGTGGCTGCGAATTCCAGATGCACTCGGCACGCACGGTAGTCGCGCTCGAGAGCTACATCGGCCTCGTCGAAGCAGGCGTCGGCCTGCTGCCGGCCGGCGGCGGACTCAAGGAAATCGCCCTGCGCTGTGCGCAGAACGCGATCGGCGGCGACGTCTTCGGCCAGGTGCAGACGTACTTCGAGACCATCGCCATGGCCAAGGTCGCGACCAGCGCGCACGAGGCCAAGGAAAGCAAGCTGCTGCGCTCGTCCGACATCATCGTCATGAACAAGGATGAGTTGCTGTTCGTCGCCAAGAACGAGGCACGCTCGCTGGCGACCAGTGGCTGGCGCGCACCGCTGCCGGCGAAGAACATCCGGGTTTCGGGTGATGTCGGCACCGCGACGATTCGTGCGCTGCTGACCAACATGCACGCGGGCGGATTCATTTCCGAGCATGACCTGGAAGTGTCGTCGCGCATTGCCGCAGTACTTTGTGGCGGCGACATCGAGCGCGGCTCGGAAGTCGACGAGGAGTGGCTGCTTAACCTCGAGCGCAAGCATTTCGTTGCGCTGGCGATGATGGGCAAGACGCAGGCGCGTATCGCCCACACCATGAAGACCGGCAAGCCCCTCCGGAATTGAGCGTCCTTCGATAGCCGGGCGCAGTTTTCGCTTTCGAAAACTGCGCAACCCCAATACCCAGCGCTCGCGCGATGCGCGGCGCAACAGGAGAGCCAACGAGATGTCTCGCCAAGTCCAGGATGCCTACATCGTTTCCGCCTTGCGCACGCCGGTCGGCAAGGCCCCCAAGGGCATGTTCCGCAATACCCGCCCGGATGACCTGCTCGCGCATGTGCTGCGCGGCGTGGTGGACGCCAATCCCGGCCTCGATGTGAGCCGCATCGATGACGCCATCATCGGCTGCGCCATGCCAGAGGGCGAGCAGGGCATGAACATCGCCCGCATCGCCATGCTGCTCGCGCACCTGCCGCATTCGATTGCGGCAATGACGATCAATCGTTTTTGCTCGTCCGGCTCGCAGGCCGTGTCGCTCGCAGCCGATCGCATCCGCCTCGGCGAGTGCGATCTCATGCTCGCCGGCGGTACCGAAAGCATGAGCATGATTCCGATGATGGGCGCGCGTCCGGCCTTCAATCCGGCGATCTTCAAGGATGAGAACGTCGCCATCGCATACGGCATGGGCATCACTGCCGAGAACGTCGCCGACCAGTGGAAGGTCAGCCGCGAAGATCAGGATCAGTTCTCCTATCAATCTCACCAGAAGGCCATCGCGGCCATCAAAGGTGGGGAATTCAACGACGAGATCCTGCCGTTCGCCATCGATGATCGTTACCCGGATCTTGCCGGCCGCGGTACGCGTTCTGATCAGCGCACGGTCAATACCGACGAAGGCCCGCGCCAGGACACGACGGCGGAGGCGCTGGCCAAGCTGCGCCCGGTGTTCAAGCAAGGTGGCAGCGTCACTGCCGGCAATTCCTCGCAGATGAGTGACGGCGCCGGCGCGGTGCTGCTCGCCAGCGAGCAGGCGATCAAGGACTACGGCCTCACCCCGCTCGCGCGCTGGGTCGGCTATTCGGTCGCCGGTGTACCGCCGGAGATCATGGGCATCGGGCCCAAGGCCGCGATTCCAAAAGTACTGAAGCAAGTCGGCATCGGCGTTGGTGATCTCGACTGGATCGAGCTCAACGAGGCCTTCGCCGCGCAGGCCATCGCCGTGATGCGCGACTCCGGGCTCGACCCGTCCAAGGTCAACCCGCTGGGCGGCGCAATCGCGCTGGGCCACCCGCTCGGCGCCACTGGCGCGATCCGCATCGCCACCCTCGTGCACGGCCTCAAACGCCGCCAGCAGAAGTACGGCATGGTTTCGATGTGCATCGGCACCGGCATGGGCTTTGCGGGCGTGCTCGAGCGGGTTTAGAAGTTGCCTTCGGTTGCGGCGCGGAGCGCCGCACTCCAAATCAGGGCGCCTTGCGGCGCCCTTTTTGTTTGCCCTCTACCGGGGCCTTGGGTGTTGCAGGGCTACGCGAGCGGGCGCGCTGACCGCCCGCTGATGCTGTTAACAACCAGCAACCAACAACCTAGAACCGCTTTAGAATCCGCGCCATGCAGGAACTCGTCCTCGAAGCACTCAGCGGCCCGACTCTGACGGCGCGCCAGATCCGGCTGGATGCTGCGCGTCACCTGGGGCGCAGCCCCGAGTGTGACTGGGTGCTGCCGGACCCAGGCGTGTCGCGGCGGCATGCGACGATCGAGCCGCGCGACGGGCATCTGTTCCTGCGCGATCTCGGCAGCCGGGCCGGGACTTTCGTCAACGACCAGGCGGTTGATCCCGAACGCCCGGTGCCGCTGGCCGAGCACGATCGCGTGCGCATCGGTCCATGGCGTTTTCGCATCCGCCGCGAAGAAACCGCGCCGGCGCCCAGTCACAACACGGGCAATGCGAACGTTTCGCTGGCCTCGGTCACGCGCATCGCGGCGCCGGTACTCGCGGCCGAACGCCGGCTGGAGTTGCTGGTCGAGTTTGCCGCGACCACGGTCAACGCCGACAGCGTTGCGAGTATCGTCAGACAGCTTGCGGATTTCGCGCAGCGCGGCTCCGGCGCGCGCGTCGCTAGCATCTGGATGGACGGCGAGGACGGCCCGGAGATGTCGGTTTCGCTGCCCGAACGCGAAGCACCGTTGCCGTATCTGCAGGAGATCGTCGACAGCGCGCGCCAGGGCAGCGTGGTCCAAGCCGAAGTGTCGTTGCCGGGGCTCGACGGCGTGCGCCCGGTGATCGCCGTCGGCCTGCGCGTCGACAAGGAGATCCGCGGCTTCCTGATCGCCGAGCTCAACCGGCCGGATCCGCGACAGCGCGCCGATGCGGCCGAATTCGCCCACGCCCTCGCGCGACTCGCGGGCTTGACCCTCGGCAATGTCGAGCGGCGCGACATGGAGCGCCGGGTCGAGCGCCTGCATGCCGACCTTGAGCAGGCGCGCGAGGTGCAGCGACGCATCCTGCCCCCTGCGAGCGGCGTCTGCGCCGGCACCCGTTACGGCTTTCATGTCCATCCCGGACGACTGGTGGCCGGCGATCTCGTCGATGTCTTCGCGATCGATGCGCACCGCTGCGCGGTGGTGCTGGGTGACGTGGCCGGTGCTGGGGTCGGCGCGGGCTTCCTCATGGCCAGCGTGCAGGCCTATCTGCATGCAGAACTGCTGCAGACCGGCGATCCGGCGCTCGCGGCGATGCGTTGCAACCGCTATGTCAGCCGGGTCGGCGGCGGACGTTTCGCGACCGCGTGGATCGGGGTCGTCGACGCGCACGCGCGCAGCATCCGCTTCGTCGATGCCGGCCACGGACACGGGCGCCACATGCGCGCCGATGGCACGCCGGATGCGTTCGCGAGCCGTGGCTCGATCCCGCTCGGGATCGACAGCGGTGCCCAGTTCGACGCCGAATTCCTGTTGCTCAGGCGCGACGAGCGCATCGTGCTCTACAGCGATGGCGTTGCCGAAATCCGCGGCCCGGGCGGGGCGACCTTCGCCCCGGACGCACTCGACCAGATCCTGCGCCGTGGTGGCGAGCCGCAGGTCGATGTGGCTTCAGTGATGGCGGGCCTCGAGCTCTTCGCCGGCGGCAGCATGCCCAGCGACGACGCCTCGATCCTTGCCTTCGACCTGCCGTGCTGAGACTCACCGCGCTCGATCTCGCGCGTCCGCACGATTTTCCCGATCTCGCCAGCGCGCACACGCACCCGAATGGCTTGCTCGCGTGCGGTGGCGATCTCTCCACCGCGCGGATCACCGCCGCCTACCGGCGCGGCATCTTCCCGTGGTTTTCCGAAGGCGAGCCGATCCTCTGGTGGTCGCCCGATCCGCGCATGGTGCTGGTCCCCTCCGAGTTCCACGCCACGCGCAGCCTGGCCAAGCGGGTGCGTTCGGCCGGCTGGCGGATCAGCGCCGACTCGGCCTTCCTGCCGGTCATCCATGCTTGTGCGACCACGCCGCGGGAAGGCCAGAATGGAACCTGGATCCTCGCGCCGATGGTCAGTGCCTACACCCGCCTGCACCGCGAGGGCATCGCGCACAGCGTCGAGGTCTGGGATGGGCACACGCTGATCGGCGGCCTCTACGGCCTCGCACTCGGGCGCATGTTCTTCGGCGAATCGATGTTCAGCCACAAGAGCGACGCGTCGAAAGCCGCACTGTGGTGGTTGTGCCAGCGCCTGGGCGAATGGGACTTTCCGCTCATCGACTGCCAGATGCACACAGCGCACCTCGCCACCCTGGGGGCGAAGACGCTGCCGCGCGCTGAGTTCGTGATGCACGTGGCCGAGTTGGCGAATCAGCCGGACGCTTGGAAGACGTAGGCCACACTGCCCGGCATGCGGCTCTTGCTTCACGTAGGTCATGTTGCCCGCGTAGCGGGCTACTTGACGGCTTTTGTTCGAACAGCGTCAAGTAGCCTGCTACGCGGGCAACATGACCTTCAAGAGCGCTCCCCGCTAATCTCCCACTTTCCCCTTCACACCCCCTTCCCTTTTCGCGGTCTTCCGGCATCCTTGGGCCATCCGCTCTCCAACGCTTTAATCCACAAGCCGGGGTAGGCAATGCGAATTCTCAGTACCGATGTGTACGGTGGGCCGAATCGTTTCGCGTTGTTCCCGTGCGTGCTGCATGTCATGGACCTCGAAGAGCTGGAGGAATGGCCGACGACGCGCCTGGGAGAGGGCTTCATCGACGGCCTGGTCCAGGCGATTCCCTCGCTGGCTGAACACGGTTGCTCGTATGGCGAGCCCGGCGGCTTGTTGCGGCGCATGCGCGAAGGCGAAGGCACCTGGCTCGGCCATGTGTTTGAACATGTCGTGCTGGAGATCCAGAACATTGCCGGCCACGATGTCAGCTTCGGCAAGACGCGCTCGATCAAGACGCCCGGCCAATACAACGTCGTCTTCGAGATCCAGGACAAGGATGTCGGTCTCGAGGCCAGCCGCCTCGGCCTGCGCCTGATCCATTCGCTGCTCCCTGATGAACTGCGCAAGAAGTATCCCGACGCTGGCTTCGATTATCCCAAGGAGCGCGACTGGTTCATTCGCTACACGCAGAAGCGCGAGCTCGGGCCCAGCACTGGCTCGCTCGTCAAGGCCGCGGAAATGCGCGGCATCCCCTGGCTGCGCCTCAACGACCAGAGCCTGGTGCAGCTCGGTCACGGCAAGTTCCAGCAGCGCATCCAGGCGACGATCACCAGCGAGACCCGGCACATCGCGGTCGAGCTTTCGTGCGACAAGGAAATGGCGCACAAGATCTTCGAGGATCTCGGCCTGCCGGTGCCCAAGCAGATGACCGCTTCGAGCGAGCGCGAAGCCTTGCGTGCGGCCGAGCGCGTCGGCTTCCCGGTCGTGGTCAAGCCGTACAACGGCAATCACGGCCGCGGTGTCTGCATCAACCTCAAGACCCCGGCAGAAGTCGCGGCCGGCTACGAGGTCGCGTCCAAGATCAGCAAGACCGTGGTCGTCGAGAGCTTCATCACCGGCTTCGACCACCGCATGCTGGTGGTCAACGGTGAGCTCGTCGCGGCGGCTAAGCGCGTGCCCGGGCATGTCATCGGCGACGGCACCCATACGGTCGCGCAGCTGGTCGAGATCGTCAATGCCGATCCGCGTCGCGGCATCGGCCACGAAAAAGTTCTGACCAAGATCCAGATCGACCACCAGGCCGAGGCGGCGCTGGCCAAGGCCAACTACACGCTCGAGACGGTGCTTCCTGAAGGCGAGATCTTCTACCTGCGATCGACCGCCAATCTCTCGCAGGGTGGCACCGCGGTCGACGTGACCGACATCGTGCACCCGGACAACCGGGCGATGGCGGTGCGCGCGGCGAAAGCGATCGGCCTCGACGTTTGCGGTGTCGATTTCCTGACTGACGACATCAGCCAGAGCCACCAGACGCATGGCGGCGGCATCTGCGAGATCAACGCGGCGCCGGGCTTCCGCATGCACGTCTCGCCGGCCGAAGGCACGCCCCGCGATGTCGGTGGCAAGGTGATGGACATGCTGTTCCCGGCGAATGCACCCGCGCGCATCCCGATCGCCTGCATCACCGGCACCAACGGCAAGACCACCACCTCGCGCATGCTCGCGCACATCCTCAAGATGGCGGGCCACACTGTCGGCCTGACCAGCACCGATGGCGTCTACATCGACGGCAAGCTGACCGTCAAAGGCGACATGACTGGCCCGGTTGCAGCCAGCATGGTGCTGCGCGATCCGACCGTCGATGCGGCGGTGCTGGAAACCGCACGCGGCGGCCTGCTCAAGCGCGGCATGGCGGTGCGCGACTGCGATGTCGCCTGCGTGCTCAACGTGCAGAGCGATCATCTCGGGCTGCGCGGCATCGACACGCTCGACGACCTCGCCGAGGTCAAGCGCACCGTGGTCGAGATCGCCAACGACACGGCGGTGCTCAACGCCGATGACCCGCGCGTGCTGCGCATGGCCGCCTACACGCGCGCCAAGCACGTCTGCTACGTGACCATGAACCCGCGCCACGCACTCGTGCAGCAGCACATCCGCGCCGGCGGCCGCGCGGTCGTGCTCGAGCAAGGCATGAACGGCCACATGATCACGTTGTACGACAAAGGCTCGCATTCGCCGCTGATGTGGACGCACCTCATTCCCGCAACCATCGAGGGCCGCGCGCTGCACAACGTGCAGAACGCGATGTTTGCCGCCGCGATGGCCTATGGCATGAAGGTCAGCCGCGAGAATATCGAGCACGGCCTGCGCACCTTCACCACCAGCTTCTTCCAGGCGCCGGGACGCTTGAACGTCTTCGATGAGCACCCGTTCAAGGTGATCATGGATTACGCCCACAATGCGCACGGCGTGAATGCCATGGTCGCGCTGACCGACCAGCTCAGTGTGGTCGGCCGCCGCATCGTGGTCATCGCCGCACCCGGTGATCGGCGCGACGAGGACATCGTCGAGCTGGCAAAAGCTGCCGCCGGCCACTTCGACCTCTATATCTGCAAGCGCGATGACCACACCCGCGGCCGCCGCGGCGACGAAGTGCCGACCATGCTGCGCGACAACCTGGTCGCCGCCGGCGTCGAGGCCGAGAAGATCGAGATCATCGAGGACGAGCAGGAAGCCGTGCTCTCCGGCCTCAGCCGTTCCAAGCTCGGCGACTTGCTCGTGGTGTTTGCCGACAACGTCGCGCGCACCTGGAAACAGATCATCTACTTCAAGCCCGACATCGCCCTCGCCCACGAAAAACCCAACCTGACCACCGCCCCCGGCTCCATGGTCAGCTCCCTGAAGGGCCTCGACGACTACACCGACACCGCCCCCGCCGATATCCGCCAGGACGAACGCGGCGTGTTTTTGGCGGCCGAGGAAGGGAGTGACTGAGGCTTCGTTGATGGGGTGATTTTTTGACGCAAATGAACGCTAAGGGAGCGAAGGGACGCAAAAAAGGCCATGCCGACGCGGGCAATTGAATGCGTCGCCTGCGGCGCCGCGATGTACCCAGCCGAGGAACGTGAATGGCAATCGACCGCTTCCTTTGCGTCCCTTTGCTCCCTTTTGCGTTCGTTTGCGTCGAAAAGTTCACCCCCCGGCACGGCGCAAGCACGTGAGTGAGAAGAAGTAGCCATGGCCCTTCCCTATCTGATCGATACGCGGCGTGCGACTGGGCGGACGATCCTGATGGATGGGCCGGGGGCTGTGATGGAAGCGGCGCCGCCGGCGGAGATTGCGACGCAGTTGGCGACGCGTTGGCGGCGCGAGGTGCGGCGGCTCAGCACCGCGCTCGGCTGGGACGATTCGGTGTGCAACAGCCTGTGGTTCGCGCCGAGCCTGCACCTCGGGCTGACTGCGCCGGTGGACCAGCTGATGGTGGCGACCTATGTGGCCGAGTGGGCTTATGAGCTGGCGCTTTCCGGCGTGATCGAACACGAGGTGCCGCGACGGTCGCGCATCGTTGCACGGTTGTCCCGGCGTCGCGACGGCATGGCCAACTCGGCGCTGGACGAGCTTTATCGGCGCGCACTCAATGAAAGGGCGCAGATCCTGCTCGGCGAGGGCGATGTCAGCGTCGGCGAGGCTGCGCACGCGCAGACCTGGCCGCAGGCGTCACCGCCGGAAGCCGACAGCATCGACTGGGCGACGAAGCGTCACCACGTGCCCACTGCGCTGGTCACGGGGACCAACGGCAAGACCACGACGACCCGATTGCTCGCGCGCATGGCCGAGCTTGCCGGGCACGTGACCGGGTTTTGCTGCACGGATTCGGTCGAAGTCAGCGGCGAGGTGCTCGATCGCGACGATTACTCCGGTCCTGGCGGCACCCGCAAGGTCCTGCGTCACCCGCGCACCGAATTCGCGGTGCTCGAAGTCGCACGTGGCGGCATGCTGCGGCGCGGGCTTGGCGTGCGTTTCGCGGATGCGGCCATCGTCACCAATATTGGCGACGACCACCTGCATGACATGGGCATTCACACGCGTGGTCAGTTGGCGCGGGTGAAGTTCCTGGTTGCGCAGGCGCTCAAGCCCCGCGGCGTGCTGATCACCAATCTCGACAACGAATGGTGTCGCGGCGAGGCGCGGCGGGCCGAGCGCGGGGTCTATTGGTTCGCGCTTGCGCCGCCACCGAAATCGCTGATGCGCGGCCCGGCGGAAGTACGCGGCCTCGCCACCGTGCGCGACGGCATGATGGTGCTGGAAGATCCGCGCCGCCGCATCGAGTTGCTACCGGTCGAAGAGCTCGGCATGCCCGGTGGCGGCGCCGCCAGCCACAACGTCGCCAACGCGCTGGCGGCTGCTGCCGCGGCGCGATCGATGAAGCTTCCGCTGGGCGCCATTCGCGGTGCGCTGCGCCGTTTCGGCCGGTCGCCCGACGACAATCCTGGCCGCAGCAATGTCTTCCGCATATTGGGCGCCACCGTGCTCGCCGACTTCGGGCACAACCCGCAGTCGCTCAGCGCAATCTTCGGCACCGCCAAAGGCCTTCCGCATCGCCGCTTGCTGATCTCGATCGGCCAGGGCGGTGACCGCACCGACGACGCCATCCGCGAGCTCGGCCTGCTCGCCGCGCAGCAGCATCCCGAGCTGCTGGTGGTCAAGGACATGCCCAAGTACCGCCGCGGCCGCGAGCTCGGCGAGATCCCGGATTTGCTTACGCAAGGTGCGCTCGCCGGCGGGCTTGCGCCTGCCCGCATCACCCGCGTCGAAGGCGACCTCGCTGCATGGGAAACCATCAAGGCGCGCCTGCACCCCGGCGACCTCGCCATCATCTTCGTCCACAGCGAGATCGAAGAGGTCTTCGCGCAACTGCGGGCGATGGCAACGGCGTGAGCTTTTGGTGGGTCTGCGCTATGCGCGGACGCTGTCGCTTTCAGGGCTGATCGAAAGCGTCCGCGCGCAGCGCAGACCCACCAAAAGCAACTGTGCTCGCTTGACGTAGGTCACGTTGCACCCGCGTCGAATGCAAACGGGCGAAACACGCGTTCGGGCGCTACGTGACGGTGCGAGGCATTGTCACGTAACGCCCGATTTCCTTCGGTCGCATTCCTTCAAGACGACGCGGGCGCAACGCGACCTACGTGCGTGCCACCCGCGACACTCCTACTGCGCCGCCAACTTCTTCCCGGCGCCGATGTGCTTGTCGAAGAACGCCAGGAACTTGCCGTAGAGCTTGAGGTTGTTCTCGACCCGGTAGAAGCCGTGGCCTTCGCCGGGCTGGACGTAGAACTCTTCGAGCAAGTTTTCGTTGCCTGCCTTCTTGAGCTCGGCGACCAGGGCGTGGCTCTGCGAAGGTGGGGTGCGGCGGTCTTCCGCACCGGCGACGACCATCAGCGGGACTTTGATCGAACCGGCCCGGCGCGCGGGCGAGCGCTCGCTGAGTTCAGCGTCGTTCTTGCCAATGACGTGTTCGAGAAAATCGACACCGGAGTCGCGTTCGCGGATGTCGCCGCGCTTGTACATGATGTGCAGGTCGTAGACGCCGACGAAGCCGATCGCGCATTGGTACAGATCGGGCTCCTTGGCGACGCCCATGATCGCCGCGTAGGCGCCGTAGCTGGCGCCGTAGATGCAGATCCGGTCCTTGTTCGCGATGCCCTCGGCGATAGCCCAGTTGGTGGCATCGGTGACATCGTCCTGCATGGTACCGCCCCACTGGCGGTAACCCGATTCCTGGAATTCCTTGCCGAAGCCACCGGAGCCGCGGAAGTTCGGCTGCAGCACGGCATAGCCGCGCGAAGCGAACAACTGCACTTCCGGGTTGTAGCCCCAGTCGTCATACGGGCCATGCGGACCGCCGTGCGGGTTGACGATCAGCGGCAGGTTCTTGCCATCGGAGCCCGGCGGCAGGGTCAGCCAGCCGTGGATCTTGCGGCCATCGCGCGCTGCGAACTCGACGGCCTGCATCGACGCCATCTTCTCCGGATCGATCCACTGGCGCACGCTGGCGAGATAGTTCGCCTTCTTTTCCTTGCGGTCATACAGGAAGAACTCGCCCGGGCTCTTGTCGCTGCGTACCACCACGACGATCAGGTTGCCGTCGTCGGTGGCGTTGGAGAACGAAACCCACTTGCCCGGGAAGCTGTTGGCCAGCTGCTGCAGCACCACTGCGTCCGGATGATCCGGCAACAGGTACTTGCGGCGCGGCATAGTCGAGGAAAACTCGACGCCGATGACTTCCTTGCCATCGAGCGACATCACGACATTGGTCGGATTGGAGACCTCGTCCTTGAGGACAAGCTCCTTGGAGCCATCCGGGCTGACCAGGTACAGGCCACTCGGACCCGTCTTCTCTTCCACTTCGGCGTAGAAGCGTGTGCCGTCGCCGTGCATGGCCAGCGGCTGCATGGTCACGCCGTTCTCTTTCTCCGAGAAGATCAAGGACCAGCTCTTGGACTTCTTGTCGTAATAGTGAACCTGGCTATCCCGATAGAGGTGACCGCCGCTGACAACTCGGGGCTCGCCTTCGCGCGTGGTCAGGAAGGCGGCGTTGGACACTGGGGAAAACGCCAGCTTCTGTCCCTTGGCGGTCTTGGCGTTGACGCGATACAGCACCACGTCTGCCTGCTCATGCTTCTGGCTCGGCAGGTAGTCGGTCACGACGACGTAATCGCTGCCATCACGCAGCGTGCGGGTCAGCAGGGAACCGCGCGAGCCACCGGCGTAGGAAGCCTTGTCTTTGCCATCGGCACGCATGAACAGCAGTTCGCCGCGCGGCACGGGACGGACCAGGCGACCGGCTCGATCGCTCATGGTGAAAGCTACCCGGTCTTTGTTCACCCAGGTGAAGGCGCCGACTTGGCGCTTGTCCGCGAAACGCGCGACCCCGGTGATCGCGCGATTTTCGCGCGTGAAGATGACCAGCGCACGAGTTTCCTCATCTGGCACGGTCGCGGCCAGGTACTTGCCATCCGGCGAGATGCGGATCTGTTCAAATTCGGAGTGCTTCCAGAAATCCTTGAGCGGGATCTCTTCAGCGGATGCCGTAGTGGCACCAAAAGCGACGACTGCGAGCAGCAGCCTGTTGAGCCAACGCATTGGGTTCTCCCGTCAAAAGTAGGCGCGCACCATAGCGCCGTTACGATTGGAATTCACTTCGTGACGATCAGGCAAGCGGCACTTGCAAAACCGGGCAAACTAGGCAGGCGCCCTGCTGGACCACGTCGCCCAGGCTGAGAGCGCTCGACGTTTGCCGGCCCCGAAAGACGCATCGGGCGCCACCTGCCCGGCCCGCATCACAGCTGACAGGCGCTCGAGCAATCGCGGCGCAGGCGCCGCAAGCGTGATTGCCCTCGCCTACTTCTTCCCGATGTGCTTGTCGAGAAATGCCAGCATCTTGGTGTAGAGCCTGGTGTTGTTCTCGACCTCGTAGTAACCGTGCGCCTCGCCCTCCTGGATGATCTTGGTTTCGGGGACATTGCCGGCGTCGCGCAGGGCATCGTACATGCGCTCCGTATGGACCGGCGGAGCGCGACGATCCTCCTTGCCGGCGGCGAGGAATACGGCAGCCTTGATCCGGGAGGCCTGCTTCGGCGGCGACACTGCTGCCAGCGCACTCTTGTCTGAACCCAGGATGCGCTTCAACGAGGCCTGGCCGCTATCGGTCTGGCTGACGTCACCACGGCTGTCCATCGCGGTCAGGTCGTACACGCCGACGAAGCCGATCGCGCATTGGTACAGGTCCGGCTCCTTGGCCGCGCCCATCAGCGCGGCATAGGCGCCGTAGCTGGTGCCCATGATGCAAATGCGCTTGGGATCGGCAATGCCCTGCTTGATCGCCCACTGCGTGGCATCGGTAAGATCATCCTGCATGGTGCCGCCCCACTGCCGATAGCCGATCGTCTCGAACTCGCGCCCGAAGCCGCCCGAACCACGATAATTGGGCTGCAGCACGGCATAGCCGCGGGACGCGAACAGCTGGACTTCCGCGCTGAATTCCCAAGCATCGTAAATGCCGAACGGCCCGCCGTGCGGATTGACGATCAGCGGCAGATTCTCGGCCTTGCGGCCTTTGGGGACGGTGAGCCAGCCCTGGATGGTGCGCCCATCCCTCGTCTTGTAGGTGATCGCCTTCATCGGCGACATCAGCTCGGGGTCGAGCCATTGCTGCGCACTTGCGAGGTAGGTCGCCTTGCGCGCGGTGCGATCGTAGAGATAGAACTCGCCGGAATTGCGATCACTGACGACGGTGAAGACCACCGTCTTGCCGTCGGTCGTCGCATTCGCGAGGTCCACCCATTGGCCAGGGAAACTCTTTTCCAGGCTGCTGAGCAGCATCGCGTCCGGATGCTTGGGCTTGAGATATTCGCGTCGCGGCTGGCCGACACCGAAGGTCACGGCAATGACCTCCTTGCCGTCGAGCGAGGTCTGGTAGTTGGTCGGCTGGGTGACCGGGTCGCGCAGCAGCTGGGTCATGTTGCCGATCGGGTCGACGCGATAGAGCGTGCTCGGGCCGCTCTTCTCGGTGACCAGCGCGATGAAATGCTCGCCATCAGAATCCATCACCCACGGCTGCATGATCCGGCCGGTGTCTTTCTGCGAAAAGATCTTGCGCCACTCGGCATCGACGCCTTCGCCATCCCGATACCAGACCTCGCCGCGCTCGAATTCGTTCTGGCCCGAGGCGACACGCGGCTCTCCATCCTGAGTCACCAGAAAGGAGGAACTGCGCACCGGCGAGCTCGCCAGCAGCCGCGACTTGGCGTTCTTGGTGTTGACCCGGCTGACCGTCTGGTCGCCACCTTCGCCACGCTGGCTCGGCAGGTAATCGGTCACGATCACGTAATCGTCGTCGTCGCGCAGCGCATTGGTCAGCACCGAACCGCGCGCACCGCCGCCGTACGCGGTGGTTTCCTTGCCGTCGACATTCATGAACAGGAGTTCGCCACGCGCTTGTGGCGCCACCAGGCGTCCGTCGCGGTCCGACATGGTGAAGGCCAGCCGGCTCGGGCTGACCCAGATGAACTGGGCAACCTGGCGCTTGTCGGTGAAGCGCGCAACGCCCGTTACCTTGCGATCCGCGCGCCGGAACACCACCAGCGAGCGGGTCTTGTCTTCCGGCACGATCGCAGCCAAGTGCTCGCCGTCCGGCGAAATCTGGATGTTGTAGAACTCAGCGTGCTTCCAGAACGACTCGATCGGGATTTCCGCAGGTGTGCTCGCCCAAGCGCCCGCAGCCGCCATCAGTCCCGCCACCACGCATAAAAAACGCATGTCGCCCCCTGGCCATCTGGAATGGCTGCAAGGATAGGCCAAACGATGGTGGGGCGCTGTCGGGTGGTTGGCAAAGAGGCGCAGCGTCTCCCACTCCGAGATTGAAAGTGAGCATGAGGAGGAGGGACAACCGTGGAGAGCCTTGACGCAAATGAACGCTAAGGGAGCAAAGGGACGCTATGAAAAGCGCAGGTCACAATTACTCAGTACTTCCCGACTTCCTCGCTCCTTTTGCGTCCATTTGCCCATTTAGCGTTCATTTGCGTCAAGAAAAGCCGTGTGGGCAACTTTTGCGCGCCCCCAAGTCACGGCAAGCTTCAACTGCTCTGGATCACGATGTTCGGGAAGCCGATGGATTTGTTCCTGGCCTGGCGGCTCAGGCGGGCGGCGACTTTGCGGGCGATTTCGCGGTAGGTGGCGGCGATCGCGGAGTCGGGGGCGGCGATGACGGTCGGGTTGCCGGCATCGGCCTCGGCGCGGATACGCATGTCGAGTGGCAGGCGACCCAGCAGGGCAACGTTGTAGTCGTGCGCCATGCGCTCGCCGCCGCCAGCACCGAAGATGGGTTCTTCGTGGCCGCATTGCGAGCACACATGGGTGCTCATGTTTTCCACGATGCCGAGTACTGGCACGGCCACTTTCTCGAACATTTTCAGTCCCTTGCGCGCGTCCAGCAAGGCAATATCCTGGGGCGTGGTGACGATCACCGCACCCGACACCGGCACCCGCTGGCACAAGGTCAGCTGGATGTCGCCAGTGCCCGGCGGCAGGTCGATGACCAGGTAGTCAAGGCCCTGCCAATCGGTCTCGTTGAGCAGCTGTTGCAGCGCCTGGGTCACCATCGGGCCGCGCCAGATCATCGGCGTGTCCTCTTCGATCATGAAGCCGATGCTCATCACCTGCAGGCCGTGGCCGATCTTCGGCACGATCGCCTTGCCCTCGCGCGTGTCCGGCTTGCCGGAAATGCCGAGCATGCGCGGTTGGCTCGGGCCGTAGATATCGGCATCCAGGATGCCGACGGTTGCACCTTCGGATTGCAGCGCGAGCGCCAGGTTCGCCGCCGTGGTGCTCTTGCCGACGCCGCCCTTGCCGCTCGCGACCGCGATGATGTTCTTCACCTCGGGCAACGGTGTCAGGCCCTGCTGCACCTTGTGCGCGATCACCTGCCAGCCGACATCGACGACCGCACGCGCGATCCGCGGGTCAGCTTCCAGTTGCGACTTTACGTAGGCCGCAAAGGGTTCGCAGAAGCTCGTTGCCGGATAGCCGAGCTGGAGCTCGACCGCGACGTTGGCCGCATCGACGCCGATCCCGCGCACACAGCCGGCCGTGACCAGGTCCTCGCCATGGTGCGGGTCGATGACCGCGCGAAGCAGCTGGCGGACGTCGTCCTGGGTGATCGGCATGGGGGTTCCTCGATTAGGCAGCCGCGGAGCATAGCCCGGAGGGTTGTCGGTTTCGGTTGTCGGTTTCGGAAAACGCCGCTCCGGTAGGGGGTCGCCGCACCACCCACACCGAAACCGACACCGACAACCGAAACCGACACAGGCCATAATGCCCGGCTGAGCATCCAGGACATGAACAATGAAACGGCGCGAAATTCTGGTGACGGCAGCTCTGCCGTATGCGAACGGGCAGATCCACCTGGGGCATCTGGTGGGTTACATCCAGGCCGACATCTGGGTGCGCGCGCAGCGCCTCATGGGCAATACGGTGCACTACGTCTGTGCCGACGACACCCATGGCACGCCGATCATGCTGGCGGCGGAGAAGGCCGGGGTCAGCCCGGAAGAATTCGTGGCACCGTTGAAAGCCGCCCACGAGCGCGACTTTGCGGCCTTTGGGGTCGCCTTCGACTACTACCACTCCACCCACTCGGACGAAAATCGCGCGCTGACCGAGATGATCTATGCGCGCCTGGCCAAGCGTGGCGCCATCGGCATCCGGCCGGTCGAGCAGTTCTTCGACCCGGTCAAGGAAATGTTCCTGCCCGACCGCTTCGTCAAGGGCGAATGCCCGAAGTGCGCGACAGCCGACCAGTACGGCGACAGTTGCGAGAACTGCGGCGCCACCTACGCACCGACTGACCTGAAAAATCCCTACTCGGTAGTGTCGGGCGCGCGGCCAGAATTGCGCGAGTCGGAACATTATTTTTTCGAGCTGGGCCAGTTCCAGGACTTCCTGGCCAGCTTCATCGCCAGTCCCGATGTCGCCCACCCTGGCGTGCGCGCCAAGCTCGGCGAATGGGTCGAAGCCGGATTGCGCTCGTGGGACATTTCGCGCGATGCGCCTTATTTCGGTTTCGAAATCCCGAACGCACCGGGCAAGTATTTCTATGTGTGGCTGGACGCACCGATTGGCTATTTCGCGAGCTTCCAGGTGTTCTGCCGACAGTCCGGCGTCGACTTCGATCACTATCTCAAGCCCGACAGCACTACCGAACTGCACCATTTCATCGGCAAGGACATCGTCAACTTCCATGGGCTGTTCTGGCCGGCGGTGTTGCACGCGGCAGACTTCCGCGTGCCGACCGCGCTGCACGTTAACGGCTACCTGACCGTCAACGGCACCAAGATGAGCAAGTCGCGCGGCACCTTCATCCAGGCGCGCACCTACCTCGACGCGGGGCTCAATCCCGAATACCTGCGCTACTACTACGCCGGCAAATCGAGCGGCGGCGTCGACGACCTCGACCTCAATCTCGAGGACTTCGCGCTGCGCGTGAATGCCGACCTGGTCGGCAAATTTGTCAATATCGCGAGCAGGTGTGCCGGCTTCATCGAGAAACATTTCGACGGCCGACTCGCGGAGCTCGCGAACGTTGATGCCGAGTTCTACGCCGTGCACGCCACGCGCCTCGCCACGGCCTGCCCGGCAGCGTACGAGGCCGGGGACTTCAGCCAGGTCCTGCGCACGGTCATGGCCACTGCCGATGCGACCAATGCACTCATCGCCGAGCGTGCGCCGTGGGTGCTCGCAAAGAGCGAGGACAAGCGCGGCGAGCTGCATGCCGTATGCACGCTTGGCATCAACCTGTTCCGGCTGCTCGCCGGCTGGCTGGCGCCAATCGTGCCGAATCTGGCTGGCTTCTCAACCGCGTTCTTCCACGCGCCGCTGGCGCGCTTCACTGAGCTCACCCGCCCGTTGCCCGACGGCCATCCCATCACCGCGTTCGCAGCGCTCGCGACGCGGGTCGACTTGAAGCAGGTGGCCGCCATGATCGAAAGCTCGAAGGAAACCCTCGGCGACGCGGGGACTGCGCCGGCAACGACTCCGGCCAAGCCGGCGACCACACCGCAGCCGAAGCCCGCGCCGACCGCAACGCCGGCAGCTGCGGCTGACGGCATCATCTCGATCGACGACTTCACGCGCATCGACCTGCGTATCGCGCGGATCACCAGCGCCGAGGCCGTGCCGGAAGCCGACAAACTGCTGCGCCTGACCTTGGATGTCGGTGCACTTGGAACGCGCCAGGTCTTTGCCGGCATCAAGAGCGCCTACGACCCCGCTACCCTGGTCGGGCGCCTTACCGTGATCGTCGCCAACCTGGCGCCGCGCAAGATGCGCTTCGGCCTGTCCGAAGGCATGGTGCTGGCCGCCTCCGACGACCGCGGCGGCCCGTTCCTGCTCGCCCCCGACGACGGCGCCCAGCCGGGCATGCGGGTCAAGTAGGCGGTGGACGGGCTCCTGGGAGGGCGGCGCTCCCGCGCCGCCGCATTTGATTTTCGCCGCTCATCTCCGCCAGCGCGGGCTCGCGGGAGGACTGCCCTCCCAGGGCCACAGCGGCCGCGCAGGAGCGCGGCCCTCCCGGGATGAGCTCAGTCGTCGACCAGATCGACGCCCTCCTCCCCCAGACGCAATGCACGCGCTGCGGGTACCAGGGCTGCCGGCCGTACGCGCAGGCGATCGCGCTCGGCGAGGCGGCGATCAACCAGTGTCCGCCGGGTGGCGTGGCGACCATCGAGGCGCTGTCGCGGCTGACGGGACAACCGGCCCTGCCGTTGAATCCGGTCAACGGCATCGAGGCGCCGCGCATGGTTGCCTACGTGCTCGAAGAACACTGCATCGGCTGCACGAAATGCCTGCCGGCGTGTCCGGTCGACGCGATCGTCGGGGCGGCCAAGCGCATGCATACGGTGCTCGTGTCGGAGTGCACGGGCTGCGAGCTCTGCATTGCACCCTGCCCGGTGGATTGCATCGTGATGGTGCCCGACAGCGCGCTACGCGGCCCGATCGAGCACGCGGAAGCCGCGCATTTCCGGATGCGCTACGAGGCGCACCTACAACGTGCTACCAGTCGCGCAGTTGAAGCCGAGTTACGCGTCGCCGCACAGCACGACCAAGTCGCCGCCGCGCCGGCCGCCGGCAGCTTGGCCGATGCGATCGCGCGGGCGAAGGCGAAGCGGAAGTAAGGATGCAGTTCGCACGTAGGTCATGTTGCGCCCGCAGGGCGCTACTTGACGGCTTTTGTCGGGTTGTCCGTCAAGTAGCCCGCTACGCGGGCAACATGACCTACATCAGAGCCACGCGTCGCTCCTTCGACAGGCTGCTAGAATTTCCGGCTCCCTTTTGACGATTCCTCGCCATGGCCGACGCTGACAAGAAGCTTCCCAAGCTCGATCCTTCCGATCTCTACGACGTGCGCTCGCTGCTCTCGGATGAGGAGCGCATGGTGCAGGACACAGTCGCGCGCTTCACCGACGACCGGGTGTTGCCGATCATCGGCGACGCGTTCGACCAGCATCGTTTCCCGTCGGAGCTCATTCCCGAAATTGCCGAGCTCGGCCTGCTCGGCTGCAGCCTGCCGGAGAAATACGGCGGCGCCGGCATGAATGCGGTCATGTATGGCCTCGTCTGCCAGGAGCTGGAGCGCGGCGATTCCGGCATCCGCAGCTTCGTCTCGGTGCAGTCGAGCCTGTGCATGTATCCGATTTTCGCGTTCGGCTCGGAAGAGCAGCGGATGCGCTGGCTGCCGGGCATGTCACGCGGCGAGATCATCGGCTGTTTCGGCCTGACTGAGTCGCAGGGCGGCTCCGACCCCGGCAACATGAAGACAAACGCCAAGCGCGACGGCGACGACTGGGTCATCAATGGCTCGAAAATGTGGATCACCAACGGCGGCGTCGCCCACATCGCGATCGTCTGGGCGCAGACCGAGGATGGCATCCAGGGCTTCATCGTCGAGCGCGGCATGGCCGGTTTTGCAACCCGCAACATCGAACGCAAGATGAGCCTGCGCGCGTCGGTCACCAGCGAGCTGTACTTCGACAACGTGCGCGTGCCGGATTCGAGCCGACTGCCGGGCGTGCGCGGCCTCAAGGGCCCGCTGTCGTGCCTGACGCAGGCGCGCTACGGCATCACCTGGGGCCCGATCGGCGCCGCCATCGCCTGCTACCGCGAAGCGCTCGAATACACCAAGAACCGCATCATTTTCGGCAAGCCGATCGCCGGCACCCAGGCGGTGCAGCTCAAGCTCGCCGACATGGCGCGCCGCATCACCATGGCGCAATTGCTCTCGCTGCAGCTCGGCCGTCTCAAGGACGCCGGCAAGTTCCAGCCGACCCAGGTCAGCCTGGCCAAATGGAACAACTGCCGCATGGCGATCGACATCGCCCGCGAAGCGCGTGACCTGCTCGGCGGCGCTGGCATCACCGTCGAGCACTGCCCCATCCGCCACGCCCTCAACCTCGAAAGCGTCATCACCTACGAGGGCACCGAGACCGTCCACCAGCTGGTCGTCGGGCGCGAGATCACGGGGATCAACGCGTTCTGATTGCTGGTGCTGGGACTGTACGGCATAACCCAGCATCGGTTTTTCGACGCAAAGGAACGCAAAGGGGAAAAGCAAGGGACGCAAAAGAGCTTTTTTCGCGTCCTTTTGCTCCCTTTGCGTTCATTTGCGTCAAGGCTTTTCGCGGCTAGGGCGAAGCGATCCCCCCTATGCTCGGCGATTGACATGAGGTGACCCTCGAATGACCGACACCATTGCCTTCATTGGCGGCGGCAACATGGCGCGGAGCCTGATTGGCGGGCTCTTGCGGGAAGGGGCGGAGCGGGAGACGCTGCGCGCGTCCGAGCCCAGCATCGCGCTGCGCGAGGGCCTGGGCGAAGACTTCGGCATTGCCACCTTCGACAACAACCTCGCCGCCGCCACCGGGGCGCAAGTGTGGGTGTTGGCGGTCAAGCCGCAGGTGATGGGCACGGTGCTGTCCGAGCTCGCCGAACTGGCGGCGCAACTGCGGCCGCTGGTGATTTCGATCGCGGCCGGCGTGACCATCGCGCGCATCCACGCGGCGCTCGGTGGCCATGCGCGGATCGTGCGCACGATGCCGAATACGCCGGCGCTGATTGGCGCGGGCGTCACCGGGCTTTGCGTCGACGCCGTCCTGGATGCGGGCGAGCGGGCGCTGGTCGAGCGCCTGCTCGGTGCCGCTGGCGCCACGGTCTGGATCGAGGACGAGGCGCAGATGGATGCGGTGACGGCGGTCTCGGGTTCGGGACCCGCGTATTTCTTTTTGATGATCGAGGCACTGATCGCTGCGGGCACGCGCCAGGGCCTGCCCCACGCGACTGCGGCGATCCTCGCAAAGCACACCGCACTCGGTGCCGCGCGGATGGCGATCGAGAACGGGGAGCCGCCCGAGGTCCTGCGCCAGCGCGTCACCTCGCCCGGTGGCACCACGGCCGCGGCGATAGCGGCCTTTGAAGCCGGTGGTTTTGCCGAACTGGTGGATCGCGCGGTCGACGCAGCCACGCTTCGTGGCCGTGAACTGGCGGGATAGGACGCAAGATGGGACTCACGGTTTACAGCTTCGTCATCCAGTTCCTGTTCTGGATCCCGCTCGCGATCCTGTTCTTCCGGATCGTGCTGCCGCTGGTGCGCGCGCCGTTCTCCGACCCAATGGTCGGCTGGGTGTACACCGTTACCAATCCGGTTATGCGGCCGTTCGACCGCTTCATTCCGCGTTGGCGCAATCTCAGCATCACTGCGGTTCTGCTCTTCTGGCTGGTGGCGAGCATCGAATACGCGTTGCTGCGACTCGGCGGCTCGCCACTGGCTTGGCTCGTCGGCGGTCTGGGCGGAGCGCTCAGCTTCGCGCTTGGATTCCTGATCGCGCTGACCGTGCTTTATGTGCTCTTCGGCTTGTTCCAGCCGCGCGCGGGCACGTCCCTGGTATTCCTCACCGAGCGCATCGCCGCGCCCCTGTGCGGTGTCTTTCGGCGCTTCATCCCGCCACTTGGCCCCCTGGATCTGTCGCCAGCGCTGGTGACGCTGTCGCTGGTCCTGACACGGCTGGTGCTCACCCAGTTGCTGTACGGGTTCGCGGCGAAGCTTTGACCTGGGTCTGTGGGTCAGGACCCACACCAACATGACCTACCGTTAGAATCGCCCAACTTTTACGAGGAATTCACCATGACCCTGTTCCCGCGTCGCGCCCTGCTTGCAGCAATGCTGGCTCTTGCACTGACCAGCTGTGGCAGTGACGAGGATGCTTCTGATCCGCTCGCTTTCGTGCCGGCTGACAGCCCATATGTGTTCGCAAATCGCATCGCAACGCCGGATGCGGTTTCCGAGTCGTGGCTGAGCCTGTATGGGACCAGCTTTCAAGATATCTACGCCGACATGGCGACCGATCCGGATCTCACGGCGATCGAAGGCGAGTTTGGCGAATGGATCCGCGCGGTGGTTCCCGAAATCGGAAACATGACCTCGCTCGATGGGATGAAGGCGCTCGGGCTCAAGCCGGAAGCGCTGCATGCGCTGTACGGCCATGGCCTGATGCCGGTCTATCGCATCGAGCTCGGCGACGTGGCCAAGTTCACCGAGGTGGTGACGCGCATCGAGGGCCGCGCCGGCAAGAAGCTGGCAACCCGCACATTCGACGATTTCACGCTGTGGCAATTCGCGAACGAAAAGGCGGTGGTGCTGTTCGGGCCGATCAATAACCAACTGGTCATGACGGTTGCGCCGGCGCAGGCCGATGAAGCGCGCCTGCGCGCGCAGCTAGGCCTCACCCTGCCGGAAAACTCCATGCTCGATGCCAAGACACTGGAGACGCTCGACGGCAAGCACGGCTACACCGGGCATCTCAGCGGCTTCATCGACATCGTCGCGCTGGCACAGCGCCTTTCGGGCCGCAACGAGGCCGACAACCAGGTAATGGTCGCGTTCGGTGGCGAAGTGCCCAAGCTCGCGCCGGAATGCGCCGCCGAGCTCGACAGCATGACTGCGAAGTTCCCACGCCTGGTCTTCGGTACCACCAAGTTCGAAGCCAAGCACATGGTGGTCAACAGCGTCTTCGAGCTGGAGAGCGGTCTCGCGACCAGCTTGAAAGCGCTCGCGGCGCCGATTCCCGGCGCAGACGCGACCGATACCACGTTGTTCCGCTTTGCCATGTCGGCAAACATCCCGGAAACCGTGCGCTTCCTCGGCGGGGTAGCCGATGCGATCGCGGCCAAGCCGTATGCATGCGAAGAGTTGAAGAGCTTCAATGCGAGCGCCGCCGAGATGAAGTCGGGCCTGGCCAATCCAGGTCTTGCCATGGCCGGCTCGATCTCGTCCCTGCATCTCGCGCTGACCACGCTCGAGCTCGGCGGCGAAAACGAAATGCCGAAGTCGCTGGCGGGTTTCGTCACCGTCGGCTCGGCCACGCCGATGATGCTCTGGGGCCTCATGCAGTCCAGCGCTCCGCCGCTCGCAAACATCGTGCTCGCCGCCGACAGCAAGGTGGTCCCGCTCCCGAAAGACGCCGCGCCCATGCCCTTCCCGCTGGTCCTCAAGGCGGTCATGACCGAAAAGAGCATCGGCATCGCCACCAGCGACATCGAAGACAATCGCTTCGTGAGCCTCGCCACCGTTCCGGCAGCCTCTGACGGCACCATGCTCCGCTACGGCGTCAACGGCAGCTTCTTCAAGATGCTCGCCGAACAGATCCCGGCCAGCCCCGATGGCACCGACCCCAAAGAAGCCAAGGAAATGGAACGCGGCCGCCAGATGCTCAAGCAGATGGGCGAAAAGATGGGCTCGATGGACGTGCGCATGCGTCTCACCGACGTGGGTGTCGAGTTCGTCCAGGAGATGAAGCTCAATTGAGCTCGGTTTTCGGTTTCGGTTGTCGGTTTCGGTAGAAGCCGGCAACTGCGAAACGGTTTTGTTTCGGTGTCGGTTGCGGAAGAAGCCGACGATCGGGAGTCGAGTTTCGGTTTCGGTCGTCGGTTTCGGAGAATGCGACAATCGGCCTACGGCGCTTTTCCGAAACCGGAAACCGAAACCGACACCGCTGTTGCTTTTCGTCCACGCGCCCCAACCTAGCCGCGTATCTCTTGTCGGAGCGCCGTCATGGCTGACTCGCCGTACGTTTTCAACGCCACTCAGCAGAACTTCGAGCAGGACGTGGTCGAGGCCTCGTTCACGACGCCGATCCTGATCGATTTCTGGGCACCTTGGTGCGGGCCGTGCAAGAGCCTGATGCCAGTCCTCGACAAGATCGTGCGCGAGGCAAATGGCACGCTCAAGCTGGCCAAGGTCAACACGGACGAGGAGATGGCGCTCGCCGGCAGCTTCGGCATTCGCAGCTTGCCGACCGTGGTGCTGTTCAAGGATGGCCGTCCCGTGGACGGCTTCATGGGTGCGCAGCCGGAGGGCGCCATTCGCGCGCTGTTGGCCAAGCATGCCGGTGCCGGCCCCGCGCCCGCGGAGATCGAAGACGATGAAGTCGAGATTACCGAGGGCGAGGACCTTGCCGCCGCGCTCGACAAGCTGAGTGCCGAGATCGAAGCCGAGCCAACCAAGCACGAGCTCCGGGCCGATCTCGCCGATCTCTTGCTGCGCGCCGGCGCGTACGAGGAAGGCGCTGCCGCGCTCGAGCAGTTGCCGCCGGAGGTCGTCGATCACGAGAGCGCCAAGCGCGCACGCGCACGCTTGGGCTTCATGAAGGTGGTGGTCGATGCGCCGGGCGACGAAGATCTGATGGCGGCGATCGCACGCGACGGCAATGACTTGATGGCGCGCTACCAGCTCGGTTCCGCCCTCCTCGTCGGCGGCCTCGAGGCGGCCGCGCTCGACCAGTTCCTGGCGATCCTCAAGACCGACCGCAAATTCGGTGACGACCTCGGCCGCAAGGCTTTGCTCGATGCCTTCCGCGTGATTCGCGACGAGAACCTGGTTGGCGATTACCGACGGCGGATGACCAGTTTGTTGTTCTGAGGCGCCTGCTTCACGTGGGTCCGGACCTTGTCCGGACGCTTTTGGGTTGGCTGGTAGAAAGAGCGCTTTTGGGTTAGCTGGTAGAAAGAGCGCTTTTGGGTTGGCTGGTAGAAAGAGCGCTTTTGGGTTAGCTGGTAGAAAGAGCGCTTTTGGGTTGGCTGGTAGAAAGAGCGTCCGGACAAGGTCCGGACCCACGAGCTATCCTCACTCCTCGAACAGCAG
>JANPJV010000103.1:0-8833 GCA_031425695.1 Rhodanobacteraceae bacterium | reverse complement strand
CCGCCCTCCAACGAGCGGAGGATCGATGGCAGACACGCGTAAAGCCTGGGACATGTTGAGCGTGCTGGCGCCGGTGGTGGCGATCCTCGCGATCGCCGGAGCGGCGTTCGGTGCCGATGGGCGCTGGCTGTATCTCATTGCTAAGCCGCTGGCGACGATCCTGCTGCTCGGGTTTGCCTGGTTCGCGCCGCTGCCGGTGTCCCCGCGGTATCGGCGCGCCATTGCAATCGGCCTGATCTGGTCGCTGGCTGGCGACGTGTTCCTGATGTTCCCCGGCTATTTCGTATTTGGCCTGGTGGCGTTCCTGATCGCGCACCTGGCCTATATCTACGCGTTTACCGAAGGCGTGCCGCTGTTCGCGCGGCCGCTGACATCGATCGGTGGACTGATCCTCGCGGCAGTCATCGTGTCCCTGCTGTGGCCGGGCGTACCCGAAGCACTCCGGATTCCGGTGATTGCCTATGGCGTGGCGCTGTCGACGATGGCCGCGCAGGCGATCACGCGCGTGCAAGTGCTCGGCAGGACGAACCCGCTCGCGGCGAGTGCGCGCTTTGCCGCGATCGGCGCGTGCATCTTCATGGTCAGCGACACCTTGCTCGCGTACGGTCGCTTCCGCGGCGAGCTGCCACTGGCGGCGGTGCTGGTGCTCGGCACCTATTACGCGGCGCAGTGGTTCATCGCGCGCTCGGTGCGACGCGACGGGGCGACCTGAGGCAGCGAGGAGTGCACGCTGCGCCCTGCGCGACAGTGCTTCGTCCGTGCTGGGCGTCGCTCGCGGAAGGCTATCCGTGCATCGGCGACACGGTGCTTCCGCGAGTCGCCTGATCTCCTCGACACTCGGTCATCCCGAGCACCCGCTACTATCGCGCGCCATGTCTTCCGTGCCTGCCAAGTTGCTGTCGCAACCATTGCCCGCGATCTACGCGTGGCGGCGCGTCGCGCTGGTGGCTTTCGTCGCCGGCCTGATGAGCCTGATGCTCAGTCCAGGTTTTGAAACCACGCCGCTGCCCGAGCTCTATGCACGGGAGCTTTTCATCGGAAGCTGCTGCCTGGTGGCGTTCGGGGTGCTGGAACGCTGGCCCGCGCAATTGCCGCGCTGGCTGCCGCGCTGGGTGCTGCAGCTGGTGGGTGTGGCGATCAGCGTGCCGCTGGCGGTGCTGGTGATGTATTTCGTCATCTCCCGCAATGACGCAGTGCCCTGGTGGGACGATGAAAAGCGGCTGACCGGATTTGCCGTCGCCACCATGACCGGATTGCTGGTGGCGCCCTGGATCGCGGTGGCGGCGCTGTATCGCAAGCTCGATTTCGTGGCGCGCAGCCAGGCACTGGCCTTCGACCTCGAACGCAGCGAGCTGGAACGCAATGCGCTCGACTCGCGACTGCGCCTGCTGCAGGCACAGGTCGAGCCGCACTTCCTGTTCAACACGCTCGCCAATGTGCGCGAGCTGGTGGATTCAGGCTCGCCGCAGGCGTCGAGCGTTCTCGATCACCTGATCAGCTACCTGCGCGCAGCAGTACCGCGCCTCAACGAAGCCGCCACGACCCTCGGCCACGAGCTGCAACTGGTGCGCGCCTACCTCGAGATCATGCACATGCGCATGCCCGACCGCTTGAGCTTCGACATCCACGCCGACGAGCAGGCGCTCACGCTGCGCTGCCCGCCGACGACCTTGCTCACCCTGGTCGAGAACGCCGTGCGCCACGGCATCGATCCCAGCGAGGAAGGTGGAGCCATCGACATCCGCGTCGAGCTGCGAGCAGGGCGCTGCCATGCGCGCATCTGCGACACCGGCGTCGGATTGAAGACGACCGGACGCAGTCCCGGGACCGGTCTCGCCACGCTGGAGGAACGCCTGATGCTGGTATTCGGCGGCGACGCCAGGCTCGAGCTCAGCACGCGCGAGCCGCACGGTGTGTGCGTCGAGCTCGAGTTCCCGGCACGCGGAGCGCCATGAGCTCGTCGCGGCCGCAGGCCTTGATTGCGGACGATGAGCCGCTGCTGCGCAATTCGCTGGCGCGCATGCTCGAGCACGCCTGGCCGGAGCTCGAGATCGTGGCGCAGGCCCGCAATGGCCGCGAGGCGGTGGCGATGTTCGAGGTGCAGCAGCCGCAGATCTGCTTTCTCGACGTGCACATGCCGGGTGTCTCCGGGGTCGAGGCAGCGCGGCAGATCGGCCGGCGCGCGCAGCTCGTCTTCGTGACTGCGCACAGCGAATACGCGGTGCAGGCCTTCGCGCACGGTGCGCTCGATTACCTGGTCAAGCCGGTCGAGGCCGTCCGCCTGGCCGAGACCGTCGTACGCCTGCAGGAGCGCATCCGCGCGGCGCAACCGGCCGGCAACATCGAAGCACTGCTCGACCAGCTCGCTGCACGTCTCGCCAAACCGGAGCCCGCCGAAACGCTGCGCTGGATCCGGGCTTCAGTCGGCCAGAACCTGCGCCTGATTCCCGTCGACGAGATCGACTACCTGCGCTCCGACGAAAAGTACACGCTGATTGCCTGGCGCGGCGACCAGGGCAAGCCCGGCGAGGCGCTGATCCGTACTCCGCTCAAGGAGCTCGTCCCGCAGCTCGACAGCACCCAGTTCGTCCAGGTCCACCGCTCGGTCGTGGTCAACCTGCACGCGATCAGCCACGTCGTCCGCGGCGACAACGAGACCGCCCAGATCCACCTCAAGGGCCGCGCCGAAGTGCTGCCGGTCAGCCGCAGCTACCTGCCGTACTTCAAGCAGATGTAAGGTGCGGAAGCAAGCAATCCACAGATTGCATGGCTGAACAGCGGATAAGAGCAGATCAGAGCATCCCGCCCTGGTTGGCAGCGAATGATGAGCTAGCGGACACCCGGCAATGGCTGCGCTCAACAGGAAGCCCTCTCTAATCTTTTTAATCCGCTTTTCATCCATGTAATCTGTGGAGGGCTCCTACGCTTTCCCGTCCCGCCTGCGTAGCTCGCACTCCCAAAAGTGGCGGTGCCGTGCCAGCATTGGGGTCCAGTCGAGAACTTAAGGACGAGCCACATGGGCAGAGGCCCGAGCATTGCCGGTCGCAAGGGTGCGGAAGACGCCCGACGCGGCAAGGTCTTCACCAAGTTGATCCGCGAAATTACCGTCGCCGCGCGCGGCGGTGCTGATCCGGCCAGTAATTCACGGCTGCGCGGCGGCATCGAAAAGGCGCTTGCCGCCAACATGACCAAGGACACCATCGAGCGCGCGGTCAAGCGCGGTTCGGGCGCTGAGGGTGCGGATGACCTGCAGGAACTGCGCTACGAGGCGTATGGGCCGTCAGGCGTTGCGATGATCATCGACTGCATGACCGACAACGCTCAGCGGACCGTGGCTGACCTGCGCCATGCGCTGAGCCGCCACGGCGGCAATCTCGGAACCACGGGCTCGGTGGCGTTCCAGTTCAATCGCGTCGGCGAGCTGACCGTCGCGGCGCCTGATGCCGCGACCGAAGAGAAGATTTTCGAAACCGCGCTGGAAGGTGGCGCCGACGACGTCCAGTCCGCAGCCGGCGTCAGCACGATCGTCTGCGCAGTCGAACAATTCGAGTCGGTCAAGAAGGCACTGCGGGACGCCGGGCTGGAAGCCGAGTCCAACCTGGTCATGCGTCCCGGCAACCGCGTCGCGGTGCCAAAGGAGACCGAGGAAACCTTGGCTGAGCTGCTCGAGTGGCTGGAAGACTTGGACGACGTCCAGGCGATCTACCACAACGCCGAGCTGCCGGCCTCGTAGCCTGGGAACGCAAGGCGCACCCCGGGAGAGAGTCGCTATCTGCCCTGGGTGCGCTGCGCTTACCCAGGCTACAGGAGCGTAGCCGAGCCGCCGGCTTGCGTAGCCCGGGTAAGCCAAAGGCGCACCCGGGAAGAGGTTCGCGATCAGGTCCCTGGGTGCGCTGCGCTTACCCAGGCTACAGAAGCGAAGCCCCGCTGCCGGCTTGCGTAGCCCGGGTAAGCCAAAGGCGCACCCGGGAAGAAAGTCGCGATCTGGACCCTGGGTGCGCTGCGCTGACCCAGGCTACAGGTGGGCTGCTGGCCCGGGCTACAGTCGGCGCATTCTTTTCAGTGCAGGCTGCGCGTTGCGCTGTGGACGACCGGCGTGATGTGCTCGGCAGGCGGGTTCACTTTGAGGGCCTGGTTGAGCAGCAGGCCGAGCAACTGGGCGCGTTCGCCTGGCGGGATCATGAAAGAGACCCAGCCAAGTCCCGGATGGCGCAGGCGCAGAACCGTGCCCTGGTCGGACGGGAATGTGAACCAGGCAGGATTGAGCACGGTCGGACAGTCCTCGGGCGCTTCGACGGGGAGCGCGGGCTCCAGCGTGACTCGGCGCGAAGACGCTTGTGCAATCAGCCGGTCCAGTTCATCCGCCGACAGGCCAGTGAGATCGACTTTCTTGAACATTTGCGTTTTTCCTTCGCCTGCCGGGTCAGCGTCATGCTGGTTGTCGGCATGCTGTGCTTGCAGTCCTTCACACCCTTTCACTACGGTCGCGTTGTGAAAACGCCGTGAAGTGACGATCGCAGCGTAGCCTATTCTTGCGAGGGCAAACGTCAATTTTTTCCACAATCTCATCACGTCTTCAGTGTTAGGGCGGCTAGCTGAATCAAAGGATGTATGTCGAACGCGAGTGTAGTGTCAATTGGTGAAACCACCGCCGAGCCGCATGGCGCCGGGCAACCCTGGCGTTTCCGGCATACCGTGGTTCCGACGCCCCTGCCACCCGTGGACCTGCCGGCATTTGCAGCTGAAATACAGGCGCTGCGCAGCGAGCTCGTTGCTGATGTCGGCCCGGCCGACCTCGCACATCTGCGCAAAATGGAAAGCTGGGGCAGGGCAGCCACGCTGCTTGGCTATGCGACCGCCTGGATCGGCGTCAATCCGATCGCGCCGCTCTTGCTCGGTTTGGGCAACATGGCGCGCTGGACCATGGTCACCCACCACGTGATGCACCGTGGCTATGACAAAGTGCCCGATGTGCCGGCGCGCTTTCACAGCCGCACCTATGCACGCGGCTGGCGTCGCTGCCTCGACTGGCTCGACTGGATGCATCCGGCCGCGTGGGAGCACGAGCACAACCAGCTGCACCATTTTCATACCGGGGAACTCGACGATCCGGACCTGGTCGAGCACAACGCCTGGCTGCTGCGGCTGCGCGGGCTGCCGCGCATCTTCAGGATCGCGCTCGTCGGCGTACTGATGGCAACCTGGAAGCTCAGCTACTACGCGCCGAATACTTGGTGGGCCTGGACCCAGCACCAGCGAATCCGCGCGCAATCGGGCGCCAATTCCAATGCGCGGCTGCCCACTACCGGCCGCGTCTGGCGCCTGCTGTTCCCGGGCGAGCGCGTGCTGTTGCCACTCACCCGTCGCGCGCTCGGCTTCCAGCTCAACTGCGTGCTGCCCTATGCACTGGTTCGCTTCGGGATGATCCCGGCGCTGTTCCTTCCGCTGGGTACGTGGGCATGGGCTGCAGTGCTGATCAACAGCGTGATCGCCGAGGTGGTTGCCAATGTGCACGCGTTTGTCGTGATCGTGCCCAATCACGCCGGCGATGACGTTTACCGATTCGACGGGCCGTGCAGCAATCGCGCCGAGTTCTATCTGCGCCAGGTGGTTGGCTCGGTGAATTACCCGGGCGGCAGCGACGGCCGCGACTTCTTGATGGGCTATCTCAACTACCAGATCGAGCATCATCTGTGGCCGGACCTGCCAATGCTCAAGTACCGACAGGCCGCGCCGCGTTTGCAGGAGATCTGCCGGCGCCACGGCGTGCCCTATGTTTCCGAGAGCGTGTTCAAGCGCTTTCGCCGAATGTGGTCGATCCTGATGGGTGACCGCAATATGTTGCGCGCCGCGCCGCTGGCAGATACGCGCATGCCGCACCAAGCCACGCGAGTCGAGGCCGTACAGCTAAGTGCGGAGTCAGCGGCATGAGCGCACTGCTTGAATCACGCGAAGCTTATGTGCGCAATGCAGCGCTCGCGATGCTGCTGATCGCTAGCTTCGCGACTGCCACTGCTGCCGTCATGCACCGGCTGCAGGCGGCCACCCACCCACTCGATCTTTGGCTGCCCCTGCTGATGGCCATCAGCTTCGGGCTCTTGTTCCTGACGTTGAAGGTGCGACCGCGTTCGCTCGGCGCGGTGCTTTGGGTCGGGCTTGGGACGGCGCTGACGGGCATCCTGGTGCCGATCTGGTGGTACACCTGGGTCGCGGCGCACAGCACCGATGTCCGCCTGGTCGACACGCTGCCACCGATCGGATCGACGCTGGTTCCCATCGTGCTCAGCCTCGCCGTATTCATGCGGCCGCGTATGGCGGTCATCGCTGCGGCCATTTCGTGGCTGCTGGTCGCCGGGCCGATTCTCGCTTACCTGTTCTGGCACCCGACCGAGCTGCTCAGCCCTCGCGGCCAGGACCTGCTGATTACACTCGGCCCGGTGATGATGCTGGTGCTGGTATTCATCCCGTTCCAGCGCGGGCTGCAGCAGCGCGTAGCTTCCTTGCACGCCGAACGGGTGAAGATGCAGGCGTTGGCCGAGCGCGACGTGCTCACGGGTCTCTACAACCGGCGGGCCGGAGAATCGTTCTTGCGCGCAGTGATGGGCGGCAATGCCGATGTCGAGCTTGCCGTATTCGACATCGATCGCTTCAAGTCGATCAATGACACCCATGGCCACGCAGTCGGCGACGCGGTGCTGCGTGAGATCGCTGCGCGCTGCAGCGCGCGCCTGCGCCGCGACGATATCGTCGCGCGTTGGGGTGGCGAGGAATTCCTGGTACTCACCCACACCGCCGCGCACATCGAAGTCGGCCAGATTGCCGAGGAGTTGCGCACTGCGATTGCCGCCGAGCCGATTTCACCGGTGGGCAAGGTCACCGCCTCCTTCGGCGTCACCCGCATGCAGGATGGCGACACCATGGCGACGCTGCTCGAACGCGCCGACGCGGCGTTGTATGCCGCCAAGCACGCGGGACGCGATCGAGTGGTGTGCCGGTAAAGCTTCGCTGCGCCGCGCATTGCTGGCCCCCTCTCCCATGCTCTTAGGGAGAGGGGCAGGGGGAGAGGGCGCCTTTTTGTTGGAGCAAACGTGCCCTCTCCCGCAACCCTTCCCTTGAAGCACCGGAGAGGGGAGCGCGAACCGTCAGCCGTCAACGCGGCGAAAAATATAGAACCGCCGCGCACCGTAGTTCCAGAAAAACACCGCGCCGGTGGCGAGGATCTTCGAGAGATAAAGATCGATGCCGAGCTGCTGGTAGCCAACCCACAGCGCGAGCTGGTTGAAGGCGAGACCGATGGCGCTGGCGAGGAAGACCAGGCCAATCTCGCGGCGCTGCGAGAAGCGCGCGCCTTGGTCGAAGACAAAGGCTATCGAGAGTCGATAATTGACCGCGGTTGCCACCAAAAAGCTCAACAGCGCGCTCGAGAACCAGTGCACGCCGAGGCCGGCAGTCAGCCCGGCGAAGATCACGAAATCGACCGCGGCACAGAAGCCACCGACTGCGAAGTAACGGGCAACGACCATCCTAGAAACTCCAGTAGACCGCTATTGGAGCGCCATTGAAAAGTGCGCCTGTTGCCGGACGCGCAATTGCCGCTACGGGGCAGATTGCACGGTTCTGGCGGCGCATGGCTGCGTTCCAACTCGTCGGAATAGAAGAGCTATTCCTCCTCTTCGCGCCTTGCCCTGCACTCCCATAACCGCACACTCTACCCCGTCCAACTGGGGTTTCTAGTGTGGTGAGTCATAAGTAACTTGAAGTTAGTTCCGGTGGATTTCGTCGTCAGGCAAGGCGCGAGGAGGAGGAATAGCCCCTTCTATTGCGACAGGGAGATCGATGCGCTTGCGCGGCATGCCGCGCCATCGATCGAGCCCGCGACAGCTGTGCTGGCGCGGCAAAGGCAACGCAGCATGGCGGCGAAAGACGCGGAAATAATTCAAGGTACTTATGACACACCACACTAGGATCATCGAAACAGGTTGTATTTGACGATGCACCAGAGCGCGCGCACGCCGTCGCGCCAACCGATTTTCTTGCCCTCGGCATAGGTGCGGCCGTAGTAGGCAATGCCAACCTCAAAGATGCGGCAACCGGTCTTGGCGAGCTTGGCGGTGATCTCTGGCTCGAAGCCGAAACGCGACTCCTCGATCTTGATCGATTGGATCAGCTCGCGACGGAAAACCTTGTAGCAGGTCTCCATGTCGGTCAGGTTGAGATTGGTGAACATGTTCGAAACGAGCGTCAACACGCCGTTGCCGACTCGATGCCAGAAATACAACACACGGTGCGGCTCTGCGCCCATGAAGCGCGAGCCGAATACGACGTCCGCCTTGTTCTGCAGGATCGGTGCGAGCAGCAGCGGATATTGCTGCGGGTCGTACTCGAGATCGGCGTCCTGGATGATCACCATGTCGGCAGTCGCGTGGGCAATGCCGCTGCGCAGCGCCGCACCCTTGCCCTGGTTGACCTCGTGCAGCACCAGCTTGTGGATCTGGCTGGCGAAGGTCGTCTGCAACAGCTCGCGCGTCCCGTCCGTGGAACAGTCATCGACGACAATGATTTCCTTCGGCTCATAAGGAGCGCGCATCACGGCCTCGAGCAACGCCCCGATGGTCGCGCGCTCGTTGTAGCAGGGGATGACGACACTCAGCGACATCGAACCAAACCTCCGGAAGTGGAGGCGAGGCTAGCATTCTGATTGCGAGCGGACACGCAGGCTTCACGCGAATGCGCAACACGTAGGTCATGTTGTCCGCGAAGCGGACTAATTGACGGCACTCATGTAATAACAGCGTCAAGTAGCCCGCTGGCGCGGGCAACATGACCTACGACC
>JANPJV010000102.1:0-39479 GCA_031425695.1 Rhodanobacteraceae bacterium | reverse complement strand
CTCTTCTCGCTCAACATCAGTCAGTTCCAAACCCTTCGGCGGGCGCCCGTTCCTGGCCATTGGTCAAGCTCATGCGGATGATCCAGCATAGACCGCAGATGGCTGATTTAGTTCAACTTATTTCTGACACACCACACTAGCGTGTTGCATGACAAGCGTCCGCGCGCAGCGCAGACCCACCTAAAGTCAAGAGCGTCCGCGCGCAGCGCAGACCCACCAAACTCAAGAGCGTCCGCGTGCATCGCACCCACCAAAGTCAAGAGCGTGCGCGCGCAGCGCGGACCCACCAAAGTCAAGAGCGTCCGCGCGCAGCGCAGACCCACCGAGCAAAGCCGCGAAGCTGAACGGCGGGGCTGCGCCGGGTGTTCACGCGAGGCTTGGCGAAGCGGCACCTATCCCCTACAATTGCCGGCTCGCTCGACACTGTACTTTTGAAAGGATTCAACGTAATGGTCAAGATTCGCCTTGCTCGTGGTGGTGCCAACAAGCGGCCGTTCTATTACATCGTGATCGCCGATGAGCGTTCGCCGCGCGATGGCCGCAGCATCGAGCGCGTCGGCTTCTACAACCCGATCGCGACCGGCAAGGAAGTCCCGCTGTCCGTCGAGCTCGATCGCGTCCAGCATTGGATGGGCGTCGGCGCCCAGCCGACCGCCAAGGTCGCACAGTTGATCAAGATCGCGCAGAAGCAGCAGCCCGCCGCTGCCTGAGCGGTATAGCTGCGAGCTTTAACGATGCCAACGGCTGCGTCCGCCACGTCTGTCGCTCCCAAGCCGGAGCGGCTGGTGGTGATGGGACGGATCCTTGGGGCGCATGGGGTGGGCGGCGCGGTCCGCGTCGAGTCTTATTGCGAACCCCCGGAAGCACTGCTGCGCTACCGCACCTGGTGGCTCACGCGTCCGGACGCACCGGCCCCGCGGCCGGTAAAGGTCGAGCGCGGCAGCAGCTCCACCAAGGGTTTGCTGGTCGAGCTCGCTGGCCTGGCTGATCGCGACGCCGCGGCTGCGATGAAAGGCCACGAGATTGCGGTCGACCGGTCCCTGCTGCCGGCGCTGCCCGCGGGCCGCTTCTACTGGACCGATCTCGAGGGCTTGTTTGTGCGTACGGCTGATGGCCGCTCGCTCGGAGTCGTCGACCATCTTTTCGACAGCGGTGCCCACCCGCTCCTGGTGACCCAGGATGGCGATCGCCAGCGCCTCATCCCCTTCGTCTGGGAACGCGTGGTGCAGTCGGTCGATCTCGAGAGCAAGCAGATCGTTGTCGATTGGGATCCGGATTTCTAACGTTGAAGCGTAGGCCGTGGTGCGCGCGGATTTTTGCGCGCTCCCCGGCGCTCTTTCGCGAAATCTGCCGGTGAGCCGCTGCGCGGCACATCGGCCTACGCTGGTCCCTGATACGAACCTCCGCCCGATGCGTTTCGACGTCGTCACTCTCTTCCCCGACTTCCTCCGCCAGGCCATGGCCGTCGGCGTGGTCGGGCGGGCGTTGGAGCGCGAGCGCATCGCGCTCGAGTGCTGGAATCCGCGCGATTACAGCCAGGACAATTACCGCAGCGTCGATGACCGCCCTTATGGCGGCGGTCCCGGCATGGTGTTCATGATCGAGCCGCTGCGCCGGTCGCTGCAGGCCGCCCGGGCTGTGCAGAACACGCCGTCCCCGGTCGTACTGATGAGCCCGCAGGGCCGTCGTTTCAACCAGGGAATGGCGCGCGAGTGGGCACAGCTGCCGGGGTTGACTTTTGTCTGCGGCCGCTACGAAGGGCTCGATCAGCGCTTCATCGACAAGCATGTCGACCTTGAGGTCTCGCTCGGCGATTTCGTGATTTCCGGCGGCGAGCTGGCCGCGTTGACCATGATCGATGCGGTCACGCGGCTTCTCCCCGGCGTGCTCCACACTGACGCGTCGGCGGAGCAGGACAGCTTCATGGACGGATTGCTCGATTGCCCGCACTACACGCGTCCGGAGCAGTCGCCGGAAGGCCCGGTTCCGGAGGTTCTGCTGTCGGGAAACCACGCGCTGATCGCGCGCTGGCGACGCAAGCAGTCACTCGGGCGCAGCTGGCTGAACCGTCCCGACCTGCTGGCGAAGGTCGAACTCTCCAAGAAGGATCGCCTGCTCCTGGCCGAGTTCATGGGTGAACATCACGCCAGAATCGGTGTATAATGAGGGGCTAACAGGATCGTTCGAGAGCGATCCTGTTTCCGCGACATGGATGTTGCGCTTGAAAATCACATCTCGTAAGTGATTGATTTACGTGAGCGAGTCCGGGCATGTACCGGACTCGCGACCTGCAAAAGTTCAGGAAAGAACTTTTGCAGCTCCCAAAAAGTTTGTTTGTTTTTGCCGAGGGAATGCCATGAACAATATTATTCAGCAGCTGGAAGCTGAGCAGATGACCCGCGAAGTCGCCCCGTTTACCCCGGGTGACACGGTGATCGTCAATGTCAAAGTCAAGGAAGGTACCCGCGAGCGCGTCCAGGCCTACGAAGGCGTGGTCATCGCGATCAAGAGCCGTGGCCTGAACTCCTCTTTCACCGTGCGCAAGATTTCGCATGGCGAAGGCGTCGAGCGCGTTTTCCAGACCTACAGCCAGGCGATCGAGTCGGTCACCGTCAAGCGCCGTGGCAAGGTGCGCGCCGCGAAGCTTTACTACCTGCGTGGTCTGCAGGGCAAGGCTGCGCGTATCCGCGAAGATCTGGCTGCCAGCGCCAAGCGCTGAGCTGCGATCTAAAGCGTCACAAGAAAGGCGCCTTTTCGGCGCCTTTTTTGATTCTGCAACCTCGGGATTGTCATGACACCTGATGAGCTGTTCCGCATGCTGTCGCTCGACAGTCTCAGCATTTCCAGCGTCCAGGCGCACTTGATGCAGGGTGGTGTCGTGCGCGACACGGAGTGCAATGCGCATGTCGAATTCCAGCTGACGCCGAGCGCCGTCGATGGCGCCAATCCGCCGCAATTCGCGCTGCAGATCCGATTGAGTTGCAATGGCACGCCGGTGCGCGGCGCCAACAAGGCGCGTCTGTTCGAGCTCGAGATCAAGGCGCTGGCAATCTATCGGCAGACCTCCGCCGATCAGGTGCCATTGAATGACTTCAGTGCGAACCACACAGTGTTCGCCCGCCAGGTCTTCCCGGCGCTCGCCATGCGCGCGCAGGCACTGCTCGAGCAGCTCGGCCTGCACAGCATCCGCCTGCCGCTCGACCTGCCGCATGAGGTCAACGGCGGCCAGGGCTCGGCACCAGTGGTGTTGAACTAGGGGCGGCGTCGCGCGATTTGGTGCTCGGAAGTAGGCCGGGTCCTATGCGCCCGTCGGTTAGGCGTTTGCCTCGGCGTTTCGAGCGCAAGGCGCCCGGCACTCGCTACGTAGCAGGACGCGGCCGCCGGCGCGTCTGATTTGCGCGCGACCCCGAAGCACGATGCGCGCACGGAACCGCGCTACCTCAGGCGTCGGATCAACCGCCTCGATCACCAACCCAATACCAATGCCACGGCTCATAAATGAACCCCCACGGATTGTCGCGCGGGTAACTGAGCCGAAACCCAAACCGCCCTGCATGCTCGCGCAACCACGCGAATGCCGCGGTCCGCTCGAACTCCTCTGTCAATGGCGGCGCACCGGGCACCGCGAAATCCACTGCGCGGCCGCTGTGATGTTCGCTGTATCCCGGCGGGGCGTTGACGACCAGGATCTCCTCCCACGTCTGCCCTCGTGCCAGCTTGCGTTCGAGGATGCGTTGCTGATCAGCGATGCTGCGAAAGCTGGAAATCACCTCGAGCTCGATGCCGTCATCGACGGCGGCGGCGCACAGGCGCGCGACTGCCCGGGCCGCGCAAGGCAGCAGCCAATGGCGGCGGCCAAAGCGGTCTCGACCCAGTGCCGCCAACAGCAAGGCCTGCGGATGTGCAGGCAGCGTACGCGCACGTACGCATTCGCCCCACGGAGCATCCGTCGCGAGCTTTGTCACGGTGTCGACGGGTTCGTCCTCGCCACGCGCCAGGCGTGGCAACCGTCGCTGCAAAGGAACCGGTAGCAGCCTCAGCTCGTCTTCAACCTCGATCAAGGAACGTCCACGCAAGGCCCCGCGAGCCGCTGGGATGCGTAGTCGGCCGGCGCGCAGCGCACGCAGAAGTGCGACCGGCAGATGCGATGTGCGCGACGGACCTGCGCCCAGCCGCCTCATTTCGGAGTCTGCGGTACTTTGCGTGGGTCCGGATTTTGTCTGGACGCTTTTCCTGCTGGCAGCGCCCGGTAGCGAAAGCGCAGCAGCGGGACCGGCGCCTTTTCACTGCCGACCAGCAGGTTGCGACACTCCGAATCGAAGGCCATGGCTTCGGCCTGGGGCAGGAACAGGATCTGCGACCGGCCTGGCCGTTGTCCTGCCAGCGCCTTTTCCCAGCTTTGCCCCGGCTCGCGCGCATAACGATAAAGCGCGTCGTACGTGAGCACCAGCAGGCTGCGGCCGGGGCAATCGAGGGCCACCGCGGTGATCTGCGAACGGAAACGGCTGAGCTTGCCGTCGCGCAGGATCTCCGCTTCGGTCGGCTGCGGAATCGACTCCAGGCCCACCACCCGGCGGGCAACCGCGATCTCTCGAGAATCGATGCTCGCAAGCGACAGGCTGAACAGCGCCGGTGGCACCATGCGCTTGGTCAGCAGCAAGATTTCCTCGGTCGCCATGTCAACGGTCATCGCCTCGACATCGTGTGGCGCGTCGGCGTAACGGAAGCGAATCTCGCGTGCGCCGGTGATCTCGCCACGACGCTCGCTGAGCGCGGGTTCCGGCAGCAACCACAGGCTCGCATGCTCGCGTACACCACTGTTGTCGCCGGTGTCGGCGATCAGCAGCCAGTTGCGCTCGCGCCAGCGGAAACTGGCGAGATCCTCCCAGTCAACGTTCGTTGTGCCGGCGAGCGTGTACTGGCGCAGCACATGCCCGCGCCCATCGATGAGTACCAGCCGGTTGCCGTTGCCGCCGTCGTTGATGGCCCAGTAACGGTCGCGCGCCTGCCTGGAAGCGGCCAGCCCTGACAACTCGCCGAGCGCTGGATCGGTGACGATGCCGGCGATCGCTGGTCGTGCGACCGGGCGCAGCGGGGCGCCCTGCGCGCTCATGGCGCAGAGCAAGCCCACGAGGATGAAAACTTTAGCCATCAATCAGCTTTGGCTTCGACGGCATCGATTTTCAGATGTCCGAGCAGGGCGACGCCAGCAAAGTAGCGCACTGGATCGCCGTCGCCAACCGCCAACGTGATGTGCCCGGCATCGAAGCGGGCGAGCGCGGCATCGAAGCCCTGCCAGCGACCATCGACATGAGCCTCCGTCCAGGCATGCGGCACGAAGACGTGGTCGCGCCCGCTGAAATGCGGCACGTACGCGATGCCGGTGGCAACGCGCGCTGGAATCCCAGATGCGCGCGCCAGCGCGGTCAGCAGCAGCGCGTGCTCGGTGCAATCGCCCTGGCGAGTGGTAGCGACCTCGAGCGCCGAGGCGTAACCGACCGAAAGCGACTTGCCGAAAATATATTCACGGACGAATGCCTCAGCTTTTTGCATCCGAGCGAGATCGCTCTTGGCGCCCGCGGTCGCGCGCTTGGCAAGATCGCCGATCAAGACGTTGTCCGATTGCACCCAGGCCGAGGGCTCTCGATAGAGGGCGTCGACGGTGTCCGAAGCCTGTGCGATTGGCGAGACGTCGAGGTCGAAACGGCCCTTGCCGGTGGCGTGTACCTGCTGATGGCCAGTCGCTGTTGGTGCCAGGTCGGTGTCGGCAATGCTCAGCTTGAAACGCAGCCCCTGGCTCAGTTCGTGGTGCTCGAGCGGGCGCGGCGACGGCACGATCAGCGCACCCAGGAAATCGAGCGACTGGTTCGGTCCCTTGGCGCACTTTTCATTGCAGGCGAGCAGCTCGATCTGCATGCCGAGCAGGGGCATGCGAATGCGCTGCGCATCGAATTCCGCATCCACATAGCCCGTGACTTTCATCGGACCGTCCGGATAGCGCACCACCTGCTCGATTTCCATGAGCTCTGCCTCGCCACTCATGAGCTCCACCCGGCGCCGCTTCTTGAACTGCGTCTCGACCGGCACGACCGCGAGCTGGCTCGGAACGAAGGCGTCGACCAGGACCAGGGCGCCGGGCTTGGCGTAGCCGGCCACCAGGGCTTTGCGCTGGCCTTCGAAGAAGAGCGCGTGGGCGGGAATGTCCACCGTCTGCGTGCGCATGCTGCCCGAGCTTTCGATTGCGACCTCGAATTTGCCATTGCCCGCAGGACGTCCGCTGTAGCGAACGATCTGGCCGGCGGTCTTGATCTCGGCGCGAAATCCGAGCGGCTTGCCGCTGGCGGATTCGACTGTCTCCTCGACCGAGCCCATGGCAACACGGGTGCCATCGCGCTGGATGTCGAGATCCATTTCCTCGCGGGTGCGTATCGAGCCGTCATCGCGAACCTCGCGCTCGGTCAGCGACCAGCCGGCCTTGCGCCCATCGAAAAGAACGGCGCGCCAGGTCTGCGTGGTTCCGGTCTTCAGGCCGCCATCAGCGGCGCCGGCAGCGCTGGCAGCAAACAGCAGGGACAAGCACAAGAGAAAGTGGCGCATGGCAATCCGGGCCGGGAGGCAACCGTTATTGTGCCAAAGACCGACGAGCGGCGGGCCTGCCAAGCTGCATGGGTGAGGGCAGGGAGATGACGCTTGGGGCTTTGGCACTGCGTGGGTCCGGACTTTGTCCGGACGCTTTTCCTCCAGCCTCGACAAGAAGCGTCCGGACAAGGTCCGGACCCACAAGAGCGCGCCCCCCGTTGAAACTCGCTCTCACCACCCCCACTTTGCGCGGTCTCGTCCAACGACTGACACCGCCCATGACCACCGAAACCCGCGCATTCCAGGCCGAAGTCCAGCAGGTGCTGAACCTCGTGATCCATTCGCTGTACTCGAACAAGGAGATTTTTCTCCGCGAGCTGGTCTCGAATGCTTCCGATGCGCTGGACAAGCTGCGCTTCGAGGCGATCCGCCAGCCGGAGCTGATGGCGGGCGACAGTGATTTGCATGTCGCGATTGAATTTGACTCCGAAGCGCGCACGCTGACCATTCGCGACAATGGCATCGGCATGAGCCACGACGAAGTCGTCGAGAATATCGGCACGATTGCGCGCTCCGGCACGCGGCGATTTCTCGAGAGCCTCTCGGGTGACGAGCGCAAGGACGCGCAGCTGATTGGCCAGTTCGGCGTGGGCTTCTATTCGGCCTTCATCGTTGCCGATTCGGTCACGCTGCGTACGCGCAAGGCCGGCACTGAAGCCGCCGAGGGCGTCCTGTGGCGTTCGGAAGGCAAGGGCGAATACGCGGTCGAATCGACCGAGATTCCCCAGCGCGGTACCGAGATCGTGCTGCACTTGAAGGAAGGCGAAGCTGAGTTCCTGTCGCCCTGGCGCCTGCGCTCGCTGATCCACAAGTACTCGGAGCACATTGCGTTCCCGATCCGCATGCTCAAGGACGCGGGACCCGCGGAGCTTGCCGACGAGCCCGAGGAAGGCAAGGAAGTAGCCGAGCCGACGCGCGAGTGGGAGAGCGTCAACCAGGCTGCTGCGCTGTGGACGCGCCCGAAAGCCGAGCTCAAGGACGATGACTACAACGGCTTCTTCAAGCTGCTCAACCACGGCGACAGCGAGCCGTTGGCGCACGCACACAACAAGGTCGAGGGCAGCCAGAGCTACACCAGCCTGGTGTACATCCCGTCCAAGGCGCCATTCGACATGTTTGCCGGGCAGCGCGAGGAGCGTCACGGCCTCAAGCTCTACGTCAAGCGCGTCTTTATCATGGACGCGGCCGAGTTGCTGGTGCCGTCCTACCTGCGCTTCATCCGCGGCGTGGTCGATTCCGATGACCTGCCGCTCAACGTCTCGCGCGAACTGCTGCAGGACACCAAGTTCACGCAGGCGATCCGCTCGGCCATCGTCAAGCGCACGCTGGATCTCTTGGACAAGCTCGCGCAGGACCATCCCGAGAAATACCAGAGCTTCTGGAACGAGTTCGGCCAGGTGCTGAAGGAAGGCCTGACCGAGGATTACGCGAACCGCGAGCGCATCGCCAAGCTGATGCGCTTTGCTTCGACCGCGAGCGAAGGCCCGGCGCAGACCGTATCGGTCGCCAACTACATCGAGCGCCTGCGCCCGAACCAGACCGCGATCTACTACATCACCGCCGAAAGCTATCTCGCCGCGCGCAACTCGCCGCATTTGGAAGCCTTCCGCGCCAAGGGCGTCGAAGTGCTGCTGGCCTTCGACCGCATCGACGAGTGGGCGCTGTCCTACCTGCATGAGGTGGAAGGCAAGCCGTTCTCCTCGGTAGCGAAGGGCGATGTCGACCTGAACCTGATCCCGGATGCCGATGGCGTGGCACCGGCGCCGGCTTCCGCCGAGCTGCCGGAAGGCCTGGCCGACCGCATCAAGGCCGCGCTCGGCGATCGCATCAAGTCGGTGCGTGGCTCGACCCGCTTGCGCGATTCGGCCGCCGTCCTGGTGGTCGACCAGCACGAGCTTTCGCTGCACACGCAGCGCTTGCTGCGCCAGGCGGGCCAGGCCGCCGGCAGCGGCGCGGCCACGCTCGAGCTCAATCCGGCACATGCGGTCACCGCGCGTCTCGCCGCCGAAACCGACGAGCAGCGTTTCAACGACTGGGCCGTGCTGGTGTTTGAACAGGCCGTGCTGAGCGAGGGCGGCCAGCTCGAGGATCCGAGCGGCTTCGTGCGACGCATGAACGCCTTGCTGTTCGCGACGTGATCCCGAAGGTCGCCAGTGAAATGCGCGCCGACCAGTGGCTCTGGGCGGCGCGCTTCTACAAGACCCGCTCGCTTGCCAAGCAGGCGATCGAGGGCGGCAAGGTCGAGATCAACGACGCCCACTGCAAGCCGGCCAAGACCCTGCGTGTCGGTGATCGCGTCAAGCTGACCCGCGGTGTCGAGCGCCTCGAAGTTTCAGTGTTGGCGCTGTTCGAGAAGCGCGGCCCCGCCGCGCTGGCCGCCACCATGTACGCCGAAAGCCCCGAAAGCGCCGCCCGGCGCGAGAAGGAGGCCGAAGCGCAGCGCCTCGCACGGATGGCGTTCACGCCATCCGCAGGCCGGCCCAGCAAGCGTGATCGGCGCGATATTGCGGAGTTCGAGACGCGGGCGCGAGAGGAGTCGTAGGCGAGGCTTCGCTTTACGTGGGTCCGGACCTTGTCCGGACGCTTTTCCCCAAGTCGGGGTAAGAGCGTTCGGACAAGGTCCGAACCCACGTAAGCCGTCTACTCAAACCCATTCCCAAACAGCACTCCCCCTATCCGGTAAACCCGATCAATCACCGTCTCATGACCGGCCTGGTCGACGACGCGCACTCGCAGCCCAAGCTCACCGCTGGTCACGGCAACGGGAAATGGCACAGCCACCCGGCTGCCATCGGACGGCAGCGCCAGGCCAGCAGCGAGATTGGTGCCCGCCGGCACCGCCCCGAGGGCACGATCCGCAGTCACGCTCCACTGCCCCGGATTGACGCGCAGCCCGCTCTCGATGTCGAAGGCTGACACTTGAACGCTGGCGAGGCTGGAGAGGACGCTCAGTGCAACCGTCGATGGGCTCAGCACCAGCGTCGGCCGCAGGTCGTCCTGGAGGAATCCGTTGACCGCCTGCTGGCCAGCTGCCTGTCCTGGCTCGTTGAAAGCCGTGAGGTCGACACCGGCCCCGGTATCGATCCAGCGGGCGAGCAGCATGCGCTGGTCGTTGCTGAGGTTGGGGATGGCCGGGTGCGCGGTGAAGTCGATATCGCCGGTGCGCGTGGCGTTGCTGCGTCCATCCAGCCGCTCGCCCCACGCAGCCCACAGCAGCAGGCTCTGACGGGACTGGAATGAGCGCAGGTAACGGGTGAGCTGCACATACAGACCGTTGCCGTAGCGCGTGTACTCGGCCGCACTGACGGGGTCGGTGTGCGCCAGCTTGAGCGCCCACAGAGCGGCCGGCCATCCGTTCACCAGCGGTGCGTTGCTGGCGAGCACCAGGCCCGGGCCCGGACCGGCCGGTGAAGCCGCATCGTGACAACCGCCGCAGCGCGTGTTGAGCAGCGGCGACACATCGCGGAACCATTCGACGTTGACGACGCGTTCTGGCCGAACGGTGAGCGCATCAGCGCCTTGCAGATCGAGTGCGACCAGCGGTGTGGTGCGGGCGAAGTCCCGCACCAGATAGTTTGCTTGCGCCGCCGCAGTGCCTTCGAAATCGATCGCCTCCTTGCTGTGTGCGTGACAGCCACCGCAGTCGTAACGCGCCTCGCCGGGACGCACCTGGTGCCAGGTCTGCGCGATATTGAGCGCCATGCCGCGGCGGTCAATGGTCTGGAAGGTGAACGAGACATCGGCTGGAATGCGCGCGAGGAAGGAGCTGTCTGGCACGACGCGGCCATCGGGCAAGATCGTCATTGGATTGCCGGGCTTGCCGGAAAACGCGCCCTTGATCGGCACCTCGCCGAGGATGCGCAGGCGCTCGCCGCCTTCGACCAGCATCTGCGGATTGTTGTTGGGGTAAGAAAGGTCCGCGCGCGGCAATTGCGCCAGCACGCGCACCGCATAAATGTCGGCGTCGCCATAGAGGCCGATGTCGGTCCCCTGCGTGGTCCAGGCGTAGGTGTAGTCCCAGGTCGGTGGATTGAAGGGCTCGCGCTCGTCGTCACCAACGGTGTTGCGCGCTGCGCGGGTGTCGCGCCAGATCATCGACGAGGAACCGATCAGGCCAAAAGGCTCGCCGGGGACTAGTCCTTCGCCCGTGATTTCGGCGTTGCTGAGTTCCGGCCATGCCTGTGGCTCGGCCCGGCCGTAGAGCTGCTGGTAGGTCACGACCGGACGCGGCCATTGCAGGTTGAAGTTGTCTTCGAAGAGCACCTGGCGCAGCGCGGCGGGTCGCCCTGGTGCGCAGGCCGGACCGGGTCCCGCGAGGCAGCCGGGATCGATCGGGATGGTTTCACCGTCGGGCAGCATGACGATCTCGCCGTGGTACCAAGGCAACCCGGCGGCCGCGCCGCTGCGATGGTTGGCACCACCGACGGTGTAGACGGCGAGCAGTTCAGCGACACCGGCTGCACCGACGCCGGTGACGGCCGGCGTGGCCTGCGGATGCGTGAACTTGCCGCGGCGCTGGGCAGGCGCGCAGTCGCCGGCTGGCGCGCTGCCGGCGAGCAGCTCGAAGCCCGGGCACGGCGCTGGCACGTCCTGGTGGGTGGTGAACGGCGTCAAGATGCGGCGCACGTTGCCGGGCTGGCCCGGATCGCGGCGCTCGTGCGGGATGTGCGTCCCGGGTGCCGGATCGTCGGTCAGGAAGGGACCGCCGGCGGGTTCCAGCGGATAGCGCACCAGGCTGCCGAAACCGTTGTTGTTCAAGTTGTAGTAGCGCTCGACGACGATGTCCCCGTTCGGCATCTGCGTCGCGAAATGCTGCGCGAACGGGCGGTCGGCATAGCCCGAAAGGCTGTTCCAGCCGCGCCCGTCCGGGCCCACCACCCACAGTGCAAACGTGCGCTCGTCTCGCAGTCCCTCCAGCTCCCAGCTCGAGAACATCAACCGCCCGTCCATCAGCACCTGCGGATGCAGGGCCATCGCCAGGTTGAAGTGGCCGATGGCCGATTCATTGCGCCCATCCTCGTCCATGACGTAGAGCTGCAGCACGCGCTGGCCCTCGTCGAGCAGGCGTGGCGGCGCAAAGCCGTTGCGCGTCGAGGTGAACACGATGCGTCCGCCCGGCGCAAAGCTTGGGCCGGTGTTGAACACGCCCATGCGCGGGTGATTGCCGGGCGGATTTACCTGGCCTGCGGCGGGGTTCCAGCCGCTGAAATCGGCGCCGTTGCCGGTGTTGGGGGTGAACTCCTGATGCGTAAGCCGCTGCAGGACGCGGGTCTGCAGATCGAGCTTGTAGAGGTCGGCCCCGAACGACGACAGGCCAAAGGTGCTGCCGCGCTGGGTATTGCGTGTGCCCGGCGAGAGGTCGTGATACCAAGTGAAGACGACGTACCGCGCATCGAAGGAGATGGTCGGATCCGACACCGATCCCACGGAAAGCGGGCTGCCGACGGGAGTGTCCAGCAGCGGGCGCTGCGCGGGTAAGGGGAACAGCAGCTCGCGCGTCCCATTGCTGCGAAGAAGCATGAGCTGCGCGCCGGCGTCAGGCTCCAGCGGCGCCACCGTATCCGGCCAGGAACTGTTGCCGTCGCGCGGCAGTGCCGGGTTGAATGCGGGCCCGAAGTACGGCGCGCGTACATAGACGAGGTCATGGGGCAGGGGATTCACGACATCCGCAATGGCCTGGTTCTCCAGGGCCTGACCCAGCATCGCCGCGACCAGCAACCACGCCTTCATGTGTGCTTAGCTCCCGTTGAGTTGAGAGCAAGACGCAGCAGGCGGGGAAATTTTCTCGCGCCGGTGGTTGCCCGGCTCTTGCTGGTGTGGGTCCGGACCCTGTCCGGACGCTTTTCTCAACGTTGCCGGAAGAGCGTTCGGACAAGGTCCGAACCCACGCAGATCCAATGCGCCGGCCAACATCGCCGATAGCTTTGCCCTCGACGCTTGCGTCAAACTTTGTCGATGCCGCTCACGCGCGAACAGTTCAATCAGGTCATGGCAGCGCACGAGCCGCGGCTGCGGGTGTCCGTGCTCGCGCAGGTCGGTGCGGGGCAGGGGCTGGATGTCGACGAACTGGTGCAGGAAGTGCGCATCCGGCTGTGGCGGGTGCTGTCGAGTGAGAAAATTGTCGAACACCTTGCGTCTTATCTGCGCAAGACGGTGGTCTCGGTGGTGATCGATGCGTTGCGCCGCCATACCGCGCGGCGCGAGGACAGTCTCGATCAGCAGGTCGAGCCCCCCGAAACCACGCTGGAGCCGGAATTGCAGGCCGATCGCGACCAGCGCGTCAAACGCGTGCACGCGGCGATCGCTGCGCTGCCAGAACGTCGCCGCCTGCCGGCGCAATTGTTGTTGCATGGATTCAACCCTCAGGAGATCGCGCAGATGACCGGACTGACGACAGCGACCGCGCGCAATCTCGCCTATCGCGGTGTCGAAGAAATTCGCGCGAGTCTGCGTGCAGGTGGACAGGAGGACTGGGATGAATGAGCTCGAGGCTCGTCCTCCGCAACGCGCCTTGGCCGCGGCCGTGCGCTGCGATCCGACGCTGTGCCCGGATGCCGACACGCTGGTCGCGTTTGCCGACGGCACGCTCGCCGCGGAGCAACGCGATCGCGTCGCCGCCCGCGTCGCCGAGTGCGCGAGCTGCGCGATGGTGGTACGCGTCGCACTGGATGCGCTGCCGTGGGCGGATGGGCTGGGGGATGGGCTGCAGAGATTGCTCGATGCCGGGTCAGGAAAAGCGTCCGGACAAGGTCCGGACCCACACGATCAAAGGCAGGGAAGTGCGTCGGGGCAAGGTTCGGGCGCAGACGGCGTGGTGGTCGGGGATTTCACTCGGCGTACTCGCGTCGAACGGCGCTTCAAAGGTCCGCCAGTCGCGCTGGCGGTAGCAGCCAGCGGCATGCTGATGGTGTTTGCAGTCGTCCTGCTGCGGACGCCACCGGTCGAAGACACGCTGCGCGGCGCCCCGATGATCGCGGTCGCACCACTCGATGGGGCGGTGTTGCGCCAAGTGCCGGCAAGCCTGCGCTGGCCATGCGCTGCCGCGCCGACGGCCGCGAACGTGGAAGTGCTCGGAGCGGATGCGAGCCCGCTCTGGTCGGGAACCGCGCAGGAATGTGCAGTGGTGCTGCCCGAATCCACGCGCGTCGCGCTCGCTCCCGGCCAATACCTCTGGCGTGTGCGCAACGCGGCCGGTGAACCTCTGCTCGGACCCTTTGCCTTCCGCGTCGAGCCATGATTCGGTGTCGATTCGGTGCCTGCGTGCTCGCGCTGCTGCTGAGCTGCAATGCTTGCGCAGACGTCGAGATCCTCGCATTGCCACCGGCTGCGGCGGAGCGCGCAATCGATCTGCAGACCGGCGACCTGCTGCGCGAAGCGGACGATCCGGCGCGACTCGACGTATCAGGTTTCCTGCAGGCGCAACTGCGGGCAGCGACGGGTCCGGTGCGCGTGCAAAGGGTCCGCAGCGGCGAGGTCACGGCAATCGAGCTCCCGCCCGGGCGCTGGGATCTGGTCGTTGCGCCGCCGGCAATGCCGCCTTCGGCGACGCGTGATTTAGCGCAGGAAGCCGCCCAGGCGCTAGCTGCTGGCGACCCACTGCGCGCAGCAGCATTGCATCTTGCCGATGCACAGTTGCGCGCCAGGCGTCTCGACTATGCTGGCGCCGCAACGGCATTCGCAGCGGCTGAAAAGGCAGCGCCCACGCACACGGGCGCCATTGCCGATGTCGCCGCGCTGGCCTTCGAGAACAATCCCGATCGCACCCGTGGGCTGCAGGCTGCCGAGCGCGCGGTCGCGGCGCGGCGCCTGTCCGGCACCCCGGCCGAGCTGGCGCAAAGCCTGCAACTGCTGGCCTTCTGGCGCGGGCAGACACGCGACAACTCGGGTGCCAGGCTCGCCGCGGAGCAATCCCTGCGTCTGGATCCGGCGTCCCTCACCACCGCCAACGCCTACCTGGTGATCGCCTTTGTCGCCATCCGCGAGAGCCAGATGGCAGACGCCGAAGCCGCGCTCGATGCGGCCGACGCGCTGATCGCGCAAATCGCGCCCGCAGGAATCGATGCCGCAAATCTGTTGGCACGCCGCGCTCTACTGAGCGGTGTGCGTCGTGAAGGCGACGCCGCGGGTGCAGCGTACGAGCGCGCTGTCAGTGAACTGCGGCGCCTCGCGCCGGCTTCGATGCTGCTCGGCAAGATCGCCTACAACGCCCACTTGCACGCGCTGGAACGGCGTCGTTATGCGCAGGCAGAAGCGTTTGCGCGTGAGTCGATGGCGAGCTTCACAGCGGTCGCGCCGGACGGGCTGGAAGTAGGACAGGCGCGCGCAGCACTGGCCGAAGTGCTGATGCGCCGCACCGAATTTGCCGAGGCCGAAAGCCTGCTGCGCGAGTCATGGGCTGCGGCGCTCGCCATCGACCCGAAAAGCTACGAGGCGCTCTCCCTGCAGCTGCAGGTTGGCGGCAACCTGGCGCGGCAACGACGCCTGCCCGAGGCGCTGGCCGTCTACGATGCCCTCGAGGCGCAGCTCGGCGCCGCGGACGTCAGCCAGGGTGTCGCGCAAAGCAGTCTCGACGCCGACCTCGCCCTGTACCGTGCAGACGTGCTGCTGCAGCTCGACCGCTGCGAGGCCGCGAGCGCTGGCGCGCAAGCGGCGCTCGCGCGTTATGCGGCCCTGGAACGGCGTGGCGTGCAGATTTTCGATGGCGATCTCATCCTGAGTGAATGCTCGCGAAGGGCCGGCGCCCATGCGGTCGGCATCACGCACGCGCGCCGCGCCGTGGAAGGCTTGCGTGCGCTGTCGGCTTTCGGCATCCAGGAAGCGCAAGCGCAGTTTGCGCTCGCACGCGCACTGCGCGACCAGGGCGAGCGCGACGCCGCCATCGTTGCCTATCGCGCCGCCATAGCCGGGCTCGAAGCGCACCGCGCACAAGTTGGTGGCTCGGAGGAAATCCGCGCGCAGTGGGCGGCGCAATTCCAGGATTTCTATCATGAACTGGCCTGGCTCCTGGCCGAGGACGGCGACAACGCAGCGGTGCTCGAACTCGAGGCTGCCTATCGGCGCCAGATGTTGCTGCAACTGCTCGGCGCCGATCACGCCGATCTCGGGGCGACGTGGGCAGGGCCGGGGGACGGGATGGCGCTGCAGTTGCCGGCACACAGTGCTCTGCTCTCGTTCGTGGTGGGGGCGGTCGGGACGCTCGCGATCGTGCAGCGCCCTGGTTCGCAAGCGCGCGTTTTCCGGCTTGGCGCGACTCGTATGAGCCTTGTCGACGAGGTTGACCGCATGCGCCTGTTGAGTGGGCGCGCCAGCATCGATCCGCAGGCGCTGAACGCACTCGCCGCGGTGAGCCGCTCGCTGTATGCACAACTGATCGCGCCACTGGCGGGCGACGTTTCGGGGCAGGAACAATGGTTGGTCGTGGCCGACGGGCCGTTGTTGTCAGTGCCCTGGGCGGCGCTCGTCAGCAATACCAATGGCGAGCCCCGTTACCTGGTCGAAGACCACATCATCGGGGTGGCCCCGTCCGCCGCGGTCTGGGCGCTCCTGGAACAGCGCGCGACCGGTTCGCAGGAGATCCTGGCCTTTGCCGATCCAGTCCCATCGAGCACGGGTGATGGCGCGCTGCGCGATGTCCCCGCGCGAGCGCTGCCGGGCGCGCGAACTGAAGTTGAAGCACTGTCTGCACGTTTTCCGGGGCGGGTGACGAGCTACTTCGGCAGCGCCGCCAGCGAAGCGCAGTTGCGCGCTGCGGTACCCGCCGTCGGACTCATCCACCTGGCCCTGCACAGCGTCAGCGATGCGCATTCACCGATGGCCTCGCACATCGTGCTGGCGAGCAGTGCGAGCGCGGCGAGTGCCAGCGACGACGGCCGCCTGCACGCCCATGAGATCGCGCGCGAGCTGAAGCTCAGCGCCGGCCTGACCGTGCTCTCCTCGTGCGCCAGCGCCGGCGGCGTGCAGGCCGGCGGCGAAGGCCTGCTCGGCCTCATCCGCGCGCTTCACCTCGCCGGCTCACGCGCGGTGATCGGCACCCACTGGCCGGTCGCTGACCGCTCCACCGCGCGGCTGATGCAGGAGTTCTACGCGCGGCGAAGCGCCGGTTTCGACAGCGCCACCGCCCTCGCTGGCGCCCAGCGTGCGTGGCTCGGCGAAGCCCGCTCGCCTGGGCTGGGCGAACGCTGGAAACGCTGGGTCGGAGAGTCCGACGCGCTGCCGGAAGCGGCCACTCACCCGTTCCACTGGGCCGCATTCACGCACAGCGGGGCAGCGGCGGATTGAGGTTGCTGCAGTCGTCGGAGTGCACGCTGTCGGTGGCGCTTACGACGGCGCTCGCTCGTGCCACAGCTGGCGAATCTGGGCGGCGAGCTGCATCGGGTCGAAGGGCTTGGCAATCACGCCGATCGCGCCCAGTTCGCGGAATCGATCGAGGTCGCAGGCCTGGACTTTGGCGGTCATGAAGGCAATCGGCGCGCTTACTCCAGCGGCGCGCAGGGCCTGCAGGGTTGCCGGGCCGTCCATGCCCGGCATCATCACGTCGAGAACAATCAGGTCGGGAGCAAAATCACCCACGCGTGCGATCGCCTCGGCGCCGCTCGCGCACAATTGCAGTTGCAGCTCGATGGCGTCCTCAAGGGCGAATTCGACGACCTCGCGGATATCGTCCTCGTCGTCTACATAGAGCACCCGCAGTGGCTCCTTCATGGCTAAGGTCTCTGGTTGGCGAGGAGTTGACGCACGGTCTGCAGCAGTTGTTCGCTCGATATCTGTCCCTTGGTCAGCACGGCAGCCACCTGGGTCGTCAGCCCTTCTCCATCGAGTGCATCGCCGGTGTACACCAGGACCCTGCATTCGGGCGGCAACTGCGCGAGCAACTCCAATCCCGAACCGCCGGGCAGGTTGGCATCGACGATCAGCAGGTCATATTGCGACTCGGCGAGTTTGCCGCGTGCCTCTGCGAGCGACTGGGCGAAATCGAGATCGGCGAGGCCTTCGGTCAGGGCCCGCGTGACCTGGATCACATCCAGGTCTTCATCGACATGCAGAATCCGCGGGCGCTCGGAGCCGCGCAGTGCCGCATGCAAGGCGCTGGCCAGGCGCTCGCGATCGACCGGTTTTTGCAGCCAGTCGACCACTGACAATGACTCTCCCGCCCATGAGCTGCGGCCTTCGTCAGCGCGCCCGGAAATCACCAGGATGGGCATTTCGCGGGTCGACTCCATTTGCCGAAGTTCGTCGATGAACGCCAGTCCGGTGCTGTCCGGCAACTTCAGATCGAGCAGCAACAGGGCATAGCGGCGCTCTGCCAACAACACGCGCGCGGCCGCGGCAGAACCACTGGTATCACAGGCGAAACCGTCCTGGCGAACGAGCTCAGCCAGGACGAACGCGACATCGGCATTGTCCTCGCAGATCAGCACCCGCGGCCCGTTTTCGTTCCTGGCCGTGGGATCCAGGGAGGAGAATTGCGGCAGGTCGACGCGGAACGTAGTTCCAATGCCAACTTCGGAACTGTAGTGGAGTTGCCCGCTGTGCCGCTCGACGATCGCCTTGGCAATGCTGAGCCCAAGTCCGGTGCCTCCGCGCGCTTTTGAATCGGAGGCATCCGCCTGCGCAAAACGCTGGAAGATGCTTGCACGGAAGGCTTCCGGAATCCCCGCGCCGTAATCGCGGACGCTGATCTGCCAGTTGCCGCAGGCATCGTCCACCAGCATCAATTCCACCTTTCCATTGACTGGCGAGTACTTGATCGCATTCGACAGCAGGTTGCCGAGTACCTGCATCAGACGGTGCGAATCCGCCAGCGTCAATGCCGGCGAAACCGGCTTTGATAACTGCAATTCCACGCCGTGCAAGCGCGCGTAGCCATCATTCGCTGCCAGTGCGTTCTCGCACAGCGCACCGAGATCCACCATGGTCATGTCGAAGCTCATGTTGCCGGCTTCGATTTTCTCCAGGTCGAGAATGTCATTGATCAAGACCGTCAGGCGCTCGGAATTGCGATTGGCGGTCTCCAGGAGGCGGCGTACCGGGTCAGCCAGCTGGACGCTGCTCTTGCCGAGCACCGCTCCCAGCGCACCGCGGATCGAAGTCAATGGCGTGCGCAGTTCGTGGCTGACGGTAGCGACGAACTCCGACTTGAGACGCTCGACCTTCTTGCGTTCGGAGATGTCGCTGGCAATGCCGAGATAGCCGGTTACCATTCCTGCCGAATTGGTGAGTGCGGTGATCGCGAGGCAGACGGTGAGCCGCTCGCCATCTTTGCGCACATAAGTCCACTCGTGCTCGTCGGCGGTGCCATCGCGGGCGCGGGCAATGAAGGTTTCGAAGCCGGGCTCGATCTTGCGCCCAAGCTGCTGCGACCAGGCTTTTGCGCGTGCCACGACTTCATCGGGATCGTGGAATACGCCCGGGGTCTGGCGCCCGACGATTTCCGATTCCTGGTAACCGAGCATGCGCTCGGCGGCGCGGTTGAAGGTCTGGATGACCCCCTCGGTGTCGGTCGCGATGATGGCCACGCTGGCACAATCGAGAATGGCCTGGCGCCATCGATTGGCTTCATCGAGTTTCTGTTCGGCGAGTTTGCGGCGACTGATGTCTTTGACGATGCCGACGAAATGGCGCTGCTCGCTCTGCGCCATCTCTCCTACCGCAAGATGCATGGCGAAGCGCTCGCCGTTCTTGCGCAGGCCTTCGACCTCACGGCCAATGCCGATGATGCGAGCCTCGCCGTGTTCGCGGAAACGTTTAAGGTAACCGTCGTGGGCATCCAGGTAGGGTGGCGGCATCAGCCGCTTGACATTGGAGCCGAGGACTTCGCTCGCCTCGTAGCCGAACATCAGTTCGGCGCTGCGATTGAAGGATCGGATGCAACCCACCTCGTCGATGGTGACCACTGCATCGAGGACGGTATCCAGCACTGCCTGCAGGAAGCTCTCGTGCTCGATCAGCAGCCTGGCTGCAGCTTGCTTGCGGCCACTGGCGAGCGTGGCGTTGGCCCACTCGGCAAGGTCGCGCAGGGTCTGCAGTTGTTCCTCGCTCAGCGAGCGTTTCTGATGATCGATCAGGCACAGTGTGCCAACCCGCAGTCCGGCGTCGACCGACAGCGGCGCGCCGGCGTAGAAGCGGACATTGGGTGCCCCGGTGACCAACGGATTGTCGGCGAAGCGCGGGTCGGCGAGCGCGTCGGGAACAAGGAAGACCTCGCTCCCGAGGATGGCGTGCCCACAGAAGGAGACATCGCGCGGGGTCTGTTCGGCTGCCAGCCCCTGGCGCGACTTGAACCACTGGCGATCGGCATCGATCAGCGAAACCAATGCAATCGGGACATCGAACAGACGCTGTGCAAGCCGGGTGATGCGATCGTAGACCTCCTCGGCAGGGGTATCGAGCAGGAGCAGATCGTGCAGTGCGCGCAAGCGCTCCGCTTCATTGGCAGGAATGGCCGGTTTCTGCATCAGGGTGTGAAGCCGCAGAGCGAACGCCCGGACGGTGCCAAGGCGACAGCAGACCCGCGGCCTCCGCTGCCGGCGTCCTGGTCCACCAGCACCCGATTGCGCCCCTCGGCCTTGGCGCGGTAGAGCGCCCGATCGGCTCCACAGAGCAGTGCATCCATCATCGGGTGATCGCCGGAACTGGCGAGTCCGGCGCTGAAAGAAACCCGGAACTGCTGGTCCCCGTGTTGTTGCACCAGGTTCGAGAACTTCTCGCGCAGCCGGTCCACCAGGATCGTCGCTGCTTCCAGCGTGGTATCCGGGAAAATGATGGCAAATTCCTCGCCGCCGAAACGGCCGACGATGTCCGATCGGCGCACACCCTGCTTGAGCACTCGCGCCAGCATGCGCAGCACGCGATCGCCGGCCGGGTGTCCCCAGCGATCGTTGACCTGCTTGAAATGATCGACATCGATCATCGCGAAACACAGGGCTTCGCGCCGGCGCAGCGCCAGTGGCAGCAGGTCTTCCAGTTGCAGTTTCGTGGTGATCTGGGTCAGCAGGCCGGTCAATCCGTCGACGCTCATGAGCGCGTTCAGGGTTCGAAAGCGCTCGGCGCGAATGCTGACGGCAGCGACCAGGTGATCGTCGCGGATCGGCTTGAGCAGGAACTCGTCGCCACCGACCTTGAGCGCGGCCAACTGGTCGTCGACGCTATGTTCGTTGGACAGGAAGATGATGGGCATGCCGTTGTAACTGGATTTCTGGCGGATCACCCCGGCAAATTCGATGCCGGTCATTTGCGGCATGTGCAAATCCACCAGTATCAGGTCTGGACGAAACCCTGCCAGGCCTTCGAGGGCGTCGAAGGGGCGTACGAAGGCGCGCGCATCCATTCCCGCCAGTTGCAGCACGTCAGCATGGTGCAGGGCGAGTTCTTCGACGTCGTCCAGGATCATCACCCGATAGGGCTTCGGTTCGCGCCGTCCGGTGATCGAATCGAGGGTGTCGATCAGATTCGGGAAATCCAGTGGCTTGGTCACGTAGGCAGCGGCGCCGGCGCGAAAGGCAGCGAGCCGTACCTCCCAGCCTTCGTGTACCGAAAAGAACAACAAGGGCACAGCTGAACCTACCAGCTCCATCACCCGTTTCGCCAGGGTCGGGCCTTCATGGGGCCCTGCACCCAGATCGAGATCGACCAGGATCGCATCCGGTGTCAGCGTTTGCAGCGCGGCTTCAACGGCGGCGGCGTCGCTGAAGGCCGCCACCGGGTAGCCATAGCTGCGCAGGCGCGTGGCGATTTCCTGCGCCAGCGCGTCGTCGTCGTCGACCACGAACGCCAATGGATCATGCGGCGACGGGGCGACTTCCAGCGGGGAAAACAGCTCCAGCGGCGATTCCGGCGACAGCGCGGAGAGCGACGCCAGGTCGCCGACCAGATCGAAAACGGCTTCGGCGACTTCCCGGTCGGAGACGTCTTGCTCACCCAGCAGGCGCAGTGTCTGGTCCAGCTGGCGCGCACGGCTTCCCAGCGCATCGAAGCCGAAGGTGCTGGCGGAACCAGCCAGGCTGTGGGCCTGATGGTGCAGGATGGCGCGTGCCGCGGGGCGTGGCTCGCCCTCCCGCAGATCCTTGAGCGCCGCCGTCATTGCCGCGATGCGCGCCGGCAAGCGCGCCGCATAGCGCAGCCGCAATTGCTGCATCCGCAGCAGTCGATCGTCGTCCACGGTCAGCCCCCTGTCGCTGAATACGACCTTAACCCAATATGCGCCAATATGGGGGACTTGGCATGGGTCGGACTTGATCTGGCTCAACGCCCAGCCGAGATATCGTGTCGAATAAGCCATCCTGGCGGCTTTGCAACTGCGCGCGCTGACGCGGTTGGGGGAAGGGAGCCGGCAGGGCCAGATGAATCTGCCAACGGTCAGCGCGCGGTGCCAGCACGCGGAACTGCCGCCGGGTCGCGGAAGCGCGCGCGACGGTCACGGATGCTGTTCGGTGAGCGCCTCCAGCAGCGTCTCCAAGACACTCGCATCGAGCGGCTTGACGAGATGATGATCAAATCCGGCTTCCGCGGTGCGCCGGCGGTCATCCTGCTGTTCCCAGCCGGTCAGCGCGACCAGCAGTGTCGCGTCCAGCGTCGACTGCTGACGCAATCGGCGCGCGACTTCGAACCCATCCATGCCAGGCATGCCGATGTCGAGGAACACGAGGTCAGGCACGTAGCTGTTGACGGTCGCGAGAGCGGATGCACCGTCCAGGGCGATTCGCACCTCGTGTCCACGTAAGCGCAACAGTGCGGCGAGACTGGTCGCGGCATCCTGGTTGTCATCCACCACCATGATCTTGAACACCGCATTGGAAGGGGCTGGGGTGGTCGTGGCGGGGGCAGGGCGCTCCGGGCGCGCGTCGGTCACCAACGGCAGGCGCAGCAGGAACTCGGATCCCTGGCCGAGCCCCGGGCTGTGCGCCTCGAGGGATCCGCCATGCATTTGCATCAGGTTTTGCGCCAGGGTCAGGCCGATGCCCAGGCCGCCCTGGGCCTTGGTCGAGGTGTGGTCTACCTGCACGAACAGGTCGAACACTTGCGACAGCATATCTGCCGCGATGCCGATGCCATTGTCCTTGACGAGCAATACCAACGTCTGCCCTTCACGTCGGACGCGGAGCTGGATGTGTCCCTCAGGGTCGGTGTACTTGGCAGCATTGGTCAGCAGGTTGCCAACCGCTTGTGCCAGGCGCACCGGATCGACGTCGACCAGCAATGATTCGCTTGGCAGCTCGACGTCGAGCCGATGCCGCTGCGACTGGATCAGCGGCTGTACCATCTCCACCGCACGGGCGACGATCACTGCCAGTTCAACCGTTTCCCGGCGCAGCTCAATCTTGCCGCGCATCACCCGCGAGACGTCCAGGAGGTCATCGACGAGCCTGACGAGATGGTGCACCTGGCGCTCCATGACGCTGCGCGTCTGCTGGATCGTGGCGGCGTCCAGACGCCCCATCTTCAGGATTTCCAGCGAGTTGCGGATCGGCGCCAGCGGGTTGCGCAGTTCGTGCGCGAGCGTGGCCAGGAACTCGTCCTTGCGACGATCGGCATCGCGCAGCGCCGCCTCCATCCGCATGAACTCGCTGATATCCGTGTTGGTGCCAAACCAGTACAGGATCTCTCCGCGCTCATCCTTGAGCGGATGGACGCGCGTGAGGAACGAATGGAACTTGCCGTCGGCGCCCCTGAGCGGAAACACCATTTCGAACGGCGTACGCTCGGCGATCGAGGCCTGCCATCGCGCCAGCACCTGCGGCAGGAAGTCAGGATCGTGCACCGCCTGCCAGCCCCAGCCGGCCACGTCTTCAGGCGTCGTGCCGGTGTATTCGTACCAGCGGCGGTTGTACCAGAAGATATCGCCGTTCGGATGCGCCATCCACGCGAGCTGTGGAATCGTGTCGGCGAGCAGCCGCAGCTTCTCCTCGCTTTCGCGCAGTGAAGCCAACAGGTGCTCCCTGCGCCGGTCGGCGTCAGCCAACTGCTCGAGCCGGATCCGCAGTTCGTCTTCGAGCCGCTTGCGCTCGGTAATGTCGACCAGGACGCCGGGCATCCGCACCGGTTTTCCTTGGCTGTCCCGCTCCGCGCGACCACGCGCGACGACCCAGCGTATCGAGCCGTCTGCCTGCACGATTCTATAGTCGGCCTCGTAAGGGGCGCCGGTTTTCACTGAGTGATCGAGCGCCGAGACGATCCGCTCGAGGTCGTCGGGGTGGATCGCCTGGAGGTAATCGTCCAGTGATGTGCCCTGGCCAGCGGACGGTGGCAGGCCGAACAGCTGGGCAAGTTGCCGGTCCGCCGTCAGCAGGTTGTTCCCGATGTCCCACATCCAGGTGATGATTGCGCCGGCTTCGAGGGCAGCATCCAGGCGGCTACGCGCGTCCGCCAGGGCGGCCTCGGTGCGCGTGCGCTCGCTGATGTCGCGGGTAAAGCAACGGGTATGGACGAACTTGCCGTCGTTCCAGAAAACGCTGGAATCGATCAGCACATCCTTGATCGTTCCATCCTTGCAGCGCAGGCGGGCTGGGCAATCCACCAGGTGTTCGCCAGCCTTCAGCTTTTCCAGGATGCTGCAAATCACTTCCTGGTCCACGTGGAAGTCGGCAATATGGCGGCCGACGTATTCGTCCCGAGCGTAGCCGAGCATCTGCAATTCGGCGCGATTTGCTTTTACGATCGTTCCATCGGGCCCCACCCAGTGCAGGCCGATGGTGGCGTTTTCGAAAAATTCCGCCAGTTGCGTCTCGCTGCGCTGCAACTCCTGCTCGGCGGCCTTGCGCTCGATGAACTGGCCGAAGTTGGCGGTCACGTCTGCAACGGTTTCCAGCAATTCGACATCCGTCGGCGTGGCGTTACGGGCGAAGAACTCGATGACGCCCAGCAGCCGCTGGCCGACCGTGACCGGGCAGGCGAATCCGCAACCCAGTCCAAGCCTGGTCGCAGCTGCGGCGCGCGGAAAGTCCTCGTCTCGCGACGAATCGACTATCCAGGCCGGCTCTCCGCTCTTCCAGACTCGGCCCGGCAGGCCGACGCCAGTGGCGAAGGTGAACCTGCGGGTGATCGCCGCAAATTCCAGCAACGGGGCGGTGGGCCGCTGCCACTGGGCACGGCATTCGAGTCGCTGCTGGTCATCGCTGACCATCCAGAAAGTACCGGCTTCCCAGGCGATGTTCTCGCCGAGCGCCTGCAGCACGCCGACGGCCGCCTCGTCCAGCGTCGCCGCCCGGTTCAATGCCTGGGTGACCGCGAGCCGGGCATTTCTGTGCTGGTCCGCGCGCCGCTGTGCGATCGATCCGCGGAAAACCATCACCACGCCGAGCGTCTGGCCGGTCGCATCCCGGATCGGGGCGGCGGAATCGTCGATCGGATGTTCCGATCCGTCCCGCGCGATCAGGACCGTATTCGCCCGTGCGACCAGGGTCCCGCCGCGGCGTACCGTGTCCAGCGGACTCTCGGCTGGATCCCGGGTCACTTCATCGAGGATATTGAACACTTTGCTTAGCGGCTGGCCTTGCGCCTCGCTCATGGCCCACCCGGTCAGCGCTTCGGCCACGGGGTTCATGAAAGTGACGCGGCCATCGACATCGGTGGCGATCACCGCGTCACCGATGCTCGCCAGCGTGACCCGCAGCCATTCGCCTTGCTCGCGTATCTGCCTTTCGGCGCGGCGGCGCTGCAAGACGATGGCGGTCTGATTGGCGCCGACGCCGAGCAGCAGCCGGTCCTGGTCGCTTGGAAATCCGGAACGCCGCGCGCATCCGACCAGCACGGCGTGTCCATCGCTCAAGCCGAAGCGCGCTACGGCAACACCGAGGCTCTCGCCATCGAACGGGTCGGCCATGCTGGCCGCCGGCTCGCCACGACCGCTGTCCAGCAGCGCGGCGATGCGCGCCCTGACTCGCATGTTGCCGGCGTCGTCACTTGGCTGCCGGCTGCACAGGATCTCCAGCGGCGGTTGTTGCGCGTCGACCGCGAGTCGTGCGTAGATGTACTCCAGCGACAGCATGCGCAGCAGCACCTCTTACAGGCTGCGAACGATGGCGTCCCGTTCCAGGCTGCTCCAGACCGCGGGCAAGGTCGAGAGCGCTACCAGGTCGCGCATCGTCCGCCGCAGCTGACGATTCTCTTCGACGAGGTCAGGCTCGGCGAGCGGTCGCGTGGAGGGCGCGGCGTTCACGCCGCGCGGCGATCCGCCGCACGTTGCTTGAGCTCGTTCAACATCTCCTGCGGAGGCACGTAAAACGGGTTCTCCTGCAGGATGCCGCCGACGATCACCATCGGATGGGTTCGCATGATGTCGATCACCACACTGGCATCGAAGCGCGACAGGTCATAGGTGCAGATCACCGGATCGTGGTACTCCGGGAGCACGAAATTGAGCCGGGTTTCGTATTCCACGATATCGTCCACGCCTGGCAGGTCTTCCAGCGCCCATTCCATGTTGGCGACCAGCCGGGTGAGTTTGCCGGGAGGCTTTTTCGCGGGGTCGAGCGCTTCCTTGATGGTCTCGATCATCCGAAACTGGTCGAAATGACCATCGGCAATGTAGGCGTCTTCCCAGCGACGCACTTCCAGCAGTCCGTCGCGCTCTGCCGTCGCCACGTCGATGCCTTGTTCTTCCAGGGAACGCAGGTGCTCGGACCGGTGCCGCGCATCGACGACGTGAAACGCCCGATCACCGTGCTCGAAGCCTTCCTTGATGAAGGGCATCAACACCCGATACTCCTCCTCCTTGGAGTGGAAGAAGGCGCACACATGGCAGGATCGGTGCAGCGCCGAGCCGGCGAGTCGAACGGGTTCCATCGTCGTGGTCATGGGATTCTCCAGGAGGGTCAAACGAGGCAATTGCCAACGTGCAAAGGCGCTGCTTCGGAACAGCCGATCCGTTCGAGCATGAATTGAAGTGTTGCGGTGTCAATTTGTGATGAAACGATGAGCGCTGTCACGTTCCTGTGACGAGGACTGACAACAAGACATACGCGGACAACTCAGGACGGACCAGGCGGGTAAATTCGGCTTGACCTGCGCGTTCGATTAGCCCACGGGCGCAGTGTGACGAGCGCGTTTGACGCAGGTCATACGGCCCTTGGCGCGTTGATCCACGCTCTGCGCTGACCGTCCTGGGCGCGTCCGCAATGTTCGTTGGCGCCTACCGATTCATCCAGAAAATCGCGGCATTCAACGCGGTCGCAAACGCCACCCACAGCGCATACGGGACGAACAGCCAGGCTGCCGGCTGGTTGCGTGGCCAGGCTTTGACGATGAAGAAGATGATGGTCGCCAGCAGGGCGACGATGTCGATCAGTGCCCAAAGCGGTTGGTGCAGGCCAAAGAACAGCCACGACCACAGGGTGTTGAGGACCAGTTGCAGTAGCCATAAGCGCAATGCGCTCTGTGCCCACGGTTGCGGACGCTCCAGCCAGACGCGCCAGCCGGCGATCGCGATCAGCAGGTACAAGAATGACCAGACCGGTCCGAATACCGCATTGGGCGGATTCCACTGCGGTTTGTTCAAGCTCGCGTACCAGCTGCCCGGCTCGAACTGCGCGCCGATTGCGGCAGCCGCAGCGGTGAGAATGACGAAGACGACGAGCGGGAGGTAGCGCTTCACGCGGGAACTCTTATGGCAAGGCTTCGCGAAAATGCCGCGCGTGCCGTATGTGTGTCGTGATCGGTCACGGCAGCAGCCGAGCCCTCCGCGGTTCACCGATCGAAAATTCACGCGATTCTCGCTAAGGTTACGTTCAGAACAACCGGGACGACCGTTTTCACGCATGTCCAACGCCGATCCCACGCGCGCGAACGATTTCCTGCGTGCCTTGCTCGATAACCTGGAGGAGGGGATCGTCGCTTGCGATGCGAGCGGGGTGCTCACCCTTTTCAATCGCGCCACGCGCAAGTTCCATGGCTTGCCGCAGGAGCCGCTGCCGGCCGAGCGCTGGGCGGAGCACTACGATCTGTATTGCGCCGACGGGATCACGCCGATGGCAACGGACCAGATTCCGTTGTTTGTGGCCTTGCGCGGCGAGCCGGTCAAGGACATGGCCATGGTGATTGCGCCGAAGGCGGGCCGGCGGCGCTGGCTGGTGGCCAATGGCCGGGCCTTCCATGACGGCGACGGGCAGCTGCTCGGTGCGGTCGTTTCGATGCACGATTTCACCCGCAGGCGCGACGCCGAAATCGAACTGCAACACGCCCACGATTCGATGGAGGCTCGCGTTGCGGAACGCACGGCAGAACTGACCCGGGTCAATCAGCAGCTGCTCGCGCAGATCGCCGCGCGCGAGGCGTCCGAGGCGCAGTTGCGGCAAGAACAGGCACGCAAGAACGCGATGTTCGAGGCCGCGCTCGATTGCATCATCAGCATCGACCACAACGACCGGATCATCGAGTTCAACGCTGCTGCCGAGCGCACGCTTGGCCACGCGCGCGCGGCGGTTCTTGGACGCGGCCTGGCCGAAGTGTTGATTCCCGAACGCTTTCGCGCCCGCCATCTGGCCGGCATGCAGCGCTATCTCGCGAGCGGCCATGCGCCCGTGCTGGACCAGCGCCTGGAGCTTTCAGCCTTGCGTGCGGACGGCAGCGAATTTCCGGTCGAGCTGACGGTGACCCGGGTTCCGGTTGCCGGCCCGCCGACGTTCACGGCCTACCTGCGCGACCTCAGCGAGCAGAAGCAAGCGCAGTCGGCGCTGTTGCTGGCGGAGACCCGCTGGCGGCGGATTTTCGAGGGTCTGCACGAGGGCTTCCTGCTCGGCGAGATCATTTACGACGAGGGCGGCAATGCAGTCGACTGGCGCTATCTGGAAATTAACCGGGCCTGGGAGGCAATGACTGGCCTCTCCAGTGAAGGCGTCCAGGGGCGCCTGCTCAGCGAAGTGATTCCGGGAGCCGAGCCCGAATGGGTGCGCGACTTCAACCAGGTAGTCGTCAGTGGAATACCGGCAACCTTCCTGCGCGAAGTGGCGCCGCTCGGACGCATCTTCGAGGTCCACGCTTACCGGCCGGAGCCGGGCCGCTTCGCCGCGCTGTTCCTGGACGTGACCGTGCGCCAGCGCGCCGAGACGAAAATCCGCGAGAGCGAGGAGCGCCTGCGTTTCGTGCTCGATTCGATGCCGCAGAAGATCTTCACCGCCACCGCGGATGGATCGCTCGACTACTGCAATCCGCAATGGACCGAGTACACCGGGCTCAGCTTCGATCAGTTCAAGGACTGGGGCTGGCTGCAATTCGTCCATCCCGACGATCAGGCTGGGAACGTGCGGATCTGGAAGCAGGCGCTCGCAAGCGGGGAGCCATTCGAATTCGAACAGCGCTTCCGGCACCACGATGGCAGCTATCGCTGGCACATTTCGCGGGCGCTCGCGCTCCGCGACGAAAACCTGCAGACGCGCATGTGGGTCGGTTCGAACACTGACATCGAAGGGCAGAAGCAGGCCTCCGAATCCTTGCGGGAACTGGCCTCGGCCCTGGCGGAAGCGGATCGGCGCAAGACCGAGTTCCTGGCCATGCTCGCCCATGAACTGCGCAATCCACTCGCACCGCTGAGCAATGCCATCCAGATCCTGCGGCGTGCGGGCGGCGGAACGGAAACGATCGATCCGCTCGTGGCCATGATGCAGCGGCAGGTAACGCAGATCATCGGCCTGGTCGACGATCTCCTGGACTTGAGCCGGATTACGCTCGGGCGCATCAGTTTTCGGCCGCAGCGGGTCGAAGTGGCGACCATCATCGACCAGGCAGTCGAGGCCAGCCAGCCCTTGCTCGACGCCGCTGCGCACCAATTTTCCAAGAGCATGCCGGCGGCGCCCGTGATGCTCATGGCAGACCCCCTGCGCCTGGTCCAGGTCATCGGCAACCTCATCAACAACGCCTGCAAGTTCACCGCGCCCGGCGGGCGGATCGAGCTCCGCGCGACCCGCGAGGGCAGCGAGGTGGTGATCGCCATTCGCGACAACGGGATTGGCATAGCGCCAGAACGGCTCGGTTCCATCTTCGACATGTTCGTGCAGATCGACCAGTCGATCGGTCGCACACACGGGGGACTCGGCATCGGGCTGACGCTCGTGCGCCACCTGGTCGCCTTGCATGGAGGCTCGATCTCCGCTGCCAGCGCCGGCCTCGGCACAGGCAGTGAATTCGTGGTGCGACTGCCGTTGGACGAGGGCCCAGGTTCCCTGGCGCCGATTCAAAATCTGCGATAAGTGCCAATCGCCAACGAGGGATTCGCTGCGCGCGCGAAACCATTCGCGGGAAGCGCCAGCAACCCCGGGCGCTGCGGCCAGGCGCGGGACAAGTTAGCCGCGGAGCAGCTTGGTCACGACTGCCGACTAGTGGACCACTGCCGGCGGCAGCAGCGTTGGCGGCAACGGGCGTTCTCCGGCCAGGCGCGCCGCAGCCTGCGCCGCCCGGTGCCAGCCTTGGACATCGGCCTGTGCCTTGCGGACGTGGGTCAGCAGGACGGCACTATCGAAGTCGCGCTCGGGAAGTTCGGGGTCGCGCGCGAGCATTTCGACCAGCACCTGGTCGGCCGCGTCGACCTTGTCCTGCACGAGCAGCAGATGCACCAGCGCGTCGCAGGCGCTGACGATGCGTGACATCCTGTTGGCCTCGGTGGCCAGCCGCAAGCCTTGGCGGTAGGCCGTCTCCGCGCCCGCGAAGTCGCCGCCTTCGACCAGGTAGTGGCCGCGCGCCAGCCACGCGAATGTGCCTACTGGCTCGGCCAGGGCTTCCACTTCACTGGGCAATTCATCGAGCGTCACGTCTGGCTGCGTCACCCGCATGCGCCGCCGCGCTTCAAGCCCGAGATACAGCGCCAGGTCGCGATGATCCCGTCGTGGCAGCGATGCGGCCTTCATCTCCTGCTCGAGCTGCTGGTAGCTGATCATGGCCTGGGTGGCGACGTCGGCATGGCGACCCTGCGACATCCAGACCTGCAGGCGATACAGATCGTTGCTGCGATTGACCTCCGATCCGGCGTCGCCACGGGCACGTTCGCGATCATTCTCGTCGAGCAGTGCTGCCGCTTCGCGGGTGCGCCCGATGCCGAGCATCAGCAAGGCCCGGGCGCGCAGGTAGTTCACGCGTTCGCCAGTGTCGGCGAGCAGCGGCAGCAGTGCGCGCATGCGCTCGCTGGTGGCGTGCGCATCGTCCCAGCGCAACATGCCGAACTGGATGGAAAGGATGTTGCGCAAGGTGAGGAACTGCGACCCGATGGCCGCGTAGCGAGCGTAGACCCGCACGCAATCCTCCAACTGCCGGACGGCCTCCGCATTGCGCCCCAGCTCCACAGCGACCTGGGCAAGCAGTCCGGCGGCACGGACTGCCCCGAGCTCATCGGCGGCGCCCAGAAATAGTTGTCGCGCGCGCATGAATTGTTTTTGCGCCATGTCGTAGCGCCCGGCAATGGCCTCGACACTTCCAAGCAGCAACAGCGCCGAGCCGAAGTCGCGCGGTGTTCCGTGTCGTTGCAGGAGATCAACCGTCTCTGCTGCCAGCTTTTCCCAACCCGATGCGCCGCGATGACGCATCAGGGAAATCTCCAGAAGGCCCAGGCGTCCGGCTAAGGCCGGGAAGCGCTCCGTGTCCAGGCTGGCGCGCAGCTTCGTGGCAAGTTGCTGGGCGAGGTCCATGCGCCCCTGCTCCATTTCCAGCTCGATCTCCAGGATCCGGGTGTCGGCCTGCCCCCGTTCGCTCTCGGGAAGGCGTGCCAGTTGCGCCCGCGCTGCCTCGAAGTCACGGCTGCGGATCAGCTGCTTGATCATGTCGAAACGCGCCTGGGTCGCGGTTCCTTCCGGCTGCAGCGCAACGTGGGTACTGAGCTCGTCGGCCGCGCGCTGCCCAGCCACCAGCAGGTCGGTGTGCTCGGCCGCAGCGCGGGTCTGCCCACGCGCGTCCTCGCTCAGCAGCTCTACGCGCCAGACGGCGCCGTTGCGACCAATGCTCGGGACGATTACCTGGTTCGCCCCCAGCTCGGCGCGCAAGGCTTCGGCGTCGTATGGCGCTTCGCGCTTGCCAATGCGCGTGAGCACGTTCTCTGTGGGCACCACTACCAGCCCGTTGTGGCGCAGGCGCTCGGCAATCAGCGTGGCGATGCCAATGCGCGCCCAGGCATCGTCCGGGTTCGCGATTTGCGCAGGCAGTACCCAGGTCCAGCGCTCGACGCTGGCTGGCGCGGTGTGGACTGCCGGCGTCGCCGCGATGGGCGCAGCGGCGCCGCGCCACCAGAGCCAGGAGATCAGGATCAGCGTCCCGCAGGTGACCAACAGCAGACCGCTGCCCCATCGGGACGCTGCCGCTGCGATCGGTGCTGGCGTTGCCGCCGTCGGTGCGCTGGCCGGTTGTTGCTCTACAGGAACCGGCTGCGCGGCTGGCGGGGGCGGCGTTTCCGGCGCCAGCGTAGTGCGAAGCTCGGTCTCCTCGACCGCGATCTCGCCCACGAAGTGGTAGCCGAAGCCCGCCACCGTGCGAATCATCCGCTGCTGAATGCCGTCGTCGTCGAGCAGTTTCCGGGCGGCGAGGACGGTCTGCGCCAGTTGGTTGTCGGAGACATTGGCGCGATGCCAGACCTTTTCGATCAGTTCATCGCGGCCGACCGCGCGCGAGCGATTCTCGATCAGGTAGACGAGGCAATCGAATACCCGGCGCGGTACCTCCAACGGTGTGCCGTCGCGCTGCAACAGGCGCGCTCCGGGGTCCAGCCGCAGATTGGAAAAGCGATAGGCCATCGGCCCAGGATAGCCGAGCCACAGGCCGTGGGCCGCCGTCACGGATCATCGCTTTCCTCACTCGTCAGATCGGCTCCTTGGGCGGATCAGGCTTCCACCCGCTGGCAACCGCGGCCGGCGGCCTTGGCCGCGTAGAGCATTTGATCGGCGCGGTGCAGCAAGGCGTCGCCGTCGGTCTCGTCGGCGCGCAGGATGGCGATGCCGATGCTGGTCGACATCTGCACGCTGCCGGTGGGCAGGACAAGCGGTTCCGCCATTGCCTCGATGATCTTGCTGGCGGCACCGGCAGCCTCGCTGGCCTGTGCCAGGGGCTCGAGGATGATGACGAACTCGTCGCCCGCCAGCCGCGCCACGGTATCGGTGCTGCGCACGCAACCCGTCAGCCGGCGTGCGAACTCCTGCAGGACCAGGTCGCCGCCATGATGGCCGTGCGCATCGTTGATCGCCTTGAAGCGATCGAGGTCGAGGAAGGCCAGGCCCATGGGGCGGCCGCGCTTGCTGCGGGCAATCGCCTCGGCGAGCTTCTCCTGGAAGCGACTGCGATTGGCCAGGCCGGTGAGGGCATCGTACTGGGCCAGCTTGCGCAACTGCGCTTCGGCCTGCTTCTCGGCGGTAATGTCGTAGATAAGGCCATAGACGCCATCGATCTGCCCGCTGGGGTCACGCTGCGGGACGTAGTTGCAGCGCACCTGGCGACCGCTCGTGCCTGATTCGAGCTCGAAGGTGACGGTCTCCCCGGTGAAGGCGCGCTCCAGATGCGGCTCGATGGCTCCGAAGACCTGGGCATCGTAGACCTCGTCGAGGCGCTTGCCGGTGATCTCCGACAGCGGCCGCCGCAACCATTGCTCATAGGTGGAATTGTTGAAACGGAAGCGGCGGTCGCGGTCGATAAAGGAAATCAGCGCCGGCACGTTGTCGGTGATCAGGCGCAGTCGGGTTTCACTGGCGGCCAGGCGCAGCTCGCTGCTCTTGAGATCGGTGACATCGAAGGTCATGGCGAAGAAGCCGCGCACCCCACCCTCAGTTGCGACATCCGGCACGTAGATCGAACGGAAATGAAACTGGCGACCCTGGGCTGGCGCGGTGCCCTCGAAGCTGACCGGTTCGCCGGCCAGCGCGCGCTCGATGTTTTCGCGCAGTTGGGCGTAGATCTCATCGCCGCGGACCTCGCGCATGCTGCGGCCGATCATGCTGGCCGGATCCACGCCGAAGGTGCGGCCGATTTGGGCATTTGCGAAACGATAGCGCTGGTCGTGGTCGACATAGGCGACCAGGGCAGGCAGGTTGTCGGTGATCAGGCGCATGCGCTGTTCGCTCTCGCGCAACGCGTCCTCGGCCTGCTTGAGCTCGCTCAAGTCCTTGCCGATGCCGACGAAGCCGGTGAGGTCACCTTGCGCATTGCGCATGGCAGTGACGGTCAGGCGCACCGGAAAGCGACTGCCGTCCTTGCGCACATAGGTCCAATCATTCTCGTCGACGCCGTTCTGCACGGCCTTGGCGACGAAAGCCTCGAAGCCGGGCTTGACCGGACGGCCCAGCTCGGCTGTCAGCACTCGCGCGCGCGCGCCCACCTCGCCGGCATCGTGGATGAGCGCCGGCGTGTGCTTGCCGATCAGCTCTTCCGGGGCATAGCCGAGCCGTCGCGCGGCGCCGATATTGATGGTGCGGATCAGTCCGTCGGGAGCGGTGGAGATCACCGTCAGCTCCGCGCTGTTGAGGATCGCCAACTGCCAGTCGCTGATCGATGCCAGGGCGAGTTGCTGCTCGTGGACGCGCTGAACTGCGCGGCAGCTGCGCCAGATTAGGACGCCGAAGACCGCGACGTTGCTGCCGGCAAATAACGCCAGGCCGAAGGCGGTTCCGTAAAACCCGGCCAGTTCGCCCTGCCAGCGTAGCCAGCCGAGCAGCGGCGGCAGCAGGAATGCGGCGGGCAGCAGCCGGCGCGCCACGACGCCGGCCGGATTGGCCGCAAAGATCGATCGCAGCAGCGCACCCGGGCGCGCCAGCACCAGGCCGACGCTGGCCAGCAACATGATCAGCGCGGTCGGCAGCGCCACCGCGGTCAGCAACGCCAGTCGATAGAACTCGTCGGCGTCGTAAAGATAGCCGAGCACGGCGAGGAAGGAATTTGCACCGATCAGGAGCGCCAGCCAGTTGCTGGGCCGCAGGCGACCGTTGAGCTCCAGGTCCAGTAGCACCAGCGCCGCCGACAGCAGAGTCAAGTTGATCGCCGTCACCACCGCCATGCGCCCTGGAAAGGGGGATCCAGGCGCGTTGTTGAGATCGTCGAAGAGCGCCTGGTCGATGCGCAGATCCCATCCGAACAGATACTGGGCGAGCGTCGCCGCTCCCATGCAGCCGACGGCAAGCGCCGGGACTCGAGAAAGCCACGGGGCGCGCCGGAACGCAGCGAGCGCCAACGCGGCCCCTGCGAAAACGAAGGCCAACGCCGTGTTCGCCTTCATCGTGGCCAAGCCTGGCAGCAGGCTCTTGAGCGCGCCGATGTCCAGCTGCCAGCCGATCAGCACCACCACGCCGCTCAGCAACACGAAAACGCCCAGGTTTGCACTTAGTCGCGCACGCCAGGAATCGAACGCTTCCAAGGCTGGCGCGCCTGGAACCGGTGATGTTGCGTTCAGATTGTCTGCCGAGGCGGCGCTCATCTAAGTCAGCACGGCTCAGCTGGCTGGCGCAATGCGAATGGCCTGGTCCAGGCCCAGTTGATACATCGGCAGCGCTCGATCATCGGTGACGGTCCGCCTTCAGTAGCTCTTCACATCTTAAGTCCAACTCGTCCGGGCGCAACCATCAATCTTGATCTCTCAGTGGGGTTGCTCGATCAAGGCGCTTGCTGGGACCGCAAGCGGCGCTCGGAGCCCTTGCACACGCCGCGCATGCCGGTCGCGCGAGCAGTGGATGTCGCTCCGGAGCTCGGGGCTGTCAGCGTGCCGATTCGCCGCGAAGCTTTCGAAAATCACAAGTGATGTTCTCGATTCCGATCGTCGTTCGCCGTTCCCGGCACATTACGATCTTCTTCGCCGGGAATCGGGGATGCACGGGCGCACTGCTCCAGCAGCGCCCCCGGAAGGCGCACGACGAATCACTATTGAATCGGCTGCGCACTACATTCGAATGTGGTGGCGCGCGCGCTTGCCGATGGTTCGCGAGTAGTAACTAGCCGCTGGTGCCGTCCTTGGGGGGTGGTGTCCAGATCATCGAAATCAATTCAGGGGAGTACATGCCATGCAGGGGAAATTTTTGCGCGCCGTCGCGGTTGCGGCGGGCTTGCTGACAGCGACCGGCGTCATTGCTGCACCGGCCTACCAGATGCCGTTTGCCTGCGGCGAAACCTGGGAGCTGCGCACCTTCAGCGGGCACAACCCGCTGCGGGCCGTGGACATGAATCGTTCCGGTGACCTGGGTGATCCGGTGGTCGCGGCTGCCGCGGGCACCGTGGTCACGCGCCGGGATCTTGGCGGCGACAGTTACGGCCGCTACCTAGTAGTGAGCCACGGCAACGGCTACGACACGCTATACGCGCACCTGGAGAGTTTCGCAGTGAGTGTCGGCCAGAGCGTCCGCCAGGGCCAGAAGCTCGGCACCGTCGGCAGCACTGGCGGCTCCAGCGGCCCGCACCTGCACTTCGAACAGCGCCTCAACAGCAGCGCGCAGTCGATCCGCTTCAATGGCAACGCGCTGCCATACTTCGGCACGGTCAACTGGACCAGCCGCAACAGCTGCAATGGCGGCAACGTCACTGGTGTGGTCAATACCACCGGCGCACCCTTGAACGTACGCTCCGGCCCGGGCACGGGTTTCACCGTGGTCGGCAGCGTCGCCGATGGCGCGACCGTAACCATCCAGTGCCAGTTGCCGGGGACCACGGTCACCGGCACCTACGGAACATCCAACATCTGGGACAGGATCGGCGCCGGGCGCTACATTGCCGATGCCTATGTGCGCACCGGATCTGATGGCTATGTCGCTCCGCGCTGTCCCTGATACCGCTGATGGTGCACTGCGGGCTGCCAATGCCGGCAGCCGGCGCTGGTGGGGCATTGCCCTGCTGGTCGCGGTCGTAGGGCTTGCCGGCTTGATGCTGCTGTCCTTGCAGGAGCGCGACGATGCAGTCAACGGAACGCTGGCCGAGCCGGCGCACGCGACATTGCGTGCGCCGGCTTCCAGTGGTGCGCGAGACCGGGATCGGCTGGCGCTCCCACCGGACCCGGTCAGCGCGCTGGCCTCTGGCGAGCTCTCCTTCGAACAACTGACGTCGCGAGTACGCGTCGATGCGGACGTGCGCGGGTCGCTGTGGGCCCGCTACCGGGCGGAGTCGAATCCGGAACATCGCCAGACCTTGCTGGCGCTGCTGGCCGAGGCGCCGGTCGAGGTCGTCGCCGAGTACGTGGCGCTGCTCATCGGCGACTCCGATGTCGAGCGGCGACGCGATGGCTATCGGCTGTTGAGCGGCCTTCCGATCGAGCAGGCGGCGCTGCGCGAGCAGGCCCTGCGCGGGCTGCGGCAAGAAGTGGATGCCGCTGCGCTCGCAGAACTGGTGCAAGGCCTGCAGCCAGGCATGCTCCCGATCGAAGATGCCCAGCCGTTGGCCGACACACTGCAGTCGCTGGCGCAGACCGGCGACCCGGCCGTGCGCGCGGCTGCCTTGCCGGGCTTGTCGGCATGGGCAGATGCGACACACCTGGAAAGCACCTATCTCGGCGCACTCGGCCACGCCGATGCGCGCGTGCGTGCCGCCGCGATTGCCGGCATCGAAGTGGCACGCTTGTCCACGCCAAACCTGCGCTTGGCGCTGTTCCAGTTTGCCGCAAATGCCGCAGAAACGACGCAGGATCGCCATGCCGCCCTGCTCGCGCTCTCGCGCTTCCGCCTCTCCCGCGCCGAAGTCGAGCTTTACCGGATGCTGCAGGCCGAAGTCCCGGTCGATCCGCCGGGCTGATCAACCAGCGTTTCGGAGGTCATGTTCACCGCGCAAGCGGTCTACTTGACTACCTCCCGTGGCAAGTCTGTCAAGTAGACCGCTTTCGCGATCAACATGACCTGCGAGAGCGCTTCCACACCTTCGCCAAAGCCTCCAAACCTCGACAAAATCGCAGTGTGATCGTTTGCAAACCGATCTTTAACCGATTGCGAATGTCATTGGGCCGCCCAGAGCGCCCCATAGCACCGCGGCCGGCTTTCGCCGCTGCAATGACCGCGAGCTCAAGTTCGCGCTCATTCATCCACAACACTCATTGGGGAATGACCATGTTGAAGAAGACGATGTTGGTAGCCATGACACTTGCCGGGCTGGGGGGCCATCTTTCGGCAAATGCGGGTGGCTATGCGGAAGCGATCTACGGCGAGTACTCGGCGGCCACTGGCGGCGCCATCAAGTTCGAGCTGGCTACGCGTCAGTCAGGTGCACTTGCGGAGCTCAAGGGACGCCCCTTGTCCGATTTCCTCGGCGTGCCGAACTATGTGCTCCAGGCTGACAACGTTGCGCTCGAACTGAAAGGCCTGACGCTGGCGCCGGTTGATCTCAAGTCGATCCACCTGACCGATCTCGCAGCGAGCGTTGACGGCTTCAGCAAGGCCGGGTTCCCCGTCGAGAACGGGGCCTACCGGCTGCTCGAGGTCAGCTTCGGCGATGACAAGGCGCAGCGTCGCCACAGTGCAATCGAAGTCTGCTTTGCTGCCCAGGCGCATTGCGTGGTCTTCGACCCGAGCATCGAGTTCATCGATTCGGAGGTCAACAGCATCCGCGCTGCCCGCGCCAGCGGCTGGGCAGTTTCCGAGCATTCTGAAACCACCGAGACCAAATCGATCATCCCGGGTGAACAACTGAAAGCTCGCTGCGGCCTCGCCAGCAACCCGGCCACGACCGGCCGCTGGTGGACCCAGGGAAGCTACACCTACACCTGGAAGAACCTGTACGGCTTCACCATGGTTTCAAAGACGGTCGGCGGTGCCCAGTGGGGTTTGCGCTGTGATGCCTCGTGCCGGCCGCAACCGTTCGGGTATGCGCACGCATCCAGCGCCTGGGCGAACATCCCGTTCTCGGTCCAGTGTGACAACGCAAGCATCGGTGGCACCAGCGGCGGTTCCGGCAAGTTTGTTGCCAAGACCGGCTGCGCACACCGCACCGTGCTCGGCGCCAAGTTCAACGCGACCAGGAGCGGCACTGGCCTGGGCGTCGAGGTCAGCATTGACGCCACCGGCTCGGTGACCCAGCACGGCGGCAGCTTCCAGGACCGTTGCGCCTTCTTCTGATCGTCAGCGAAGGCCGTGTCGACCCTGCGGTCGGCACGGCTGGGAAGACCTCTTCCCCCGCCGGCCACGTCCGGGCTGCAGGAGCTCTGCTTGACCGCGGTCCGCCATTCAAGCCGAGGCATGGAATCCCCATGACCGTTAACTCGACGGTCAGGACGTTGCAGCCATCGATCACGGCGAACTGCAACGCCCCGGCCGCAATGCTGTCGGCATATCCTCAAAATCACCACGCGAGATAGCGTCGCCGAGCATCGGCGCAAATTCGCTGGTATTGCCCGCGGCATCCACGGCAGTTGCAGTGAGGGGGAGGATTCCACCGCCGTCCGGACTGGTGACGGTAAAGCTGAGCAGTTGCTGCGCCTGCGCGGCGCTGATGCTGGTGCTGGATAACAGTGCATCGCTGCCGCCGCCGCAGGCACCGCGGTAGAAGTTCACCAGGATCGGGTAGGTCGCGTTCGCAGCGGCGGTGTCGACGCGCAACTGCAGGTTGGCGATGTCGCCGCTGACGGGCAACACGATCTCCGGAAAATTCTGGAGTCGATTGCCGCCTTGTTCGTCGCCGTCGCCGGGGTCGTTGGCGTTGGCCCCGATGCCGGCGCTGCCGAATATGTTGTCGAAGGCTATGCCCTGATTGCCGTAGTAACGGTTGAGCGGGTTCTGCAGGCCATTGCAACGATCGTTGCGAATCCCCGCGCCGGCGCTGAAAGCGATCAGGTTGGCCTCTCCCGGGGCGGTACCCCCGATGGAAATGTGGCAGCCGGGGTCATTCACCTGGATGGTCGAACGGCCACCGTTGAGATCGTTGCCCAGGCGATGCGATCCAGTGACATCGGTACCAAAATAATTGCCTTCGATGCGCGTGCCGGTGAA
>JANPJV010000101.1:0-3187 GCA_031425695.1 Rhodanobacteraceae bacterium | reverse complement strand
CAAAGTGGCTCGATTCACCCGATCACAAGGTGGACCGATTCATGCGATCACCAAGTGGCTCGATTCAGGCGATCACGGCACCGCGGGGTGGCTCCTTTCACCCGATCCTGAAGTGGACCGATTCAGGGTGTCAGCGACACCGAAGAGCCGGTCGAGGAAGAAGCCGTTGCCGAGGAGCCCATGGACGAAGAGCCCGTTGCCGAAGAGCCCGTTGCCGAAGAGCCCGTCGAGGAAGAACCCCTCGCCGAAGAGTCCGCCGACGAAGAGCCCGTCGAGGAAGAGTTGGTCGACGAAGGCGAGTGACCCACGACACGTAGGTCACGTTGCGCCGGCGCATCGCTTGGGTCGCGCGAGCTGATGATCCGGCGCTACGTGACAAGGCCTCGCGGCACCGTCACGTAGCGCCCGATTGACGTCGTCTAAGCGGCAGACACCACGCGGGCGCAACGTGACCTACGGCTCCCGTCATTGCCCGATGTCTCCACGTAGACTCACCACACGCGCATTGGAGGCAACGACATGCGGATGATTCGCTTCGCGGGAAAATTGATTCGCTTCGCGGGAAAATCGTTCCTCAACCTGGTCGCACTCGCGTTCCTGGCGTTCGTCCCCGCCGCGATGGCGGAGGTGATCAAGCACCCGGCGACGGGCCTGCAGATCGAGCTGCCTGCGGGATGGAAGACGCGGACCCACGCCGGCCAGCTCGTCGCCGAGCCGCCGGACCGGAAGAGCCAGCTGACGTTCGCGGTGATCGAGGAAGCGAACAGCGCGGGCTACGTCGAAACGTGGGCGGCGGGCATGCAGGGCCGCCTGACCGACCTGCAGGTCGACGTCGACGACGAGGTCAACGAGGTGAACGGCCTGCAGCAGATCTATTCGGTCGGCAGCGCCACCCTGGAGGGCAAGCCCATCCAGTGGGACCTCACCATCGTGAAAGGCGGCACCCGCGTGCTGGCGGTGATGGCCCTCGGCGAGAACCTCGACGGCGACACCGTCCAGAAGATGTACGCGAGCATCCAGCGGTTCGCGCCGGGCGGTCGGCCGGTCATCAAGGGCGTGGCGGCTCTAGAACCCAGCGATCCCAACTCCGGCGCCGTGTACCCGGACGAGGTCGATCGCGGGGGTCTGGGTGTGACTTGCTGGTACAACATCGACGGGACCCCGGATTCCACCCACAGCGACCCGCGATGTCCGCAGACGAAGCCGTCCGGTGTGTCCGGCATGTTCCAATTTGATCCGGAAACCGGGAAAGCGACGAATTTCGGGGCGACTGAGATATCGGCGCCCGCAGCGCCCCCACCCCTTCGCCCAGCGCAAGCGCCCCCCGGCCGCGTTGCCGAGGAACCAGTTGCGGAAAAACCCGCTGCCGAAGAACCCGTTGCCGAAGAGCCGGCTGAGGAAGAGCCCGTTGCCGAGGAGCCGGTCGAGGAAGAACCCGTTGCCGAGGAGCCCATGGACGAAGAGCCCGTGGACGAAGCGCCGGTTGAGGAAGAACCCCTTGCCGAAGAGCCCGTGGACGAAGAGCCCGTCGAGGAAGAGCTCGTCGACGAAGGCGAGTGACCGTCCTCGCTCCGTAGCCAAAGCCGACCGCCTTGCGCTCGGGCTTCCATCGCGAAAATCAATATTGGCGGGCGCATAGGAGCCGGCCTACGTAGCCGGCACCACCCGCCTGAGGTAGCGCGGTTCCGTGCGCGCGTGGAGCTGGGTGTTGCGCGGGACATCAACGCGCCGGCGGCCGCGCCTCGCTACGTAGCCAGAGCCGGCCGCCTTGCGCTCGGGCTTCCATCGCGAAAATCAATCCTGGCGGGCGCATAGGAGCCGGCCTACTTTCGTGCTGGCGGCAGCTTCCCAACCCTCCCGTGTCAACTCACCAGCACGACAACATCCGGCTGGGTGACGGCTAGTCCTTGGTCGAAAGTCGCGAGCTTCAGTCCGTGATGGCGGGCGAGGCTTGCAAGATAGGCATCCGTGATCTGCTGATGCCCCAGGGTCATGCGCCAATCGGCACTGCGTACGTCCACGTCAGCCGCGACAAAGAGATGTCGCGGGTCTCGGCAGATGCTCTCGAGTACAGCTCCGATCTGGTGAATGCTGATGTCGCGGCGCAGTTGCTTGGCGATGCGCAGGAACCCGAGCTGCGTGAGCGGACAGGTCGCGAAAGAACTCGCTTGCCGCGTGATCCACTGCTCCGCAACCCCGTTTTGAAGGTGATCGTCCAGCCCAAGCGCGAGCAGCACGCTGGTATCCAGCAGGTGACCTTGCATCACTCATCCAGCGCCTTGAGCTCCTCGACGGTCACCGGGCGGCCCACCTTTAGCTTGAGAAAGCCGGTGAGCGGGCTGGAGATCACCGCTGTTTCTGGGTCAGTTGCGATACCCAGCGCCTGATCGCTCAATTCAATCAACAACTTACCAAGACTCACGCCCTTGGCTTGAGCAAGCACTTTCAGGCGCTGATGGGCAAGGTCTGGAATGTCGATCGTCGTGCGCATGGCGCTCCCTCGGCAATGATGCGTACGCATCATGATGCGGGCCGGAGAGGCGGTCAAGGTAGCATTGGCGACCCCGCCAACGAGAGCCCGCATCTGCCGAGTCCGAAATCAGACGTTGGCGCCGTCGGAAGATTCCGAAACCCCCGAAAGTCCGTTGACGCGTTTGGTGCTCATGGGGGTCTGCGCTACGGGCGAACGCGTTGTTTTGGAAGCAAAAGCGTCCGCGCGCCGCGCAGACCCACCACAAGCAAGAGCGCGCCGGCGGCGGCGCACGCTGCGTAGCTTCACATCACTGCAACAGTTCCACCACATCAACGGCCAATTGATGCAGGCCGCGGTCAAAGGTCAACACGCGCGCACGGTGATGCCGGGCGAGGACGATGAGATAGGCATCGGTGACTTGGCGATGTCCGCGCAACGCGTCAATCTCCGCGCCCAGGTCGACTGGTGCAACCGATGGCTCGCTCAGGAATCGGTGCTGGGGGTGTGCTAGCAGCGACGCGAGGACCTTCCGCGCACCTGCCGGAGTGGGTGCTGGTTGCAGCAACCCAGGCGTACTCGATATTCGAATGAACCCCAATTGGGTAATCGCACAGCTCGCCCACTGATCGCCATCCAACCGGATCATTCGATCCAGAATCCGGGGGTGACACGCGTGCTCTTCCCACGCCAGCGCCACCAGTGCATTCACATCCA
>JANPJV010000100.1:0-6311 GCA_031425695.1 Rhodanobacteraceae bacterium | reverse complement strand
CTTTTCAATGCACCCGCCAAAAAACGTCCGGACAAGGTCCGGACCCACAGGATCAAGAGCGCCCTCACCATGAGCGCCACCGCCAGCATGTACCGGCGCCTGTTTCCCTATGCACGCCCGCATTGGCGCGTCGCGCTGCTGGCATTTGCCGGCATGCTGCTGGAAGCCAGCGTGGCCGCCGGCTTTACCGCCCTCATGCAGCCCTTGCTCGACGATGCCCTCGGCGCGCGCAATGCCAGCGTGATCCGCTGGCTGCCACTGGCAATCATCGGGTTGTTCGTGTTGCGCGGGACCGGAGTGTTCCTTGGCGACTACGGCATGGCCTGGATCAGCCGCCGCATCATCGGCGATCTGCGTGCGCAGGTGTTCCAGCGCTACCTGGTGCTGCCGTCGCGATATTTCTCCGAGCGCGCGAGCGGGGACGCGCTCGCACGCCTCTCCTTCCAGGTTGAGCAGATCGGCCAGGCCTGCACGGAGGGCGTCAAGATCTATGTGCTAGACACCCTGATCATCGTCGGCCTGCTCGGGGTGATGTTTTATTACAGCGCGTGGCTGGCAGCTTCGGTCCTGCTGGCGGGACCATTGATCGCCGTGGTCATCGGCACGGTGAGCCGGCGTTATCGGGCGATCAGCCGGCGCATCCAGACCTCAGTCGGGGACGTGACCCAGATCGGCCAGGACGTGATCCTCGGCGAGCGTGAGATCAAGATCTACGGCGGCCAGACTGACGAAGCCGGGCGATTTGCGAAGGTCAACGAGAACAACCGCCGCCAGCACCTGAAGATCAGCGCGACCAACGCGTTGAGCTCGGCGCTGGTCCAGGTCTTAAGCGCCAGCAGCCTCGCGCTGGTGGTTTACCTGGCGACACGCCCGGGCGAGATCGAGCGCATGACCCCCGGCGCGTTCACCGCGTTCATGACCGCGATGCTGGCGATCCTGCCGTCGCTCAAGCGCTTGACCAGCGCGCAGGCGCTGATCCAGCGCGGCCTGGCTGCGGGCGAATCGGTGTTCGCGACACTCGACGAGCCCGCAGAGCGCGACGCCGGCAGCCAAGCACCCGAGCGCGTGCGCGGAGCCATTGCGTTCGAGGGGGTGAGCTTGCGCTACCCCGGTCGCGAGGACTACGCGCTGCACGACATCGACCTGTCCATTGCCGCCGGGGAAACCGTGGCGCTCGTGGGGCGCTCGGGCAGCGGCAAGAGCTCGCTGGTCGCGCTGATTGCGCGCTTCCTGGCGCCCGACAGCGGGCGCGTGACGCTTGATGGGCTCGCGCTCGAAAATTATTCGCTGGTTGCGCTGCGCCGCCAGCTGGCGCTGGTCAGCCAGCAGATCGTGCTGTTCAACGACAGCGTCGCACGCAACATCGCCTATGGCGACCTGCGCCGGCGCACGCCCGCCGAGATCGAAACCGCTGCGCGCGCGGCGCATGCGTGGGAGTTCATCGAGACGCTGCCACAGGGCATCGACACCACCATCGGCGAACGCGGCGCCGCACTCTCCGGCGGCCAGCGCCAACGACTTGCCATCGCCCGCGCGTTGCTGAAGGACGCGCCGGTGCTGATTCTCGACGAAGCCACGTCGGCGCTCGACAATCGTTCCGAGCAGCATGTCCAGGACGCGCTGCGCACGGCGATGGCAGGGCGCACGACGATCGTGATTGCGCATCGGCTGTCGACTGTCGAGCTCGCCAATCGGATCGTGGTCATGGAGGCGGGCCGCATCGTGGAGCAGGGCACGCACGCGGCGTTGCTCGCACGGGGCGGCGTGTATGCCCAGCTCTATCAAGCACGCGATCTCGACGCGCGAGATCTCGACGGGCCCGGCGATGCCGACTTCCCCTGAGCCCGAGGCATCGCGCCAGCAGCGCTGGAACGCACTCTGGTACGGTTCGCAGGCGCCCGGTATCGGCCTGCGCCTACTGAGCCTGGTCTATCGCGGCGGACGCTGGCTGCGTCTGCTGCCGTGGCAGCTCGGGTGGCGCCGCGCCAGGCCGCATGCGGTCCCGGTGCTGGTCGTCGGCAATCTCACCGTCGGCGGCACTGGCAAGACGCCACTGGTGATTGCCCTGGTCGAGGAGCTGCGCGCTCGCGGCCATCGCGTCGGCGTGATCTCCCGCGGCTACGGGCGGCGCACGCGCGGCGTCCGGCTGGTCGATTCGACCTCGACCGCTGCGGAGGTGGGGGACGAGCCGCTGCTGATTTCCCGACGCACACGCGCGCCCGTGGTGGTTGGCGAAAACCGCGTGGCTGCGCTCGAGCGTCTGCTTGGCCTGGTTCCGCTCGACCTGGTCATTTCCGACGACGGCCTCGAACACTGGGCGCTCGCTCGCCGCGCCGAGATCGTCGTCGTCGATGGCCAGCGCGGCTTCGGCAACGGACACCTGCTGCCCGCCGGACCGCTGCGCGCGCCCTTGTCGCGCCTGCAGGGTGTCACTGCGATCGTGCGCAATGGCAGCACGCCAGCGCCAAGTGAGTTCGCCATGGAACTCAAAGCCACCCAGCTCGTCGCGCTCGACAGTGGCCGCGAGGAGGGCCTGCGCCACTGGCAGGGCCGCCAGGCCCACGTCGTCGCCGGCACCGGCAACCCCGCCCGGGTCTTCGCCAGCGTTTGCGCACTGGGCATCGATCCGATCGAACATCCGCAACCCGACCACGTCGACTACCTGGCGACCGGCGTTCCTGAATTTGCGGACGGCCTGCCGGTCATCACCACCGAAAAAGACGCCATCAAACTCACCCCGCGCCCAAACTGGTATGTCCTCAAGGTCAGCGCGTCACTCCCCAAGGAATTCTTCGACCTGGTCGCCGACCAGACTGGTCTCAACGATCCCCCGCCCGCACCCAAGCCGCGGCCATGGGAACGGTGAGGCTGTCGGCCACGAAAAGAGTTTTGGAAAAAAGCAAAGCAGAGCGATTGGCCACAAAAGGCACAAAAGGCACAAAAAAAGCGCACATAAAAAACGTCAGTGTGCCGGTGACCGTACGGTCTGCGCGGAAGCTGTAGCTGTTGGTGGGTCTGCGCTGTGCGCGGACGCTTCCAGCAGGATGCTGCAAAAGTGCTTTCCTGCACTTTTGCAGGTCACGAGTCCGGTGCACGGAAGGACTCGCTCACGATAAATCAATCACTTACGTGATCGATTTACGGCGCGACATGCCTGTCGCGCACTAGCAGGGTGTTTTTGCAACACCCTGCTAAGACCCGGATCCACAGCGTTCGCGCGTAGTGCCGACCCACCACAAACTAATATCCGCATCGGGGGATCCCCGCGCGACGGTTCGCTACATAACCGCTCTGTATGTGCTGCTCGCCCTTTTTGTGCCTTTTGTGCCTTTTGTGGCCAATCGCTCTTGATCTTGCTTTGCTGTTTCCGACGCCTTTTGTGGTTAGATTTGTTCCCCAAGCACGCCGACCACAGCCCACATGCCCGACCCCATCGTCATCGCCATTCCTGCGCGCTTCGGGGCGAGCCGCCTGCCAGGGAAGCCGTTGCGGGAGATTGCGGGGAAGCCGCTGATTGCGCATGTGATCGACCGCGCGCTGGGGTTCGATGCGGGCGAACTGGTGGTGGCGACGGATGACGAGCGCATTGCGCGGGTGGCGGAGGATCGCGGGGTGCGGGCGGTAATGACGGAATCGACGCATGCGACCGGCAGCGATCGGCTCGCCGAGGTGGGACGGGTCATGCGTTGGACCGACCAGACCATCGTCGTGAATCTGCAGGGCGACGAGCCACTGATGCCGCAAAGCTGCTTGCACGCGGTGATCACTGCACTCCAGGCGGATCCCGACGCGGCTGCCGCGACCTTGTCGACGCCGATCGAGCGCATCGAAGAGATTTTCGATCCCAACTGCGTCAAGCTGGTGACCGACCAGCGCGGGCGTGCGCTCTATTTCAGCCGCGCTCCGATTCCCTGGGCGCGCGACGCCTGGGCGAAGAGCCGCGGCGAGCTTCCGGACGGTGCAGTTGCGCATCGGCACCTCGGCCTTTATGCCTATCGGGCTGCCACGCTGCAGCGTTTCGCACGCTTGCCACAGTCGCCACTGGAAAAACTCGAGTCACTGGAACAACTGCGGCTGCTCGAAAATGGCATGCCGATCGCAGTCACGCGCGCGCCCGAGCCGATTCCTGCGGGCGTCGATACCGAGGAGGATCTTGAACGCGTGGGTAAAATCCTGACGAAGGCCGCAGGCCCGGCCGCCGCCTGCACCAATGTGCGCAGCATCCTGTTCGTGTGCATGGGCAATATCTGCCGCTCGCCGCTCGCCGAGGCAGTCGCGCGCAAATCATTCGAGAGCGCGGGCCTGGATATCCGCGTTGCCTCGGCCGGCACCATCGGGTTTCACGAAGGCGACCCAGCCGACCCTGGCGCCTTCGATATTGCCGGCTTGCACGGCATCGACATCGACGCCCACCGGGCCCGCCAGGTGCGCCGCGAGGATTTCTCCAACTTCGACCTGGTCCTCGCGCTCGACGATCGCAACCACGCCGATCTCCTGCGTGCGAGCCCCGCGCAGGCACATGAAAAAATTCGCCGGCTCCTGGACTTCGCAGCGGACTCTGGGCATCGTGAGGTGCCTGACCCCTATGAGCTCGGACGCGCGGCCTTCGCCGAATCGCTCCGGCTGATCGAGGCGGGAGTCGCAGGGCTGACGGCGCAATTGCTGGCGGCGCGCGCCAAACACTCACGCGGGGAGAATTAAGTGAGCGACATCTACCTGGCGGAACTGCCCGACGAACTCTCGTGGGTCAACACCGACGAGAAGCCCGAGCTGATCGGCCTGCGTGGCAAGGCCGTGCTGCTGAACTTCTGGACCGGTTCTTCCATTGCCTGCGAACAGCAGGCGCAGGAACTGCGGCAGATGGAAACCCGCTTCCACGACGGCCTGGCCGTACTCGGCGTGCACACCCCCAAGCATCCCGCCGAGGCCGAAGACGAAGTAGTGCTGAAGACGGCGAACTACTGGCATCTGCGCCATCCTGTCGCGAACGACCGGGAATGGCTGCTTTGGCGGCAGCTTGGCATCGAATCCTGGCCGTCTGCGGCGCTGCTCGATCATGATGGCAAGCTGGTCGGCATCTACGCTGGCGAAGGTCGCCGGGCCGAGATCGAGACCAAGATCCAGGAGATCCTGGAACGCGCCGCTGAAGCGGATCGGCGCAGCTACGAGAGCGCGCCGGTCGCACGCAAGCCCGAACCTCGCACCGCCTTGCGCTTCCCGACGCGCATCGTTGCGTCGTCGTCCCATCTCTATATCGCCGACAGTGGATTCAACCGGATCCTCGAAGTCGGCTTCGACGGCCGCATCGATCGTCAATTCGGGTCCGGCAATCCCGGCCACTGGGACGCACGCGGTGCCGATGCCGGCTTCCGCGATCCGGTCGGGCTGGCGGTGTGGAAGGACTATCTGTTTGTCGCCGACACCGGCAATCACGCCATTCGCCGTATCCGCCTGGTGAGCGGCGACATCGAGACGCTGGCTGGCAATGGCGTGTGCGATCGGCCGTCTGGGACTGAATTCATGCAGCCCAAGTCGACGCCGCTGGCCTCGCCGACCGATGTCGCCGTGCTCAACGACCGCCTGTATATCGCCATGGCCGGCCTGCACCAGATCTGGCAACTCGATCTCGGTCGCAACATTCTCGGCGTATTCGCTGGCAACGGCCGCGAGGATGCGGTCGATGGCTCTGGGTCTTTCTCCAGCTTTGCCCAACCGACCGCGCTCGCGCTCAGCAATGACACCCTTTATGTGCTCGATGCCGCGACCTCCGCACTGCGCTCGTTGCGGCTCTACGATGGCCGCGTCAGCACATTGGTCAGTGGCGGCGAGTTCTCCGAAGGTAGCAGCGACGGCCCCGCGACCATGGCGCGCATGTGCCACCCGACCGCCATCCACGCCGATCTCGCCCGCGGGGTCCTCTGGATCGCCGATACGCTCAATCACAAGCTGCGCGTCTATGGCCTGGCCAAGAACGAGCTGAAGACGCTCAACGTCAACTACAAGCTGCAGTCCCCGAGCGGCGTCTGCGTCGCCCAGGGCGCCGTCTGGATCGCCAACACCGCCGCCCACGAAATCCTCAAGCTCGACTTGAAGACCGGGCGCTTGGCAAGACTGCCGATTACGACCTAGGACGCGCTCGGAGGCTTTGCTGGTGGTGGGTCTGCGCTACGCGCGGACGCCTTTGCTGCTGGTGGGTCTACCCTATGCGCGGACGCCTTTGCTGGTGGTGGGGGGGGGGGGGGGGGGGGGGCGGGGGCACGGGGGAACGAAAACAAAAGGCGCCAAACGCGGACCCACCAAACAGAACCAAA
>JANPJV010000099.1:0-47476 GCA_031425695.1 Rhodanobacteraceae bacterium | reverse complement strand
CCCTAAAAAAAACCCACCAACGGCGGCGCACCCCCCCGCACTCCAAATTAGTGCGTCGCCCGCCGCGGCACCCGCTTGTTCACCACCGCAAACCACAACGGCGGCAACAACGCGAGCGCGAACATCGCCGCATAGCCGCCCGGGAGCTGCGGGCTGGCGTCGTAATGGCGCAGGGCCTGGTAGCGGCGGCGGGCGTTTTCGTGGTGGTCGGAATGCCGCTGCAGCTGGAACAGCATGCGGTTGGTGATGAGGTAGTTCGAGTTCCAGGAATGCAGATGCGTGGTGCGCTCGTAGCGGCCGGGCGCGATCTCGCGGCGTTCGAGCCCGTAGTGCTCGATGTAGTTGATGATTTCCAGGCTGACCAAAGCACCCACGCACTGGGCGATAAAATAGCCCAAGCCCGACACGCCCAGCCACGCCCAGAACACGACTGCAAACAACAGCGTCAGTACGCTCCACCAGCCAAGCTCATTGCGCGCGCTCCACCAGGGCAGCCCACGCCGCGCCAGCCGCTCCGCTTCGAGCCGCCAGGCATTGGCGATGTTGCGCGGCACCGACTGCAGCACGAACGCATAGACGTTCTGCCCGAAGCGCGCGCTCGATGCATCCAGCGGCGTCGACACATGCACATGGTGCCCACGCAGATGCTCGATCTTGAACGTCGCGTAGCCGACACTGGCGAGCAGGATCCCGCCCGCCAGCGGCTCCACGCGCCCAGCCTTGTGGATCAATTCGTGCGCGACATTGATCGCGAGCACACCACCGATCACGCCCTGCGAAACCAGCCAGCCGATCTTTCCCCCAGTCCCGAGATCCGCATGCACGAACCACCAGCCGGACCACGCCAGCAGGCTGAGGTGAACCGGCACGCAGGCCAGCGTCAGCACACGAAACCAGCGGTCCTTTTCGAGCTGTTCTGCGGCTGAGTCATCGGCGGGATTCGAAAGATCGACACCGACCAGGTAGTCCGCGATCGGCAGCAGGACAAACAGGAAGATCAAAGGAAACCAGGCGAAGGCATCGGCTCGTCCGCTCGCGCTGCCGAGCCAGGCCGACAGCGGCGGCAGCAGCGGTACCAGGAAGATCGTGAGGTAGCTGAGGCGCTTAAGGAGCATGGGGGTTCCGGTTAGATGCCCAGTAGGGAAGTATCGCGCTTTGTCTTTGGTGGGTCTGCGTGCGCGCGGACTCTTTTCCTTCAGACTGCGAGATACGGCGTCCGCGCGCAGCGCAGACCCACCAAAAGCAACAGCGTCCGCGCACTGCGCAGACCCACCAGAGCAAAGACCAGCCGCCTGCGCAACCCCGGAGCCCCCCATCGAACTCGTCGCCACCACCGACCTCCTGCGCGTGCTCGCGGACCCCAATCGCGTCCGGCTGCTCGCGCTGCTGGTCGATGAGGAATTGACCGTCGCGGAGCTGGCGGCAATCACCCGGCTCAAGCAGCCGCGGGTCTCGACGCATCTGGCGCGGCTCAAGGAACCGGGACTGGTGATCGACCGGCGCGCAGGCGTTGCGGCGTATTACCGCTTCCCGATCGATGAGCTGGCCGACGAAGCCCGGGCGTTGTGGAATGCGCTCGCGGCCAGCCTCGACGACGCCCTCCTGCTCGAAGACCGCTCGCGCCGGGACCAGGTGCTGGCCGCGCGCGCGACTGCGGCAAGCTGGCCGGACGCGGTGGCGGGCGACATGGAACGCCACTATTCACCCGGCCGCACCTGGGAGGCGCTGATGCGGGCCACCGTGCAGTTGCTGGAGCTCGGCGATGTGCTGGATGTCGCCTCGGGCGATGGCGCGCTGGCGGAACTGCTGGCCCCGCGCGCACGCTCGTTGACGTGCATCGACCAGAGCGCACGCGTGGTCGAGGCCGGCGCACGACGCTTGGCAGCCTGGCCGCAGGTGCGCATCCTGCAGGGCGACATGCACGCGTTGCCGTTGCCCGACGCCAGCTTCGATCTGGTCCTGTTGCTGCAGGCCCTGCCTTTCTCCGAACACCCTGAGCGCGCCTTCGCCGAGGCCCTGCGCGTATTGCGTCCCGATGGCCGCCTGCTGCTGACCGCCCTCGACGCGCACGAACACCGCGCCACCGTCGCGCCCTACGGCCACCGCAACCAGGGCTTCGGCGCCGAACGCCTGCAGCGCCTCGCCCTCGATGCGCGCTTCACCGACGTCCAGGTCACCCACGGCGGCATCGAGGCCAGGCCGCCGCATTTCGGGGTGTGGGTGCTGAGCGGGCGGGCGGGCGTAAGTACGGCTTGGTCGCGATGCGAGATCAAGGGCGTGACGCGAAGAAAAATCCAAGGGTAAAGAAAGAAAACCTAAGGAAGTCGACCGACCTGAATCGAGGTGTCGCCTCCCCCTTCGGAACTTTTGCCTTCCTTAGATCTTCTTGCTGCTTTTCCTTAGATTTTCTTCGTGTCCCGCCCTTTTTAGCTTCACCATCCATCGCTTCATCGCAATAGATCGATGAGCCGTCCAGACGTCTGTCTGCTAGACTCGCGCGATGAGCACTTTGCCGTATCGAAACCCCCTCGAAAGCGAACGCATGTTCGCCGAAGCCCACCGGCGCATCCTGATCCTGGATGGCGCGATGGGGACCATGTTGCAGCGCTACAAGCTTGATGAGAGCGACTATCGCGGCGACGCTTTCAAGCACTCGGCGCAGGAGCTCAAGGGCAACAACGACCTGCTGTCGTTGACCCAGCCCAAGATCGTGCAGGCGGTGCACCAGGCCTATCTCGATGCCGGCGCCGAGCTGATCGAGACCAATACCTTCAACGGCACGCGCATCGCACAGGCGGATTACGCGCTCGAAGCCGCTACGTACGACATCAACTTCGCGTCGGCCAGGATCGTGCGCGAATTGTGCGACCGCAAGTCGCATGCGACCCCGGATCGGCCGCGCTACTGCGTCGGCGTGCTCGGCCCCACCAATCGCACCGCGTCCATCTCGCCGGACGTCAACAACCCGGGATTTCGCGCGGTCAACTTCGACGAGCTGGCGGCCGCGTACACGGAAGCGGCCGAGGGCCTGATCGAGGGTGGCTCGCAGATCCTGATGGTCGAGACCATCTTCGACACACTGAACGCGAAGGCCGCTCTGTATGCGCTGGATGCGGTGTTCGAGCGGCGTGGCTGGCGGCTGCCGGTGATGATCTCGGGAACGATCACAGATCGCTCCGGGCGCACGTTATCGGGACAGACCGCCGATGCCTTCGTGTACTCCGTGCGGCATGCGCGACCGTGGTCGATTGGCCTCAACTGCGCGCTCGGCGCCAAGGATTTGCGACCGCACGTCGAAGATCTCGCGCGCAGCGTCGACGCCCTGGTCAGCGCGCATCCGAATGCCGGCCTGCCCAACGCGTTCGGCGAATACGACGAGAGCCCCGAGGACATGTCGGCCCTGCTCGGCGAGTTTGCCGGTTCCGGCCTGGTCAACATCGTCGGCGGCTGCTGCGGAACGACTCCGGCGCACATCCACGCGATTGCGGAAAAAGTCGCGCGCATGGATCCGCGCCAGGTGGCGCGGCCACCGGCACTGACGCGCCTCTCCGGGCTCGAGCCATTGGTCATCACGCCCGAGCTTCTATTCGTCAACGTCGGCGAACGCACCAACGTTACCGGCTCGGCGCAGTTCAAGAAGCTGATCAAGGACGACCGCTTCGATGCCGCCGTCGAAGTTGCGCGCCAGCAGGTTGCCAACGGCGCGCAGATCATCGACGTCAACATGGACGAGGGCCTGCTCGACTCCGAGGCGGCCATGGTGCGATTTCTCAACCTGATCGCCGCCGAGCCCGACATCGCGCGGGTGCCGGTGATGATCGACAGCTCCAAGTGGGCGGTCATCGAGGCCGGCCTCAAGTGCGTGCAGGGCAAGGCGGTCGTCAACTCGATCAGCATGAAGGAAGGCGAAGCCGCTTTCCTCGAGCAGGCGCGCAAGGCTCGCGAGTACGGCGCCGCGGTCGTCGTGATGGCTTTCGATGAGCAGGGCCAGGCCGACACGGTGGAGCGCAAAGTCTCGATCTGCCGGCGCGCTTATCAGTTGCTGACCCAGGACGTCGGTCTCGCGCCCGAAGACATCATCTTCGACCCGAATATCTTCGCCATCGCGACTGGTATCGAAGAGCACAACGACTACGCCGTCGCCTTCATCGAGGCGACGCGCCAGATCAAGTCCGAGATGCCGTTGGTACACGTCTCCGGCGGCGTTTCCAACGTCTCATTCGCCTTCCGCGGCAACAATCCGGTGCGCGAGGCAATCCATTCGGTGTTCCTCTATCACGCCATCAAGGCCGGGATGGACATGGGCATCGTCAACGCCGGCGCGCTGGCGCTCTACGACGACCTGCCCGCCGAGCTGCGCGATTGTGTCGAAGACGTCGTGCTCAACCGCCGTCCCGATGCGACCGAGCGCCTGCTCGGACTCGCCGACAAGTACAAGGGCGATGGTTCCAAGGACAATGAAGCGGCCGCGCGCGAGAACGCGCAATGGCGATCCTTCGACGTCATCAAGCGCCTCGAGCACGCGCTCGTGCACGGCATCGACGAATTCGTGGTGGAAGACACCGAGGCCGCAAGGGTTCGCGCCGACAAGCCGCTGGAAGTGATCGAAGGCCCGCTGATGGCCGGCATGAATGTCGTCGGCGATCTCTTCGGCGCCGGCAAGATGTTCCTGCCCCAGGTGGTCAAGTCCGCGCGGGTCATGAAAAAAGCGGTCGCGCACCTGCTGCCCTACATCGAGGCCGAAAAGCTCCTGTCCGGCAACACCCAGAAGAACAACGGCAAGATCGTCATGGCGACGGTCAAGGGCGATGTGCACGACATCGGCAAGAACATCGTCGGCGTGGTGCTCGCCTGCAACAATTTCGAAGTGATCGATCTCGGCGTGATGGTGTCGACCCAGCGGATCCTGGACACCGTGCGCGAGGTCGGCGCCGATATCATCGGCCTCTCGGGCCTGATCACGCCCTCGCTCGATGAGATGAACCACGTCGCCCGTGAGCTCAAGCGCCAGGGCTTCACCCAGCCAGTGATGATCGGTGGCGCCACGACCTCGCGCGCGCACACGGCGCTCAAGATCGAGCCCTTCTATGACGCGCCCGTCGTCTGGGTGAAGGATGCGTCGCGCGCGGTTGGCGTGGCGCAGAAGCTGGTCAGCGTGCTCGAGCGCGAGGCATTCGTGGCCGAGACCCGCGCTGACTACGCCGAGGTACGCGAGCGCCACAAGGATCGCGGCCCGGGCAAACGCCTGGTCTCGCTCGCGCAGGCGCGCGGCAATCGCTTCGACGGCGGCTGGACCGATTACCTGCCGCCCGTTCCCAGGCAGCCTGGCTTGCATGTGCTCGAGGACTATCCGCTTGCAACCCTGCGCCCTTATATCGACTGGACGCCGTTCTTCTCGACCTGGGAGTTGGCTGGTCGCTATCCCGCGATTCTCGATGACGCGGTGGTCGGCAGCGAGGCGCAGAAACTATTTGCAGATGCCAATGCCATGCTCGACCAGCTCATCGCCGAACGCTGGATCAGCGCACGCGGTGTGTTCGGGCTGTGGCCAGCCAACAGCGTCGGCGACGACATCGAGGTCTACACGACCTCCGGCGACGGCGACGATGGCAGCACGCACGTCGGTTTGCTCGCGACCTTGTGCTGCCTGCGCCAGCAGGCCGACAAACCACCGGGGCGACCCAATCTGTGCCTGGCCGATTTCATCGCGCCGAAGGCGAGCGGTCGGAACGACCATGTCGGCGCCTTTGCGGTGACCGCCGGCATCGGCATCGAAGCCCATGTCGCCCGCTTCGAGGCGGCCCACGACGACTACAACGCGATCCTGCTCAAGGCACTGGCCGACCGTCTGGCCGAAGCCTTCGCTGAGCACCTGCACGAGCGCGTGCGCCGCGAGTTCTGGGGCTATGCGGTTGACGAGAAGCTCGACAACCCAGCGCTGATCGACGAGATCTACCGCGGCATCCGCCCCGCGCCCGGTTATCCGGCCTGCCCCGACCACACCGAGAAAGCGGTGATCTTCAAGCTCCTCGACGCGACCCGCAACGCCGGCATCGAGCTCACCGAAAACTTCGCCATGTACCCCACCGCGGCGGTCAGCGGCCTGTACTTCTCGCACCCGCACAGCCAGTACTTCGTCGTCGGCCGTGTCACCCACGGCCAGGTCGAGGAATACGCCCACCGCAAGGGCCAGTCCCTACGGGAAACCGAGCGCTGGCTGGCTCCGGTGCTGGACTACGATCCCGAGGAGTGATTTTGTGGTTTGGAGCCACAAAATCACCGGTAGGTCATGTTGACCGCGCAGCGGTCTACTTGACGCGTTTGCCTTTGTCGCCAGTCGGATCGAGATCGTCAAGTAGCGCCCTGGCGGGCCCAACATGACCTACGAAGAGCCTCGGCGCATCGCAGCCAACATCCGCCCTCACCAGACCAGATCGTCCGGCACCTTGTAGCGAGGGTCGCTGTAATCGTCGTCGGGGTTATCGGAGGCACCGATGCCTTCCGGGACGAACAAGGCGATGAACTGGCGGCCTAGGCTAAGCACCTCGACCATGATCTCAGCAGGCAGGATCATGAAGCGGCCGTCGACCTGGACCACGCCCAGTTCGCCGCTGTTGAGCTGCAGGAACTGCTCGGCGGTGACGTTGACCTTGCGAATCTTCTTGCCATACATGAAGTTGCGCGTGTGCTCGGACAGCGGCACGTTGACTTGCTTGCCGACAACCAGCGCGCTCAGCTTCAGGCGCTGCTCGCGCTTGCGCACGACCTCTTCCTGGGCCAGCTTCTGTGCCTGCTCGCGCTCACGCTTCTCGGTCTCGGCGCGCGCGTTGTACGCAGCGGCGAGCGACGGTTCCCTATTGGGATCGCGTGGTAGGTTGGGTGCCTTGGCGGCAGCGGGCCTGGTGGGTCCGGCCTTGCTGGGTCGGGCATTGGCCGGCCCGGCCTGGTCAGGCCCGGCCTTGGTGGGCCCGGCCTTGGTGGGTCCGGCCTTGGTGGGTCCGGACCTTGTCCGGACGCTCTCGTCCGGCCCAGACCCTGTTCGGACATTCCTGTCCCCAGGCGTCCCCGACCGCTGATCCGGCCGGCGCCCGTTGTTGCGATCGTTCGGGCGTCCCTGCGCGTTACGGTCACCGGGCTTGCCGCCATGGCCGCGCTCAGGGCGTGCCGGCGGTGGTTCCGGCTTGGGTTGGGCGAAGCCCGCCTGGATCAACTGATCCCGCAGCGAAAGACCCATCTATCGTTTAGCCTTTAAAGCGTAGTCAATGGGGACAAAGACTACGCCGTCTAACGTGAAAGCGCCGAGGCTCGGGGCTCAGGCGGCTGCCTGAGAACCTTCGAGCTGGTCTTCCGGAAGATTGACCTTGTTGTATTCGCCGAGCACGCGCATCAAAAGAATCACGCGCTCTGAACCATCCGAGGTCAAAAATACACCACTGAAATCGACCAGCGCGCTGTCGGCAAACTTGGCAGCAACGGCTTGCCGCGCCGCACCGGTCAGCTTGATCACACCGCTCTGCTTGTCACCAAGGAACTGCAGCTCGCCGATCACATCCGGCGGCACTTCGGCCGGTTCGAGGCCGAAACGAACCAGGTTGCGCACGCCGCGCGTGGAGCGCACCCGTGCCAGGTTGTCGGTCATCGGATTGGCGTGCAGGAACAAATAGTTGGGGAATAGGGATTCGACGCGATCAACGACACCCTTGGTGGTGCGCAGAGTGCGGCGAATGCGCGGGTACAAGCACTGGTAACCCTCGCGGGTCAGGTGCTCGACGGCGCGGGTTTCTTCGCGGGGACGGGTGTTGACGACATACCACTTCACGATCGCTGTCCTCTCCTGCAGTCTGGCGAGTGCGAACCACCGTTGCTCAGACGGGCGGCCCTCCAGCGACGGCGGCAGTTTTCGTAGGAAAACTGGCGGCGCCTGGGAGACAAGCCGGCTCTCAAGGGTGCACTTTTCTCTCGCCATTCGAAGCTTCGTGGCGAGTGAGAAACGCACTTGGGAACCATGGGGAGAGCGAGTGTAAAGAAAGCCGGGAACGCCAACAAGCTTGACGCCACAGTCCGAACGTGCCCGTGGCGGCAAAAATGAATTCCGCGTTCAGACGCCCGCCGATCGTCAGAACTGCCCCGCCGAGTGCTGCCCTCTCCCATGCTTCAAGGGAGAGGGTCGCTTCTCGGCTTGCGACCCTGACCAAACGCGCGGCGCTTGGCCTCAGGCCGCCTGCGGCAGGCTCACTCCGAGCAGCTTGGCGAAGTGTCGTACCGTGGCCGGGAGGCCCTGGTCGAGGCTGATCGTCGGCTCCCAGCCGAGCGCATTGCGCGCCAGGTCGATGACCGGACGGCGCTGGGTCGGGTCATCGGCCGGCAGCGGGTTGTATTCGATGGTCGACGAGGAACCGGTGATCGCGAGTACTTTCTGCGCCAGCTCGAGAATCGTGAACTCGCCCGGGTTGCCGAGGTTGACCGGACCGATGAAGTCGTCCGGCGAGTTCATCAGCCGGATCAGGCCCTCGACCAGATCGTCGACATAGCAGAAAGAACGCGTCTGCAAGCCGGCGCCATAGACACTCAATGGCTCGCCACGCAGCGCCTGCACCGCAAAGTTGGAAACCACGCGGCCATCGTTCGGGTGCATGCGCGGCCCGTACGTGTTGAAGATGCGCGCCACCTTGATGCGCAGCTGGTGCTGGCGGTGATAGTCGAAAAACAGTGTCTCGGCGCAGCGCTTGCCCTCGTCGTAGCAGGAGCGAATCCCGATCGGATTGACGTTGCCCCAATACGATTCGGGTTGCGGATGCACTTTCGGGTCGCCATAGACCTCGCTCGTTGAGGCCTGCAGGATCTTCGCCTTGACCCGTTTCGCGAGCCCGAGCATGTTGATCGCGCCGTGCACGCTGGTCTTCGTGGTCTGGACCGGATCGTGCTGGTAATGGATCGGCGACGCCGGACAAGCCAGGTTGTAGATCTCGTCGACCTCGACATACAACGGGAAAGTCACGTCGTGCCGCATCAGCTCGAAACGTGTGTTCCCGACGAGGTGTTCGACATTGCCCTTCGTGCCGGTATAGAAATTATCTACACACAGCACATCGTGCCCCTGCGCCAACAGCCGCTCACACAGATGCGAGCCCAAAAAACCTGCCCCACCCGTGACCAGAATCCGTTTACGACTGATTTCGCGCATGTGACCTCGTGTGAGTCTTGAAACCAAGCAAAGATCAAAAAGTGCGGGAGGGAAGAAAATCTAAGGAGAAAAGAAAGAAAATCTTAGGGAAGCAGCCCATGTCGGCGCGCTCGCATCCCCCATCCATTGCTCTCCATAGATTTTCTTGCTCTTCCCCTTGGATTTCCTTCCTTTCCCGCTTTTGCTCTAACTTCGACTTTGCCCGCCGGCGCGTAAAGCTCAAGCGAAGTCTGGGCGGGCGACGCTGCGGCCGCGGCCGTTGCCGTTGTAGGCGTTGCCGGCGGCTTCGAGGGCTTTGGGGTCGAAGATGTTGCGGCCGTCGAAGATCACTTTTTCCTTGAGCGACTCGGCCAGCTGGGCGAAGTCGGGGCTCCAGAAGACCTTCCACTCGGTGACGATGGCGAGCGCATCGGCGCCCAGTACTGCGTCGGCGGCGTCTTCTGCAAACACCACGTCCGGGCGTTCACCGATTACGCGCCCGGCCTCTTCGCGCGCTTCGGGATCGTATGCGCGGACCCGTGCGCCGGCGGCGAGCAGCGCCTCGATCAGCGTGCGGCTCGGGGCCTCGCGCATGTCATCGGTGTTGGGCTTGAAGGACAGGCCCCAGAGCGCGATCGTGCGCCCGGCGAGCTGGCCTTCGAAATGCTTGGAGATCAGCTCGAAGAGCTTGCCCTTCTGGTCGTAGTTCACCGCTTCGACGGCATCCAGGATGCGCGTCGAATAGCCGACCTGGCCCGCGGTACGCCCGAGTGCCTGCACGTCCTTGGGAAAGCAGGAGCCGCCATAGCCGATGCCGGGATAGATGAAGGCATAGCCGATGCGCGGATCCGAGCCGATGCCGATGCGCACCGATTCGATGTCGGCGCCGACGCGCTCGGCAATATTGGCGAGCTCGTTCATGAAACTGATCTTGGTCGCGAGCATTGCATTGGCCGCGTACTTGGTGAGCTCGGCCGAACGCTCATCCATCAGCACCATGCGTTCGTGGTTGCGATTGAAGGGCGCGTACAACTGCTTGAGCGCACGCACGGCGCGCGCGCTGCCGGAGCCAATGACGATGCGATCCGGCTTCATGCAGTCCTTGATCGCGTCGCCTTCCTTCAGGAATTCCGGGTTGGAAACGACGTCGAATTCGATCTCGACCCCACGCTCGGAGAGCGCCTTGGCGAGGCAGACGCGCACTTTGTCGGCAGTCCCGACCGGCACCGTGGACTTGTTGACCACCACCGCATAGCGGCCGAGATGGGTGCCGATCTCGCGCGCAACGCCGAGGACATAGCGCAGGTCGGCGCTGCCGTCTTCGTCCGGCGGCGTCCCAACCGCGATGAAGATGATTTCTGCAAACCCGACCGCGGTGCGCGCATCGGTGGTGAAGCGCAGCGAGCCGTTGGCGCGATTGCGTTCGACCATGTCCTCGAGCCCCGGTTCGAAGATGGGGATCTGGCCGCGATTCAGCCCGTCGATCTTGGCGACATCGATGTCGACGCAGATGACCTGATTGCCGACTTCGGCGAGGCAGGCCCCCGTGACGAGTCCGACGTATCCGGTTCCGAAAATCGCTACACGCATGTGGTGACTGCTTCCTGGGAGGTCGTTGCGCCCGAAGGGAGCTGACTATAGCCATGCGCTGGCAACTTTGGAGTGCGGCGCTCCGCGCCTCTTTTCAGCTTCTTGGCGTGCGTCCGGCCCTCGGCACGCCTCGGGCGTTCGCCGCCGCAGGACGCCGCGCGTCCAAAGCGCGTCGCCTTACCCAAAGCGGCGCGGAGCGACGCACTCCAAAGAAAAGGCCGCCTTGCGGCGGCCTTCTTTCACTCGATCATTAAAATGATCAGTTCAGGATTTCCAGCAGCTCGACTTCGAAGACCAGCACTTCGTTCGGGCCGATGCCGCCGGCCGGCTGGCCTTCCGGACCGTAGGCAAGCTTGCCCGGAATGAAGAACTTGTACTTGCTGCCGACCGGCATCAGCTGCAGGCCTTCGGTCCAGCCCGGGATCACGCCGTTCAGCGGGAAGGTGGCCGGCTGGCCGCGGTCGATGCTGGAGTCGAACTTGGTGCCGTTGAGCAGAGTGCCGACGTAATGCACCTTGACCTGGTCGTTGGCCTTGGGCTTGACGCCCTTGCCTTCGGTCATGACCGAGTACTGCAGGCCGCTTTCGGTGGTCTTGACGCCCGCCGCAGTCTTGTTCTTGGCGAGGAATTCGTCGCCCTTCTTCTGGTTCTCGCCGCCGGCCTTGGCCTTCTCGGCTTCGCGCTTGGACTGCAGCATGGTGCGGAATTCGCCGCTGATGGTCTGCGCTTCGGCTTCGGTCAGCTTCGTGGTGGCACCACCGAACGCATCGGCGAGGCCAGCCTGCACGACCGTCAGGTCAACGTCGTCCTTGATTTCGCGCAACTGCTTGCCGAACGACATGCCGACCATGTAGCTCTGCTTGTCCTTTTCGGTCTTCAATGAGGGATCGGCTGCCAGGACCGGCGACGCGAACAGGACCGCGCCCAGGGCAAGCGCCAGCGCGCTACGTGCGAGCAAAAATTTCATCAGGTGTTCCTTAAAAAGTGGTGGCACGAGGGGTGGATACGCTACGCGGGTGTAGCGGTTCGGCTGACGTTTGGCACTCGGCTGGCCCTTCGATCTCCGAAGCCCGCTATTCTGCGGTGTATGAATGAACTTCAGCAAACACCCACCTATACACCTTGCGGAACTTCCTGGCGAGTGCAGGGTCCGCGGAGCGACTTTTGCTCTGTGCGGGTTCGGACCTTGTCCGAACGCTCTTTGATGGGTTCACCGAAAAGCGTTCGGACAAGGTCCGCACCCACGTATAGCCAGCACCCTGCTACGGGGCAGAACCCGTGATCCGCGCCAGTGGCTTGGTGATCGCGCGCGGCAGCCGCAATCTGATCGTCAACGCGACCTTCGATATCCCGCCCGGCGCGCGCGTCGGCGTGGTCGGGCGCAATGGCACCGGCAAGTCCAGCCTGTTCGCCGCCGTTGCGGGCGAGGTTCATGCGGACGGCGGCGAGCTCCTGGTTCCCGCGCAGTGGATCCAGGCGAGCGTCGCCCAGCACATGCCGAGCAGCGACGACGCTGCGCTCGCCTATGCGCTTGCCGGAGACCGCGAGCTGGATCAATTGCGTACGCGCTGGGAGCGCGTACAGGCCCATGGCGACGGCAACGAGGTGGCCGAGCTGGCCGAGGCGCTTGACCACGCCGGCAACTGGGATGCGGAATCGCGCGCCGCACAACTGCTGCGGGGCTTAGGCTTTTCCGATGCCGATCTCGAGCGTGGCGTCGATGAATTTTCCGGTGGCTGGCGCATGCGCCTCGCCCTCGCGCGGACACTCATGCGGCGTTCGGACCTGCTCCTGCTCGACGAACCGACCAACCATCTCGACCTCGATACCGTGCTCTGGCTGGAAGGCTGGCTCAAGCGCTATCGCGGCACCTTGCTCACCATCTCGCATGACCGCGACTTTCTCGATGCGGTGTGCACGCATACCCTGTATCTCGACGGCACCAGCGCCGAGCTGTATCTCGGCGGTTTCTCGGCCTTCGCCCGCCAGCGCGCCGCGCACATCGAGCAGGCCCGCCGCGAGGCGGCGCAGGTGGCTGCGCATCGCGCCCACCTGCAGCGCTTCATCGACCGCTTCAAGGCCAAGGCGAGCAAGGCCAAGCAGGCGCAGAGCCGGGTCAAGGCGCTCGAGCGGCTGACTTCCGCACCGGTGCCACCGGAGGAAGGCGAGGTCCATTGGACCGTGCCCGATCCGCTCAAGCTGCCTGATCCCCTGCTGCGCATCGACGCCTGCAGCGCCGGCTACGGCGAGCGTCGCGTGCTCGAGCGCGTGTCGTTCTACATCGAACCGGGTGACCGCATCGGCTTGCTCGGGCGCAATGGCGCGGGCAAGTCGACCCTCATGAAGCTGCTGGCCGGCGTGCTCGAGCCGCAGACCGGCGAGCGGCGTGCGGCGCGCGACCTGGCGATCGGCTACTTTGCCCAGTCGCAGGTCGAGGAGCTTCCTGCCAATTCAACGCCGCTGGCTTCCTTGCAAGCGTTGATGCCCGGCATGAGCGAGCAGGCTGCACGCAATTACCTGGGCGGCTTCGGCTACGGCGGCGAGCTGGCGACCACCCCGATCGGCCCGCGCTCGGGTGGCGAGAAAGCGCGCCTCGCGCTGGCCCTGCTGCTGGTCCATCGCCCCAACCTGCTGCTGCTCGACGAGCCTACCAATCACCTGGACATGGCCGCACGCGCGGCGCTGGTCGAGGCGCTGCAGGACTATCCAGGTGCCGTTGTGCTGGTCAGCCACGATCGCAGCCTGCTCGAGTCCTGTTGCGAGCGTTATCTACGCGTCTACCGTGGCGAAGTCGCGCCCTTCGAGGACGATCTCGACGCCTACGCGCGCCTGTTGCGCGGCGAGGCGTCGCCCGGTGCCACCGGGGCTCCCGTAAGCGCGCCGGTTGCTGCGCCGAGTCCCGGCGTCGACCATCGCGAGCGGCGCAACATGAGCAATCGCCTCAAGCGGCTCGAAGACAGCATCGCCAAGCTGACCCAGGAAGAGCTACGCATTGAAGACAGCCTCGCTGTCACCGCCGCCCTGCCGGGCAACCAGGCCGAAGAACTGCAGCGTCTGCTGACCGAACGGAAGCGCCTCACCGCCGAACGCGAATCCGCCGAGACCGAGTGGATGGAGCTGGCGGAGAAGCTGGAGGGGTGACTAGCTGCTGAAAAGCTCTATCCACAGATTTCGCAGATTTACGCAGATTAGGAGCGGACCCACATAGATGGATGCTCTTAATCCGCTTTTATCTGTGTAATCTGTGGATAAGGCTCTCGCTCTTCTAGCGTACGCCCGCGATCAAGGGGGAGTCGGGAGCCGCATGGCGCGGGGCGCGGTGGAGGGCGCGCAGGTTGAGCAAGTGTGCCAGCGCGATGCCGAGGCCGCCGCCCACCTGAAACAGGACGTGCGATTGCTCAGCTGCTTCCCAGTGTCCGAACGCCCCGATCGACATCAACACGCCAGCCACCAGCGCCACCATCAACGGCAAGCGCGAACGATGCCGGCGAAAGGCGAGCCCGAGAACCACCGCAGCGAAAACGAGCACGATCGAAACCACGTAGCGCTCGGCCTCGTGGCTCCAGAGCAGCAGGCCTGCGAGTCCGCTCCATTCCGGTGCCGCCGCGGAAAGCGCCAGCTGCACCCCTGGCAACAGTCCGAAGATCAGCGGCAGTGCGGCGCAATGCAGCGCGCACGCCAGCGACGCGGTCGCCCCGAGGCTGTCCCAGCTGATCGCTCCGTGTTGTCGGTTATGGTGTGACATTGCTCAAAGATGCAAAGGGCATTGTCGCCTCAGGTGTAACACTATAACACTCGAGGCTGAAGCACTTGTCGCCGTCATGTCTGCAGGATCGCCATGCTTCAAATCGAAAACCTGCGCTTCGGCTGGCATCCGGGGCGGCCGCTGCTGGAGATTCCGGAGCTGCGCCTCGAGCGTGGCGAGAGGTTGTTTCTGCGCGGCCCCAGTGGCTCGGGAAAGAGCAGCCTGCTCGGCTTGATCGGCGGCGTCCTGCAGGCGCAGCGCGGCAGCATCAGCATCCTCGGGACCGACCTCCAGCAACTCAGGGGCAGTGCGCGTGATCGCTTCCGCGCGGACCATATCGGACTGATTTTCCAGCAGTTCAATCTGCTGCCGTACCTCGACGCGCTCGCGAATGTGCTGCTGGCGCTTGAGTTTTCACCGCGCCGGCGCGCACGTCTGGGCACCCAGGCGACGATCGAAGCACGGCAATTGCTGGAGCGGCTGGAGCTCGCTGGTGCAGCGGTTGCCGGGCGCCCGGCGGCCGAGCTCTCGGTCGGGCAACAGCAACGCGTGGCTGCGGCGCGCGCCTTGATCGGTGCGCCGGAGCTGTTGATTGCTGACGAGCCCACCTCGGCGCTGGATGCGGAGACCCGCGAGAGCTTCCTGGCGCTGCTGTTCGCCGAGTGTGCGCGTGCTGAGTCCGCCGTGCTGTTCGTCAGCCACGATCGCAGCCTGGAAACGCGCTTCGATCGCAGCCTCGAGCTCGGCGCACTCAATCGCGCCGGTATGGTGCCGGCATGATCTTGCGTGTTGCATTAGCAAGCCTGTGGAACCGGCGACTCGCGGCGGCGCTCAGCCTGTGCACGCTCGCACTGAGTGTCGCGCTGCTCCTGGCTGTCGAGCGCGTGCGGGCGCAGACGCGCAGCAGCTTCAGCAGCACCGTCTCGGGCACGGATCTGATCGTCGGCGCGCGCACGGGTGCAGTCCAGTTGCTGCTGTTCTCGGTCTTTCGCATTGGCGAGCCGAGCAATACGCTGAGCCAGGCGACGTGGCATGCGCTGGCGGCCGAGGATACGGTGGCCTGGACCATCCCGTTGTCGCTCGGCGATGCCCACCGTGGCTTTCGGGTGCTTGGTACCAATAACGACTATTTCGAGTATTTCCGCTACGGAGCGCGCAGGCAGCTCGAAATCACCGACGGTGGCCGTTTGGAAGGTGACTACGATGCGGTAATCGGGGCTGACGTCGCCGCCACGCTCGGCTACGGCCCAGGGTCCGAGATCGAGGTCGCCCACGGTGGCGGCCGTGCCGCGATCAGCGTGCATGCGGAACATCCGTTCCAGGTCGTCGGCGTGCTGGCGCGCACGGGCACGCCGGTCGACCGCACGATTCACGTGCCGCTCGCCGGCATCGATGCCATCCACGCGCAATTCGGGCACGGGCCCGCGACCGCGAAGCCCGCCCTGACCGCAATCTTCGTCGGCTTGAACAACCGCGCTGCGGCGCTCGGGCTGGCGCGCCAGCTCAATGACTACGAACCGGAAGCGCTGCTGGCCATCCTTCCTGGACTGGCGCTGGCCGAGCTGTGGGGAGTCGTCGGCGTCGCCGAAAAGTCACTGCTGGTGATTGCTGGCTGCGTGGTCCTGGCTGGGCTGCTCGGGATGCTGACGGCGCTGGTTACGACCCTCGGTGAGCGCCGCCGGGAAATGGCCGTGCTGCGCGCGGTCGGTGCGCAGCCTTGGCACATCGCGGCGCTGCTGGTGTTCGAATCGACCCTGCTCGCCACTGCGGCCGCAACGCTCGGGCTGCTCCTTACCACCCTTGCATTCGCCCTGCTGGCCCCGCTGATCGGGCGCAACAGCGGTCTCTACCTGCAACCGATGCAAGCCTCACCGCACGAAGCCGCCCTGCTGGCAACCGTGATCGTCGCCGGGATGCTGGCCGGCCTGATCCCCGCCTGTATGGCTTATCGAAACACCCTTGCAGACGGGCTCACAGTCCGCACATAGGCATGAGCCCCCGTCAGGATTTGAAATGGCCCGATCGCGATTTACCGCATTGCTGCTGCTCGCTCTGACCGGTGCCGCGCAGGCGGAACCCAAGCCCCGTGAGCTCGACTGGCTCGAGCTCATGCCGAAGGACGAGGTCAAGGCGCTCACCGAGTCACCGGCTGTCGAGCACAAGGGAATGTTCAAAGCCCAGCAACAGGGCAGCTCCCGCGTGGTCGAGGGTCTCGACGGGAACAAGGTGCGCATCGCCGGCTACATCGTGCCGGTCGAGGTGTCCGACCAGAAAATGACGGAATTCTTCATCGTCCCCTACTTCGGCGCCTGCATCCACGTACCCCCGCCGCCACCCAACCAGATCATCTTCGCCAAGCTCGCAAAACCCATCTCCGTCACCGACATCTACGACGCCTACTGGGTCGAAGGCACGCTAGAAGTGGAAGCCACCAAGAACGACATCGCCGCGTCGTCATACGTGCTGACGACGGACAAAGTCACGCTTTGGGAATGACGTGGGTGCCGGCTTAACGTAGGTCATGTTGATCGCGCAGCGATCTACTTGACGGCGTAGGAAGGCAAGAGCGTCAAGTAGTCCGCTTCGCGGACAACATGACCTACCTTTTTCTGCCCGTGTTGACTTCTACGGAGCGGCGCGCGCGGAGCCTCTGCTGGCGCCGGTGCTGGCAAGCAAGGTCGACGTACCTTGGCATTTCGCGAGTTGGGTGCGGGCCAGCAGGGTCTTGTCGGGGTAGTACGAGAAGATGAAGTTGCCGCCTTTGATGGTGTCGATCACTTCAGCAGCAACGGCGGTGCGCAGTGCCGGGCAACCCCAGCTGCGACTGAGGCGGCCGCGCGCCTTGGCAGCAATCGGGTCGACATAGGGAGCGCCGTGCATGACGATCGCGCGATCCATCGCCCGATCGTTGATGCCGGGATCAAGCCCCTTCAGGCGCAGCGAATAGCCGTTGGCGCCCTGGTAGGTGCCTGCCGTCAGGAACAGCCCGAGGCTGGTCTGATGGCTGCCCTCGTTGTTCGAAAACGCATTTGCATAATTCTCGCCGCTGCCTTGCCCGTGGGCGACGTGCTCTTCGAACAAGAGCTTCTGGCTGGCGAGATCGAAGACCCAAAGGCGCGGCGTCAACGAGGACAACGAATAGTCGATCAAAGTCAGGCGGGTGGCATTACTGCCCTGTCCATGCGCCTGTGCACATTGGATCGCGTTGAGGGCGAGCTCGATCGCGTCGGCGTTGGCCTTGGGCGCGAGCCGCGCGAGCGTCGCATTGCTGGGCAGGACGCCGGCCATGGCCGGAGTGGAGGCGAGCAGCGCGAAGCCGAGCACGCAGAGAGAGCGGACAAAGCGAATGGCCAGAAGGCAATCCTCATGAAGTCAAGGGTTTGTGTTGGCTCTCTTCGCCTCAAAAGTGCACGAGATGCGAAGAGCTGAGTGAAGCTTATGTCGAAACGCGGGCAAAGAGCGTGCAAAAAACAACACGAAATGTCATCGACCTTGTCCCGCGCATGGCTTGGTCGACGTTTCTTGTCTGAAAGGCGCGGATGTGAAGCCCAACCCGGCTGGCACGCAGGTTGCAGTGCCTTATCCGTAAGCCACCTGGGTAGACAAGAAAATGCAATCTCGGAAACTGTTGTTGGGTCTGCTGCTGCCGCTCTCGCTGACCAGCGTCGTCAGCTGCCAGTGGGGCCAGGAGAGGACGAAACAGTCGGTCGTGCCGAGCACGCCGATCGGTGTCCTGTTTGCGCCCCCGGCGCCGGAAAAGGCGCTCGATTTGACTGCCCCGCCGGCGATCGCAGCGATCGAGCCCGAACTCTGGACCGCGACGCTGGGTGCCTACGCCCGCAACGCGGACCGGCCGCTCTGGTTTGCCCACGGCAAGCCGCGCCCGCAGATCAACGGACTGCGTGACGCTGTTCGCAACAGCGCCCAGGATGGGCTGGATATCACTCGCTACGATCTGGCCTCGATTGACCGGCTTGCGCTGCTGGATGCCGATTCCGAGCTGGCGCCCGCCGAGCTTGCTGAAGCCGATACCACCTTGAGCTTCATCGCCGTCAGGCTCGCGCGAGACCTGCAGCAGGGCATGCTGATCCCGGAGCAACGCGACCGCCAATGGGCGGACACGACCGCGCTCGACTACGGTGCACTGATCTACCAGGCGACGCGATCGGATGGCGTCGAATCCAGCCTGCGCAGCGCCGCGCCGCAGCACCCTCAATATGAGCTCCTGCGCGCCGCGTTGGCCGACTACCGGGCGCAGGCCAAGCACAGTGCATGGCCGCTGGTCCCGGAGAAAGCCAAGGTCAAGCCCGGCAAGTCGGGCGCTGAAATCCCGGCGATTCGCGCGCGACTGATTGCCAGTGGCCAGTTGCAACCCGCTGCAGTCCTGGCCGCGTCAAATCATGAGCTGGCGGACGACTTCATGGGCCCGCCTGCACCCACCGTGCTCAGTGCCAATCACGCCATCACGTCCGAGCAGCTCGACGAACCGCTGATGGAAGCGATCAAGCAATTCCAGCGCGAGCATGGCCTCAATGACGATGGGATCCCCGGCACGGAAACCCTGGCGGCGATGAACATCCCGTTGAGCGAGCGTGTACGCCAGCTCGAAATCAATCTCGAGCGCTGGCGCTGGCTACCTGAGCAGCTCGGCGACACCCACGTGCTGGTGAACGTGCCCACCTTCCAGCTGACCGCCGTGGAAGATCGCTCGACTGCGCTGGAAATGCGCGTCATCACCGGGACGCGGACCACGCCGACCCCAATCTTCAGCGGCGCGATCCAGACCGTGGTGCTGAGCCCCTACTGGAACGTCCCGCCAAGTATCCTCAAGGGCGAAGTGCGCCCGGGCCTGGCCAAAGACCCTGGCTACCTGCGCCGGAAGAACATGGAAGTCCTGCGCAACGGCAAGCCGGTGGATATCGCCAGCGTGAACTTGAGCGATCCAGCCGTGCGTGTACGCCAGCGCCCGGGCGCCAGCAATTCACTCGGCCACGTCAAGTTCCTGTTCCCGAACGAACATAACGTCTACTTGCACGACACGCCGACCGACACGTTGTTCGCCCGCGCCGAGCGCAGCCTGAGCCACGGCTGCGTGCGCCTCGAGAAGCCATTCGAGATGGCGCGCTGGGTACTTCGCAACAACCCGGAATGGGACGACGCCAGCATCCAGGCTGCAATGGACTCGGGCAAAGAGAAGCACGTCAAGTTGCCCGAGCACATTCCGGTGTACATCGTCTACCAGACCACCTGGGTCAATGACGACGGCACCCTGGTATTCGCCAAGGACCTGTACGGCCACGACCAACGCCAGGTCCAGGCGCTGCCGACCAACGCGCCGGAGACGATGTACGCACAGGAAGTGGCGGCGAACTAAAATCAATCATGAGAAAAAAGATTTATCCACAGATTACGCAGGTGAAAAGCGGATTACACAGATGAAGGCATGTCCAGGCTCGGGTCCGGGATATTTGGAGGGTTCTTGCCCCGGGGTAAGCAAATAGCGCAATTCACCAAAACGCTTGCGTTTTAATCTGCGTCATCCGCTTTTCATCTGTGTAATCTGTGGATGGCTTTGTGCCCTTGCTCACCAGTTAGACGTTGAACCGGAAATGCAGCACGTCGCCTTCCTGAACCACGTATTCCTTGCCTTCCAGACGTAGCCGGCCCGCTTCCTTGGCACCCTGCTCGCCCTTGAGGCGGATGTAGTCGTCGTAGGAAATGGTTTCGGCGCGGATGAACCCTTTTTCGAAGTCGGTGTGGATCACGCCTGCGGCCTGTGGGGCGGTGAATCCGGCCTTGATGGTCCAGGCGCGGACCTCTTTCTCGCCGGCGGTGAAATAGGTGCGCAGGCCGAGAAGTTTGTAGCCGCCACGGATGACCCGATTCAAGCCGGGCTCGTCGAGGCCCATGTCAGCCAGGAATTCAGCTTTGTCGGCATCCTCGAGCTTGCCGATCTCTTCCTCCATCGACGCGCAGACCGGCACGACTTCAGCGCCTTCCTTGGCGGCACGGGCGCGGACGGCATCGAGGAAGGGATTGTTTTCGAAACCGTCTTCCTTGACGTTGGCGATGTACATGACCGGCTTCAAGGTGAGCAGGAAGTACTCGCGCATGAGGGCGCGCTCTTCCGGCTCGAGCTCGACGGTGCGTGCCGGAATGCCCTGGTACAGCGCGTCGCGGATCTTCTGCAGTACGGGGCGGCGCGCTATCGCGTCTTTCTCGCCGGCCTTGGCCGAACGTTCGGCGCGATTGAGCGCCTTCTCGATGCTGTCGAGATCCGCGAGCGCAAGCTCGGTGTCGATGGTGTCGATGTCGGAGATTGGATCGATCTTGCCGGCGACGTGGATCACGTCCGGATTTTCGAAACAGCGCACGACGTGCGCGATCGCATCGACCTCACGGATGTGCGCGAGGAACTGGTTGCCCAGGCCCTCGCCAGTCGCCGCGCCCTTGACCAGGCCGGCAATGTCCACGAAGTCGAAGGTGGTCGGAATGATCTTGAGTGGCTTGGCGATGAGCGACAGCGCCTGCAGCCGCTGATCAGGCACCGGCACCACGCCGACATTCGGGTCGATCGTGCAGAACGGATAATTCGCCGCTTCGATGCCCGCGTTGGTGAGCGCGTTGAAGAGCGTGGACTTGCCGACATTGGGCAGACCGACGATGCCGCATTTGATGCCCATGGAGTTTCCGATTCTTGAAAATGGTGAGTGAAGCGAAAAGGAGGATCAAGAGTTCAACGCAGAGACGCAGAGGAAGCAAAAAAGAGAACGGCAAAGGCGTTTTTTATCTTGTCGGTTGGCCAGGAACGGGGATTGGCGCTCTGAGCTGATGTTTGTCTGTGTTGCTGTTCTCTCTTTTGCTGTCTCTGCGTCTCTGCGTCTCTGCGTTGAACTTTTGATCTTCAGCCCTTTGCCGGCGTATGCATCAACTGCATGGCCCGGTCGAACTGCCCTTCGCGGATAAGTGGGAACACGGTCAAGGCCAGGCCAATGGCATTGCGCAGCGCAGTCTCGTCGGCGATGTTGGGCTTGCCGAGCACCCAGGGTGTAACCAGCTCCTTGCGGCCGGGATGGCCGATGCCGACGCGCAACCGGTGAAAGCGCGCGTGGCCGAGCTGCAAGATGGTATCCCGGAGACCGTTCTGTCCGCCGTGACCGCCATCGAACTTGAGCCGCACCACGCCAGGCAACAGATCCAGGTCGTCATGCACGATCAAGGCTTCTTCGGGCTCGATCTTGTAGTAATGGAGAACGCCAACGACCGTCTGGCCGCTGCGATTCATGTAAGTGGTGGGCTTGACGATCAGCAATGGCTCACCGCCGCCGACCCGGCCGATGTCCGCATGCAACTTCGGCTCGCTGAGCAGGCGCACGCGCAGCTGGTCCGCGAGTTCGTCGGCAAACCAGAATCCCGCATTGTGGCGCTGCCGCGCATGCTCGGGACCGGGATTGCCGAGCCCGAAAACGACTTTGATGGTCATCGTGTGTTCCGAATGATGAGCGACCGGCGATGCCGGCCGCTCATCCGAACCGTCAGTTTCGAACCCGCGCGGCACATCGACGTGCCGCCATTTTCAAGGGCTCAAGTCCTTGAAAATGAAGCGAAACAAAAAAGCCATTCTTGGTGCAGCCTGCTTGAAAGGTCCATGGATGGACCTGTCAAACTTCAGCACTTACTTCTTGGCAGCGGGCTTCTTCGCAGCCGGAGCAGCCGCAGCGGCCTTCGCCGGCGCAGCCGCGGCAGGCTTCTTGCCTTTGCCAGCAGCCGGAGCGGCCGCTGCCGCGCCTTCCGCCGGGACTTCAACTGCTTCTTCTGCGGTCATGCGCGCCACGACCACGGCCGAATCGTGCTCGCGACCAAGCTTGAGCGAGGGCACGTCGACGCCCGGCGGCAGCTTGAGGTCGGAGATGTGGATGGTGTCGCCTTCCTTGAGCTCGGCGAGGTCAACCTCGATGAACTCCGGCAGGTCTTTCGGCAGGCAGCTGATCCACAGGTCATTGAGCTCGTGCAGCACGAGCACGCCACTGGTCTTGCCGGCCGGCGAGATTTCCTGGTTGATGAAGTGGAACGGAACGCGCAGGCGCACCGGCTCGTTCTCGGAGACGCGCTGGAAGTCGATGTGCAGCAGCATCGGCTTGTACGGATGACGCTGCAGCGCACGGACCAGCGCCTTCTGCGTCTCGTTGCCGACCTCGAGCTCGAGGATGTTGGTATAGAACCACTCGCTCTTTGCGTAGCGATAAGCCAACAACTGATCGATCTGCAACGCGCGCGGCTCGAGGCCACCCCCGTAGAGAATCGCCGGAACTTTTCCAGCGCGACGAAGGCGGCGGCTCGCACCCTTCCCCTCGTCGGCGCGGAATTCGACCGGCACCTTTTGAACTTTGGCCATGATGTTGTTCCTTTGAGTGAAGCATTCCATCCGGGAATGCATAAAGAAAAACGCGGCGACTCATTCGCCCCGCCCCACCGCCCGTGACATCGACCTGCGACCAGCCGACCCCGAGGGGTGAGCGCTGAGCACTGGTGAGTGCGCAGCGCTGACACCTCGATCCTCGCAAACTCAGACCGCGAAAAGCCTTGACGCAAATGAACGCAAAGGGAGCAAAAGGACGCAAAAAAAACACGTTATCGCTGCAGCTCTTTTTGCGTAACTTGCTCCTTTTATTTGCGTTCGTTTGCGTCAAAAAAAAGAACTTGATCGGACGCGGATCAATCCACGTACAGCGAGCTGACGCTTTCTCCTCCGGCGATTCGGCGGATGGTTTCGGCGAGGAGCTCGGCGACGGAGAGTTGGCGGATCTTGCTGCAGGCGCGGGCTTCGGGGCGCAGGGCGATGGTGTCGGTGACCACCAGCTCGTCGAGCTGCGAGTTGCTGATGTTGTCGATCGCGGGGCCCGAGAGCACCGGGTGGACGCAGTAGGCCACGACCTTGCGGGCGCCGCGCTCCTTGAGTGCGCGAGCAGCAGCGGAAAGGGTGCCGGCAGTGTCGACAATGTCGTCGACCATGATGCAGGTCTTGCCCGCGACGTCGCCGATGAGGTTCATGACCACCGACTCGTTCGCCTTGGGGCGACGTTTGTCGATAATCGCAAGCTCGGCGTCGTCGAGGCGTTTGGCCATCGCGCGGGCGCGAACCACGCCGCCGACGTCCGGCGCCACCACGATCAGCGGGTCGCCGGCGTAGTTGCGCCACATATCGGCCAGCAGCACCGGCGACGCATAGACGTTATCGAGCGGGACGTCGAAGAAACCCTGGATTTGCTCGGCGTGCAGGTCGACCGTGAGCACGCGGTCGGTTCCCACCGTGCCGATGATGTCGGCGGCGACCTTCGCCGTGATCGGCACGCGTGCATTGCGTGCGCGTCGGTCCTGGCGGGCATAGCCAAAATAGGGAATCACCGCGGTCACGGATGCGGCCGACGCACGCTTGAACGCGTCGACCATCACCAGCAGTTCCATCAGCGTCTCCGCGGTCGGCGGCGACGTTGGCTGAATCAGGAAGACGTTTTGGCTGCGAACGTTCTCCATGATCTCGACGGCGACCTCGCCGTCGGAAAAGCGTCCGACATTGGCCTTGCCCAACGGCACGCCGAGCTCGAATGCAATCGAGCTGGCGAGTCGCGGATGCGCGCTCCCGGTGAAAATCATCAGACCGGGTGCGCTGGGATCGGTACGCTTGCTGCTCACAAATGACTCTTTGAAGAGAGTTGGCTGGGGCGCTAGGACTCGAACCTAGGAATGCGGGAATCAAAATCCCGTGCCTTACCAGCTTGGCGACGCCCCAAGCCGGCCGCAGCATCACGAAAACGGGCGTCTTTCGAAGCCGGTCAGCTTGATGCTACGGAGCCCGCTATTTTCGCGGTCGGCGTCGAGGCTTGTCAAACCAATTCGCGAGGGAGGAAACGCAACGCCATTGCCAGCTGCCCGGCGCGTCTGCCATCGCCGCGCTGACGCTGGCCGCATCATCGATCCCGACAAACAGCGCGCTGCCACTGCCGGTCATGCGGACCGGACCGATCCGCTGCTCGAGCCAGTGGGCGGCGGCGGCGGTGGGCGGCGAGAGCGCGAAGGCAACCGGCTCGAATACATTTCCCAACGTCGCGCCGGCGAGATACTTGTGCTGCTTGATAGGGACGCAGTTACGAACGAGCCTGGGATCGGCGAACATGGGCGCTGTTGCAAGGGTTACGGCGGGGAACACGACGAGATACTCGCGTTCGACGAAGGTCAGCGGCGTCAGGATTTCCCCGATGCCTTCGGCCCAGGCCGGTTGCTGTTGAATGAAGACCGGCACGTCTGCGCCCAGCCGCAGCCCGACTTCACTCAAGTCGGCGCTCGACATGCCGAGCTCCCAGAGCTGGTTTAGGCCCAACAGGGTCGCGGCGGCGTCGCTGCTGCCACCGCCGAGACCTGCGCCTTGTGGGATCGACTTGACCAACGCGAGGTCGGCGCCCAGCCGCGTCGCGCTGGCCATCTGCAGTGCGCGAGCTGCGCGCACCACCAAATCCTGCTCGTCTGCTACCTCAGCCGCCCCGCCGTGGCGAATGATGCGACCGTCCGCGCGCACCGTGAGCTTAAGTTCATCGCACCAGTCGATGATCTCGAACACCGTCTGCAGCAGGTGATACCCATCCGCTCGCCGCCCAACGATGTGCAGGAACAGGTTGAGCTTGGCGGGGGGAAAAACCGTGAGCTGGGAGCTTTCGTAGGTCACGTTGCGCCCGCGTCGTGTTGAGTGATGTCGGCCAGAGGTTCGGCCAAAATGCGCCCCGTTTGAGGCTCCTGCCTGTGGTGGGTCTGCGCTGCGCGCGGACGCTTCTGCAGCTCAACCAGAAAGAGTCCGCGCACAGCGCAGACCACCAAAAGCCAGGACCACGTTACCGTGTCACGTAGTGCCCGAATAACCAATCGCGAAAAACCGTCGCGACGCGGGCCCAACGTGACCTACGAAGACCATTTACGCACCGAGATGCGCACCTGGTGCTCGCCGTTCCTGGCGAACACCTTCTTCGGCAGCGATGGCTTCTGCAGGTTGTCGAAGGCGGGATAGCGGATCTCCCAGCCATTCTGGCGCAGCAGGACGAGCTCGCCGTCGGCATCGAACTCGGTTTCGCTGTCGCTGCCGGGCGCACGCAGGCCGCGGACCCAATAGCGCATGGAATCGGTCGGCAACTGCCAGTGGAGCTCGCGCGCGAGCAAGGCCTCGGCGTTTTCAGCCACGCGGATGGCACCGTTGGATTCGATCAGCAGTGCCTGTGTCGATGACGCTTCCAGGCGCCAGTTCTGGGCGGTCACGGGCGCCGTGAAGTTGAGCGTGAAAGCACCCGCGCGCTGGTCCCAGTCGAAGCTGCCGCTGCCGCTGTCCTTGCCGTCGCTGATCGCGATGCGACCACTGAGGCGAAACTCCGTGGCTGCGCCAAGTGCCTGTTCGCGTTGCAACAGTCGCGATTCGCCGAGCGCAGTCGCGGCCGCATCGCCGGGTCGCGGGGCACGCGACACACAGGCGCTCAAGGACAGTGCCACCAACAACCAGATGAGCGCTCTCACGGACTGAAGTCCGGATCGAGGCGCTTGATGCTGTCGGTGAGCGCTTTGTTGTCCGGCCAGCGCTTGAGCGCATCGCGCCACAGCTCGCGGGCTTCGCTCTGCTTCTTGGCGACCCACAGGGCCTCGGCGAGGTGCGCGGCCACTTCGCCATCGGGTACCAGCTCATAGGCGCGGCGCAGGTGGACCAGGGCCTCGTCGATATTCCCGAGCCGGAATTGCACCCAGCCCATGCTGTCGACGAAAGCGCCATCGTCCGGTTGCAGCGCGAGCGCGCGACGGATGTAGCCGAGCGCCTCGGTAGTGCGATCGGTGCGGTCGGCCAGCGTATAGCCGAGTGCATTCAGCGCCTGCGGATTTTCCGGATCGAGGCTCAGGATGCGCTGCAGGTCGGCTTCCAGCCCGGGCACGTCGTTGTCCGCGACACGAAACAGCGCGCGCGCATACAACAGGCGCGAGTCCCTCGGCAGCTGGCCGATCGCCTCGTCGTAGACCTTGAGCGCGGCCACCCGATCGGTGGGTGTCAGCAGCTCGGCTTCCAGCAGCCAGGCATCGACGCGCTGGTCGACCTCGGTTGATTTCGCGCGCGCTTCGACCAGCAGCGTCCGCGCGGCGGACAGGTCCTTGGAATCGCGTGCGAGCAACACTGCACGGCGCAATTGCGCGTCGTGCCAGGCCGCCCCGGCGGGTTCCTGGGCGTACCAGCGCAGCGCCATGTCCGGCTGCTCGCGCAGCTCGGCCAGCTGGCCCAGCAGGAAGGCGCGCGTCTTTACGTTTTCCGGCTTGGCCTTTTCGAGGGCGCGTTCGATCCGGGCGAGCGTCTTCTGGTCGACCTTGGCCGCGGCATTGGCCAGGCGTGCCGCGAACAGGCGGTCATCCTGCTGGCTTGCCTGCGACAACAGCTTGTCAGCGGCCTTGATATCGCCCGACTGCGACAGGATCGCGGCGAGGGCCAGGCGCAGATCGAAATCTTCGGGCTGCAGCTTGATCGCTCGCTGCAGCGAGGCGCGTGCGAGCGCCGGCTTGCCCGCCGCGAGTTCCGCCTGCGCACGCCGGCGCCAGGCCTCGGCGCTCTTGGGATTGCGCTTGGTCTCGACCGCAGCGAGATCCATGGCGAGCCTGCTTTCGCCGAGATTGCTGGCAACCGCGGACCACACCGGACCGTTTTCGATCGGCGTGAGCGATCCGGTCGCGACCAGCGCGTCGAGCTCAGCGGGCGCGCTCTTGCGATTTTCGGCAGCGACCAGCACTTGGGCGACGGCCCGCTGCGCGTCGAGCGTGCCTTGGGCCAGGAGCGCGCGCAGTTGCTCGTCCGCGGCCGGGATCTGGTCGCGCGCCAGTGCCGCCCAGGCGAGCGTACGGTGCGCACCGACCGCGCCGGGGACCAGGCTCAGCCAGCGCTTGCCGACCTTTGCCGCCGCTTCATAGTTCTTCGCGTAGAGTGCGACGGTCGCGGCGCGTTCGATCAGCTCGGGTTGCGTGCTGTGCTCCGCCGCCTCTCCATAGCGTTCGGCAGCACGTGGAATATCGCCGCCCTGCAGCGCGAACTCGCCGATGAGCGCCGCTTCCAGCACTGCCGTCCGGTCCGATCCGGGTGTCGCCAGCGCCGGCGGTACGCTTGCGAGCAGCGCCAGGCCGAGAGCGGTTGCCCGCAGCACGCGCGACAACCACCGGGCCGCGCGCGGGCGGCTCGGCTTGATCTTCACTGTAACGCCCAAGGACAATTCCGTTCGGTACAAGGCATGCTGCGGCATTCTACCTAGAAACCTCAGGTGGACGGAGCGACGGTCGCCCGATAGGTGCGCCGGCCCCGTTGCGAAAAAGGCAAAAGAATCATCGTCCTATGCAGCGCGAAAAACGGTCAACTGAGGTTTCTGGGTAAATGGCCATTCTGGCGATCGGCATCAATCACGCCAGCGCCCCGCTCGCCCTGCGCGAGCGGGTGGCGTTTGCGCCTGAGCGTACGCCGGCCGCGCTGAAGAATCTGCATGAGCTACCCGGCGTCGGCGCCGCGGCAATCCTGAGCACCTGCAATCGCACCGAAGTCTATGTGGACTACGCGCCAGGGTCGGAGGGCAATGCGCTGGAATGGTTGCTGCGCTTCCACGGCCTCGCTCGGGCCGAGCTCGGCAGCGCCACCTACCAGCACCAGGACGCGGCGGCCGTCCGGCACATCTTCCGTGTCGCTACCGGCCTCGACTCGCTCGTGATTGGCGAGCCACAAATCCTGGGCCAGCTCAAACAGGCCTACCGGCTCGCGCAGGACGCGCGCACGCTGTCGGGCCCGCTCGAACAGCTGTTGCAACGCAGTTTTGCGGTCGCCAAAAATGTGCGCACCGAGACCCGCCTGGGTGCCAATGCGGTGTCGGTGGCCTACGCCGCGGTGCGCCTCGCCACTCAGGTCTTCGACGAGATGCACAAGCGCCACGTGGTGCTGGTCGGTGCCGGCGAGACCGTGGAGCTCGCCGCCCGCCACCTGATCGGAGCCGGCGTCCGTCGCATCGTGGTGGTCAATCGCACGCTCGAACGCGCGCGCACGCTGGCTGACCGCATCGGCGCCCAGGCCGCGCGCCTGGAAGACCTGCAGACCCACCTGGCCGACTGCGACATCCTCATCACCGCCGCGCACGTGAGCACGCCGCTGGTCAGCGCGGCCGCGCTGCGGCAAGCGTTCGCGGCACGCAAGCGGCATGCGCTGTTCGCTGTCGATCTCGGCGTGCCACGCAATATCGAGGCCGCGGCGGGCGAGCTGGCGGATGTCTATCTCTACACCATCGATGACCTGCGCAGCGTCGTCGAGGAAGGCATGCGTGGGCGTCGTGCTGCCGCTGCGCAAGCCGAATCGATGGTCGCGCTGCATGTCGACGGATTCATGAGCTGGTGGCGCGAGCGCCTGGCCGCCGGCGCCATCGTCGACATGCGGGGTCGCGCCGAACTGGCGCGCGCACAGACCCTGGCGCGCGCGCTCCGGCGCCTGCACAACGGCGAGCCGCCCGAGGCGGTGCTGGCCCAGCTATCGCACGCGCTCACCAACAAGCTGCTGCATCGCCCCACCGTGGGCCTGCGCAGCGCCGCCGCGCTCGGCGACGAGGAATTCCTGGAGATGGCGGTGCGGCTGCTCGCCCTTGAACCACTAGATGCAAACGGACAGCGCACTGAATGAATCCACGTATTCGGCAAAAACTCGAGGCGATGCAGGAACGCCTCCAGGAAGTACAGCTGTTGCTTTCGCAGCCGGAAACGCTGGCCGACGGCAATCGCTTTCGCGAGCTGTCGCGCGAAAACTCGCAGATGGAACAGATTGGCGGCGATTTCGACGAATACCTGCGCCTGGAAAAAGACCTGAGCGCGGCTCAACTGATGCTCGAAGAAGATGACGGCGAGATGCGCGAAATGGCACGCAGCGAGATCGACGCGCTCGGCGGCAAGCTCGAAGCCTTGAGCCAGGGCCTGGCGCTCAACCTGATCCCCACCGACGAGCGCGACGGCCGCAACCTGTTCCTGGAAATTCGCGCAGGCACCGGCGGCGACGAGGCCGCGATCTTCGCGGGCGACCTGTTTCGCATGTACCAGCGCTACGCTGAGCGCCGCGGCTGGCGAGTGGAGATCCTGAGCCAGAGTCTCGGCGAGCATGGCGGCTTTCGCGAAGTGATCGCGCGCGTCGAAGGCCAGGGTGCCTACTCGCGCTTCAAGTTCGAATCCGGCACCCATCGCGTCCAGCGAGTGCCGGCAACCGAAGCGCAGGGCCGCATCCACACGTCGGCATGCACGGTTGCGATCCTGCCGGAGCTCGATGCGATCGAAGCCACCGCCATCAATCCGGCAGATCTCAAGGTCGACACCTTCCGCGCCTCCGGCGCCGGCGGGCAACATGTGAACAAGACCGATTCGGCCATTCGCATCACCCATCTGCCCACCGGCACCGTGGTCGAATGCCAGGACGAGCGCTCCCAGCACAAAAACCGTTCCCGCGCCCTGAGCCTGCTGCAGGCACGCCTGCTGGATGCCGAACGCACCAAGGCCGCCGACCTGCAATCGGCCGACCGCAAGCTGCAGGTCGGCAGCGGTGATCGCTCGCAACGTATCCGCACCTACAATTTTCCGCAGGGCCGGCTGACCGATCATCGTATCAACCTGACCCTGTACCAGCTCGAGGAGATCGTGGAAGGCGCGCTCGACAACGTGATCGAGCCGTTGCTGCAGGAAGATCGCGCGCAAGCTTTAGAAACATTGCTTAACCGGAATTGAGAACAAAACCACACTCTTTTCACGAGACCGACCTATTCGTGTAACCTTCAGTTGGACGCGTTTTTTACTGTGATTGTGGTCACAGTCCGACCTGGGGAGGCGGAAAAGCGCTCACTTGGCGAGATGGGGAGCGAGGTGATTGATGAATAAAGGCAACGCAAATACGGTACGTGCCCTGCCGCTGATCCTGATGCTGGCAGCGCTCGGCAGTTTGTCGGGCTGTGGTGACGATGCCCCCGAACCCGCACCAGCGGCTCCCGCGGCACCGGTTGCGGCGACCCCCACCGTCGCCCCGCCGGTAGAGGCCGCACCGGCATTGACGGTCGCGCAACTGCTGGCGGCCGCAAGCACGGCGATGCGCGAGCAGCGCATGGTGCAGCCGGTTGGTGACAATGCGATCGAGTACTACCTGCGCGTGCTCGATGCCGAGCCTGAAAACCGCCATGCCCAGTTGGCCATCCTCGAGCTGATGCCGATGGCGCAAGGCGTGACCGAGCAACTGATCGACGGCAACCGCCTCGACGAGGCGCAAGTCGCGGTCGCGCTGCTGAAGCGCGCGTCGCCGACATCGGTGATCGTGACCTCGCTTGAGCAGCGCATCGTCGCCCAGCGCAGGGCAGCCGACCAGAAGCAGGCGGCCGAAGAAGAGCAAGCCAAGCTGGCCGAAACCCGCGCCCGTGAGCAGGCCGCCGCTGCAGCCGCCGCCGCGGCAGCGCCGCCGGTCGCGCCACCCGTCGACAACACGCCGCCGCGTACAGCCGCCACCACGCCCGCGCGTCCGGCAGCCTCAAGTGCAGCGCCGCCGCCGACCACGACGCCAGCGACCACGCCGCCCACCCAGGTGGCGTCAGCCGCGCCAGCGCCCTCGGTGGCATCGACCACCGCGCCGCAGAGCAAGGACTTTGCGCTGACCCGGCGGGTCGACGCGCAGTATCCGAAAGACGCCCTGCGCAGTCGTACTGAAGGCTGGGTCGAGTTGTCCTTCACCGTGACCGCGACCGGCGATGTCGAAGGCGTGGCCGTGGCCAACGCCAACCCGCGCCGCGTCTTCGATCGCGAAGCCATCCGTGCGCTCAGCCAGTGGAAGTTCTCGCCACGCATCGAGAACGGCAAGCCGGTCGCCGCCAAGGCGCGCCAGCGGCTGGAGTTCAACCTGGATTAGTGTTGGGCCTGGGGGAGCCTCGAACAGCCCGGAAAGGCCGCTTAACAAATTTGGAGTGCGGCGCTCCGCAGAGCGCCGCACTCCAAATCAGAGCTCCGCACTCTCGAACATCGGCGCCGGATCCCGGAACACAAACAAATCTATTCTCACTACCCCGACTTGCGGCGCTTCCCCGAACTGCCTTTCGGCGTCGCCAGTTGCCGGGCGTGGATCCGGCGTGCCAGGCGTGCGGCGCTGGCCTGCAGCTGCACGACGTTGAGCCAGTCGGGTCCCGGCAAGCCGAGCTCGCGATCGAGGGTCAAGGGGAATATGCCGCCGGGCACACCGCTGTTCGAATTCCACAGCACCGCCATCCCGAAACCACGCTCGGGAAAAATCCCAACCATCGCCCGATAGCCCTGAACTGCACCGGCATGGAAGACCAGTCGCTGCCCCGCGTAGTCGAACACGCGCCAGCCGAGCGCGTAGCCGGCCGAGCGAACGCGGTCGCGCCGCCATTGCGGCCCAGCCATCTCACCCGGCGTGTTGATGCGCGTGGTCTGGATTGCGCTCAGCACTTCCGGAGAGAGCACGTCAGGATTGGCACCGAGATGCGCATGGATCCACTTGGCGACGTCGTGGATGCTGGCATTGACCCCGGCTGCCGCGGGCAGTTGGTAGTAGGTGGGCTTGGGATCGACTGCGGTCCATCCGCGTGAGGTGTAGACGTGCGGACGCGCCCACGAGGTGCCGGACATCAGGGCTTCGCGCCCGACCGAGGAATCGCGCATGTCCAGCGGCAGCAACAGGCGCTTTTGCAACTCCAGCTGGAAGAAGCTGCCGACCGCGTTGAAGGCAACGTCGGAGGCGACATTGAACATTACGTTCTGGTAGGCGTAGCAACCGCCAACCGCACACGCCGGGCGGATCTTCGGTAGCGAGGTGATGAGGTCGACCAGCGGCGCATTCGCCTCGAGCTTCATGTCACCGGTGTGATGCGGCAGGCCGGTCTGGTGGCTGAGCAGGCGCTCGAGCGTCAATGCCGACGCGGCATTGGGATCAGCCAGCTGCAGGCCGGGAACCAGCTCGACGATGCTCTGGTCGAGCGTCAGGAAGCCAGCGTCGGCCAGCACCGCCAGCAAGGTCGCGGCGAAACCCTTGGAGACCGACGCCAGGCGGAACACCGTGTGCGTATCGACCGCCTCCCCGCTGCCCGCCACGGTCTCGCCGAGACTGATCAGAAGGTCCGGCTGGTCCCGTCGCACCACGGCCACTGCCAGTGCCGGCGTGGCGCCGCTGGCGACGATGGTCTGCGCCCATGCGCGGATTTCGTCGGCCACGGGATCAGCCACCACCGGCGGCGCGGTCGGGTCAATCGACGCGGCGGCCGCCGAAAGATTGAGCGCGCCCACCAGGGCCAGGAGCATTGAATGGAAATTGCGTTTTGTGTGCATTGGGCACCTTGTGCTCGTCGTGCCTTTCGCGGGCAGTCTCTCGACCGCATGCTATGCTGACTTTTGTCACAACGTCTGAAGCGGCCATCCTGGTACGTTGCTCCGCAACGACTTTCAGACGCGCTACACCAAAAGTGTGATTTTTGTTTCGCTGCATTTCAATGGCTTAAGCCATTGAAATAGTGGCACATCCGATGTGCCACCTACGTTGAATCGTAGCGCGTTTCGCATGATCGATGGAGGGCGTGATCCATGCTTTCTACACTTGTTCTGCTGGGCATCGTGCTGGTCCTCGGGTTCTTCCTGGTTGCCATTTACAACGCACTGGTCACCGCGCGCAATGCCTACAAGAATGCGTTCAGCCAGATCGACGTGCAGCTGACCCGACGGCATGACCTCATCCCCAATCTGGTTGAGATCGCCAAGGGCTATATCAAGCACGAGCGCGAAACGCTAGAAGCGGTCATTCAGGCGCGCAACACGGCGGTGGCGGGATTGCGGGCGGCCAGCGCCAATCCGGGCGATGCTGCCGCAGTCCAGCAACTCGCCGCATCGGAGAACCAGCTGAGTGGCGCGCTCGGGCGCTTGTTCGCGTTGTCCGAGGCGTACCCCGACCTGAAAGCCAACACCACCATGATGCAGCTCTCCGAAGAGCTGACCAGCACCGAGAACAAGGTCGCTTTTTCCCGGCAGGCCTATAACGACGCCGTGCTCGGCTACAACAACAAGCGCGAAGTGTTCCCCAACAACCTGCTGGCCGGCATGTTCGCCTTCGGCCCTGCGGTGTATCTGGAACTCGATGATCCCGCCAAGCGCGAGGTACCCCGCGTCAGCTTCGGCTGAAGGCCGCAAGGGCGGGTCCGGTGAACTTTTTCGAACATCAGGCAGCCGCACGCGGCAAGACGCGGCGGCTGCTGGTGTTGTTCCTGCTCGCGGTGATCACGATCGTGCTGGCCATCGATGTGGTGGTGCTGTTCGTATTTGGTTTCAACGCCGATCCCGGCGATCCGGACGCGCAGGCGGCGCTGCTGCCGACCCTGATCGCGACGACGGTCATCACCCTGGCCGTGATCCTGCTCGGCAGCCTGTTCAAGACCATGAGCCTGCGCGAGGGCGGCGGCACCGTCGCCCGTGGCCTCGGGGGCACGCTGGTGCCGGAGGATCCGCGCGACTTTCATCTCAAGCGCCTGCGCAACGTGGTCGAGGAGATGTCGATTGCATCCGGCGTGCCGGTCCCGGAGATCTATGTGCTGGACCAGGAGTCCGGGATCAACGCCTTCGCGGCCGGGCACTCGCCCTCCGACGCGGCCATCGCGGTCACCCGTGGCGCACTCGACCGGCTCAGCCGTGACGAGCTGCAGGGTGTGATCGCACACGAATTCAGCCACGTGTTGAATGGCGACATGCGCCTCAACCTCAAACTCATGGGGCTCATCTTCGGCTTGCTGGTGCTTGGCCTCACCGGCCGCAAGGTGCTGGAGCACATGCGCTTCGGCGGCAGCCGCAAGGAGGGCAACGCACTGCTGCTGATTGCGCTCGCGGTGATGATTCTCGGCTACGTCGGCGTGTTCTGCGGCCGCATGATCAAGGCTTCGATCTCGCGCCAGCGCGAGTATCTGGCCGACGCGTCGGCGGTGCAGTTCACCCGGCTGAGCCATGGCCTCAGCGGCGCGCTGATGAAGATCGGTGCCTTTTCCGCGGGCTCGAAGCTCACCCGGACAGAGGGTGAGGAGGTCTCGCACATGTTGTTCGGAGACGGCGTGGGCTACAGCGCGCTGACCGCCACGCACCCGCCGCTCGTGGATCGCATCAAACGCATCGACCCGCGCTTCGATCCGCAGCTGCTGGCGACGCTGGCCCTGGCGGAAGGCAAGTTCGACGGGGTTTCCGGGGATGCCGATCCGCCCGACGCGCGCGCACTGGTGTCCGCGTTCGGCGGCATGGCAACCGCCGGTCCGCCACCGAAGGCCGCGCCCTCCGTGCCGCCCGAGCAACTGCAGGCACCTACGCCGCGCGAAGTGGTCGAGCAAATCGCCAACCCGGCCATGGCCCATGTCGATTACGCCGTGGCCATGCGCCTTTCGCTGCCGCCGATCCTGACTGCTGCCGCACACATGCGCGAACGTGCGATCGATCTGGTGCTGGCGCTGCTGGCGTCGCGTGATCCCGGCGCGCGCACGCTGCATCTTGCAGAGATCGAGAAACGCCTCGGCGCGGCGCGCGCGCAAGGCACCGGCGAGCTGATCGAGATCGCCGCCGCGATCCATTCGGCCCAGCGCCTGCCATTGGCGCAGATGGCACTACCCGCCCTGCGCCGGCGCCCGCCGTCCGAGTTGCGCCTGCTCATCGATGCGATCGAAGCACTCATCCACATCGACGGCCGCATCGACATCTTCGAATACGTGCTCGCGCGCATCACCCGCCAGCAGCTGCGCGAGAACCTCGATCCCAGCCACAAGCTGCACGGCAAGGGAAAGCTCTCGGAAGTGCGCATGGCCGGCTCCGCGCTGCTGGCCGTGCTCGCCCACCACGGCCATAGCGACCCGACCACGGCGCGTCACGCCTATCTCGCCGGCGCCGCCGTGCTCTTTCCCGGCAACGCCGAGCCCTATGCCGTTGCGGGTGACTGGATTCGCCAGCTGGATGAGGCATTGCCCCAGCTCGACAACCTGATGCCAGCCGCAAAGGAAACCCTGATCCTCGCGCTCGCGACCACGGTCAGCCACGACGGCCGCATCCTCGTCGAGGAAGCCGAGCTCTTTCGCCTGATCTGCAGCCTGCTGCACTGCCCGCTACCGCCGATCATTGAAGGGTAGGAGCGGTGTCGGTTTCGGTTGACGGTTTCGGTTAGAGCCGAGCCAGGCATCGATCCCAAGCTTCCGCTTCTTCCGAAACCGAAAACCCAAACACGAGTCGTGTTGGTTGCGGTTGTCGGTGTCGGAATGAACAAAAGCGGAAGTCGAACCGCGCGGCTTCCGCTGGTTCCGAAACCGAAACCGAAAGCCGAAACCTAGCTCTCCGCTTCGATCATCTTCCAGATCCCGCTGGCAAATGCCACGCGGCGGTTCTGGTCGAAGAGCTCGCCGGCGGCGAACACCAGCGAACCGGTGCGGCGCAGGATCTGGGCTTCCCCATAGAGCCAGCGACCACTGTGGGCAGCGGCGTGGAACTGGCAGCTGAGCTCGATGGTGACGTAAGCCAGGTCCGGGCCGAGCTCGTCGCCAACCGTCCGGGTGAGCAGGAAATCAGCAAAGCTCGCGAGCACGCCGCCGTCGACGATGCCTTGGGCATTCAAATGCCGCTGATCGAGCAGCAGCGCCCGCCGCATACCGTGCTCGAGCGCGACCTCGTAGAAAGGCCCGATATGTGCCGGAAAGCCGCGCTGGTCGGGAACGATGCGCAAGCGTGGCAAGCTGCCGCGAGGCTCGATAGGTGCCTCTCCATCCTGCGCCATCCGCACACCTGTTCGACCATCCATGGCCGCGCATTCTAGCTTGGGTAACCGGCACCGCTGTGCAGGTCAATGGTTCCTGGTTCCTGGTTCCTGTTCCTGTTCCTGGTTCCTGGTTCCTGGGTCCTGGGTCCGGCTGAGAAGCACACGCTTCCAAGAACCAGCAACCAAGAACCAACAACCCGCTCTCACCCCGCCAAAATCAAGTCGCTCGCCTTCTCGGCAATCATGATGGTCGGGGCGTTGGTGTTGCCGCTGACGAGGGTGGGCATGATCGAGGCGTCGATGACGCGCAGGCCCGTGGTGCCGCGCACGCGCAGGTGCGGGTCGACGACGGCGGCGGCGTCCGTGCCCATGCGGCAGGTACCGACCGGGTGGTAGATGGTCTCGGCCTTGCGGCGCACAAAAGCCTCGAGCTCGCTCTTGCTGGCGGTAGCAGCGCCTGGTACGAACTCGGCATCGGCAAACGGCGCCATCGGTGCGGCGGCGAAGATTTCGCGGGTGATGCGGATGCCTTCGAGCATCAACCGCAGGTCGATCGGCGCGCTCAGGTAGTTTGCAAAGATGCGCGGCTTGGCCAGCGGATCGGCGGAGGCGAGCTCCAGATGGCCGCGCGATTCCGGGCGCAATGCGCACGCGTGCATGGTGTAGCCGTGGCCGGGCAGGCGATTGCGACCATGGTCGTCGAGCATTGCCGGCACGAAGTGGAACTGCAGGTCGGGCCGGCCATCTACGCTAAGCGTGCTGGTCGCAAAACCACCGGATTCAGCGATATTCGAGGTGCCGATGCCGCTCTTGGTGAACAGGTACTGGAGTCCGACCAGGAGATCGTTGGGCTGGTCGTAGGTGATCTTCTGGCTGGCTTTGCGCAACACGCAGATGTCGAGGTGGTCGTGCAGGTTGGCGCCGACCCCGGGGGCGTCGACGCGCACGCCGATGCCGTGCGCGCGCAGCGCATCGGCCGGCCCGACGCCCGACAGCATGAGCAGTTGCGGCGAGTTGATCGCGCCGCCACTCAGCAGCACCTCGCGACGTGCGGCGAAGCGCTCCAGGCGTTTGCCGACACGCACTTCGACGCCCACCGCGTGCTGACGCTCGAACAGCACGCGCGTGACCTGCGCATGGGTGAGCACCGTCACGTTCGAGCGCTGCCGCGCCTCTGCGAGATAGCCCGCCGCCGTGCTCCAGCGGCTGCCATTGCGCTGGGTCACCTGGTAGAAGCCAAACCCGTGCTGGCTGGCACCGTTGAAGTCAGCGTTCATCGGCTGCCCGCTGGCGGCGGCAGCGGAGAGAAAAGCATGGCTCAACGGATTCGTATGGCGCAGATCACTGACCGAGAGCGGCCCGCCGACTCCATGCCATGGATCGGCCCCACGCTGGTTGTCTTCCGAGCGCCGGAAATACGGCAGGACGTCGGCGTACCCCCAGCCCGAGTTGCCGGCCGCGGCCCAGGCGTCATAGTCCTCGCGCTGGCCGCGGATGTAGCACATCGCATTGATCGAGCTCGAGCCGCCGAGCAGGCGGCCGCGCGGCCAGTACAGCCGGCGGTTATCGAGATTGGGCTCGGGCTCGGTGTTGTAGTCCCAGTTCATGGACTTGTACGCGACCAGTTTTGCAAGGCCGGCCGGCATGTGCACGAACGGATGCCAGTCGCGACCACCGGCTTCGATTACCAGGATTCGCTGGCGGCCATCCGCGCTGAGACGATTGGCCAGCACGCAACCGGACGATCCGGCACCGACGATGATGTAGTCGTACAAGGAAGCTCCCCGGCTGCCAGCCATGGAGAAGGAGCAATCACCCGCCGAAAAGGCGCTGACGCCGACGCAACCCAAGCTGGCTCGAAGGACCACGTGATGCGGTCCGCGGGCCGGATTGTTTGGAGGGCAGCTAGAGCATTTATTCGATGACCTCGACCGCGTCGCCGAGGTGTACTGACCCCTTCGAGCGCGGGATCAGGTTCTGTCCGAAGATGATCCCGCTGCCATCGTGGCGATAGCCCTTGAGCGTCTTCAGCGGCTCGCCATCGATGCTGCGATCGCCCGTCGCCGGATCGACCGTGGTGAATACGCAGCGCACGCAGCGTTTTACCACATCGAACAACACCGGGCCGATGCGTACCTGCCGCCAGCCGTCTTCGGCGTGCGCACCCACACCGCTGATGACCAGGTTCGGCCGGAACCGCCCCGGCTCCATCCTGCGACCGACGCGCTCGGAAAGCTCGTCGACCGCCTGCTGCGAGATCAGCAGCAACGGATAGCCGTCCGGAAACGCCACCGCATCGTCGGGATTCCCGTAGGCCGGGTCGACCGGACGCTGCATGACCGCATCGGCATACACCAGCCGCAAGCTGCGACCGCAGAAGTTGCTGAACCATTCGGCCGCGGTATCACCGGCATCTAGAGCGCTCACCGCCTGCCCCCAGATGCTCACCCGGCGCCGGGTTTCGTCGCGTGGATGGCGTACGGTCAGCGTTTCCATCCCGGGCGCCGACACATGCAGGCCGTGCGTGCCCGGATTGGCTGTCACGCGCACGAGCATTCCCAAGTGGCGTCCGGTGACGAACTGCCCCTGCTCATCGACGAGCATGTAGCGTCGATCATGCTTGAGCCCCCGCCGCTCGACCTCCGCCGCTTTCGGCGCTATCGCAGCGCAGGATTTGATCGGGTAGATGAAGAGGCCGCTGACCTGCGCTGGTGTCGCGTTGACCATGGCGCAGCCTTGGTGACAGTTGCGGACATTATCCGCGATTGGGTGGCAGATTGCGGGATCAGATTGGGAGTGAGCACGTGGGTCCGGACCTTGTCCGGACGCTTTGCGTTTGAGACCCGGCAAGAGCGTCCGGACAAGCTCCGGGCCCTCGCAGAGCCGCCCCGATCAGAACCAGTGGCGCATTTTCGCCAGCAAGACCGCACAGATGATGATCGCGATCATGCAGCCGATCGTGATGGCGAAGCCGACCGCGCCTGTCTCGAAAAACCCGACATCGAAATTCATGCCGAAGACGCCGGCCAGCAAGCCCAGGGAACCCAGCAGCACGGTGAAGAACGTCAGCATGCGCATTGAATCGGTCGTGCGTTGCGCCATGTGCGTACTGAACAATTCAAACGATCCGATGATCAGCGTGCGGGCGCTTTCCAGAGCGTCTTCGGCACGTTCAAAGTGTTCGGTGAGCGCGACAAAATGCGCCTGCGCCTTTCCCGTGGCAGTGAAGTCCGGCCGCAACAGCCCGTAAAAGACATAGCGGTGCGGCTTGAGCAGGCGCCTGAGCTCGCCCACCTGGCGCCGGGTGCGCACCAGCCCCTTGAGGAAGCCATTCGGCAGGTGCCGGCCAAGGACCGCCACTTCGGCCCGGTCGACATGCCGTTCGACGCTCTCGACGGCCTGGAAATAGGTCGTCAGGTGCCAGTCCAGCAGGCTCGCGGCAAATACCTCGGCCGAGAGCTCGCCCAGCTGGGTTTCGCCGCGCTCGCGGTCATTGAGCTCATCGAGAAAGTCGAGCGGCTGCGCATGCTCGGTGATGACGTAATTGCGCCCGGACACCAGCGTCAGCGCTTGCGCGATGAGATGCCCGTCGGCATCGAAATGCACGGGATTGACGCGAATCGAGAAAGCCTCGCCGAAGTGCGCCAGGGTCGGCCGCGCGCGCGAAGCGGGATCGCTCACCAGCGCCACGGGATCGAGCTCCAGGATGTCGGCGACACTCGCGCGCTCGTCCTCGCTCGCGTCGCAAAGATCGACCCACAGCAGCTGGCGATCGTCGAGTGCCATCACCAGGTCGCGCCCGAGCGTGACGTCGCTGTCGGCACCGTCAGCCCGGAACAAGCGATTGCGGATCGCCATGCGTTCGGGTTCCTTGAGTTTGCGCAATGAAGAGCCGGGTGACGACATACCATCCCTGTTGTCGGGTTCTCGTGTTCGCTTTGCGAGCCGCTGAGTCGGTAGCATCGCGCCCCCGGATTGGACGCTGTCCATGTCACCGCTTTCGCCCACGACGCCAGCGCCGGTCCTGCTCTGCTCCCACGAGCTCGTGTGCGAGCGCGATTCCGAGCCTTTGTTCGCCCCGCTCCATTTCGCGCTGGGGCGCGGCGATCTGGTTGTGCTGGAAGGTGTCAACGGGTCCGGCAAGACCACCTTGCTGCGCGCGCTGCTGGGCCTCAATCCGCTGCGCGCGACGCGCCTTGAGTTCCTCGGCCGGGATGTTCTCGGAGAGCGCCATCCGCTGCGCGCGGGCACCCTGATGCTCGGCCACCTGCTCGGGCTCAAGGGCGACCTCACGGTGCGCGAGAACCTCGAGTTCGCGCTCGCGCTCGCGGACGAGCCGGCGGCTGCAGACCCCGATGCACTGTTCGCCGAGCTCGGGCTCGCCGGCTACGAGCACACCCCGGCGCGCGCGCTCTCTGCCGGACAGCGCAAGCGGGCTGCGCTGGCGCGGCTGGCGGCCAGCCTACGGCCCCTGTGGCTGCTCGACGAGCCATTTGCGAACCTCGATGCCCCCGGCATTGCCCTGGTCGAACGCCTGCTCGCTCGCCACCGCGCACGCGGCGGTGGCGCGATCGTCAGCAGCCATGGCCTGTCGACCATCGCCGGCGCGTCCGCGGTGATCCGACTGGAGCACCCGCATTGAGTGCACTGCGGCCCTACTTCGCACTCATGCGGCGCGACTTCAAGCTGGCGCTGCGGCGCCGTGCCGAGCTGCTGATGCCGCTCGCGTTCGCCGTGCTGGTGATCCTGCTCTTCAGCATTGCCCTCGGCGGCAGTGCGACACGACTGGCGCCGGTGGCGGCGCCGGTGATCTGGGTGACGGTGCTGCTCGCGGGCTTCCTGAGCCTTGAATCCATGTTCCGCCCGGACGTCGAGGACGGCACGCTCGACCAGTGGCTCGCCGGCCCGGTCTCGATCATCGGGCTGATGGTCAGCAAGGCGCTGGCGCACTGGCTGCTTTTCGGCCTCGGATTGACCGCAGCGACACCGGTGCTGGCGATGCTGCTGAAGCTGCCGGTCGAGCTGCTGCCGATGCTGCTGCTGGCACTCGCCATCGGCAGCTTCGGGGCCACGCAGATTGGGCTCATCGCCGCGGCACTGACGGCGCGCCTGCGACGCAGTGGTATCTTGCTGGCGATCATCGTGCTGCCGCTCTATCTGCCGCTGCTGATCTTTGGGAGTGGCGCCGTCGATGCCGTGCGCCTCGGCGATTCGCCGCGCGCGGCCTTGCTGCTGTTGGCCGCACAGACCCTGCTGCTGACCACGCTGGCCGCGCCCGCCGCCGCCGCGGGCTTGAGAATAGGATCGGATAATCCACCGTGAGTTCGAAGCGTCCATGAATCCTCTGCTGCGCTGGTTTCACCAGCTGGGTTCGCCACCCTACTTCCACGCGTTCGCGACGCGCTGGATGCCGCTCGCCGGCTACTGTGCTCTCGCCCTGACCGCGCTCGGGCTGTATCTCGGGTTTGTGGTCGCGCCGGCGGACTACCTGCAGGGTGAGAGCTACCGCATCATCTTCATCCATGTGCCGAGCGCCTGGATGAGCATGTTCATCTACGCGCTGATGGCGCTCAACGGTGCCATCGCCCTGGTCTGGCGCATCAAGCTGTCGGAAATCCTGTTCCTGTGCTGCGCGCCGATCGGCGCGATGTTCACCGCGGTCACCCTGATCACCGGCATGCTCTGGGGCAAGCCGACCTGGGGCACCTACTGGGCATGGGATGCGCGGCTGACCAGCGAACTGGTGCTGCTGTTCCTGTATTTCGGCGTCATCGGGCTGGCCTCGGCGTACGAGGACAGCCGCCAGGGCGCCCGCGCCGCTGCGGTGCTGGCACTGGTGGGGGTGGTCAACCTGCCGATCATTCATTTCTCGGTGAAGTGGTGGAACACGCTGCATCAGGGCGACACGGTCAAGCTGATCGGCAAGAGCAGCATCCATCCGTCCATGCTGTGGCCGTTGCTGATCATGGCGACCGCCGCGAAACTGTATTTCGTGTTCGCCCTGCTGCTGCGCGCGCGCGGCATGCTGCTCGAACAGGAACGCGCCAAGCATTGGGTGAAGGAAAGTCTCGGGAGCCGGCCCTGATGCTCGACTGGCTGGAAATGCAGGGCCACTGGGGCTACATCAGCGCGTCATTGATCGTAACCGCGCTCTTGATCGCCGCCGATCTCATCCCACCCTGGCTACGCGAACGCCGCCTCCGCGCCGAAATCCGCGCCCGGCTGCGGCGGGGGCAAGGTTGACACTTCGCGGTAAGCTGGAAGACCTGTTTTTTTGACGCAAAGGGACGCAAAGGGAGCAAAAGGACGCAAAAGAAGCAAATATCCAAGGCTATTGCCTTACTTTGCGTCCCTTTGCTTCTTTTGCGTTCCTTTGCGTCAAATACCTGAACTTGATGACGCGAGCTATTCGGGCTCGCACCTTCTCGCCGGAGCCGCCAATGAACCCCCTGCGTAAACGCCGATTGATCCTGATTTCTGCCCTCGTGCTCGGGGTCGGGGCGGCTACGGCGTTGGCGCTGACGGCGCTCAACGAGAACGTGAATCACTTCTACAGTCCGAGCGAAGTCGCGGCCGGGAAGATCGCGCATGGGCGGACGTTCCGGCTCGGCGGGGTGGTGCTGGAAGGCAGCCCGCGTCGCGAGGAATCCACGTTGAAGGCGCATTTCGTGGTCACTGATCGGTTCGCGAACCTGCCAGTCGAGTTCGAGGGCATCCTGCCCGACCTGTTTCGCGAGGGGCAGAGCGTGATCGCGGTCGGCATGCTCAACGCGTCGGGGGTTTTCGCGGCCGAGGAAGTGCTGGCCAAGCACGACGAGAACTACATGCCCGCCGAGGTGAAAGAAGCCATCGACAAGGGCAAGGCGCGCCGTGAAGCCGGTGCTCCGGAGGGCGCGCAGCCATGATGCCGGAGCTTGGACAGATCGCGCTGATCCTCGCACTCCTGCTGGCGATCGTGCAGGCGACCGTGCCGTTGATCGGAGCGCATTGGCGGCAGCCGGCGCTGATGGCGGTCGCCCGGCCGGCGGCGTACGGACAGTTCGTGTTCGTGCTGTTCGCTTACGGAATCCTGACCGAGGCGTTCGTCGCACAGGATTTTTCGATCGCCTACGTTGCCCAGAATTCCAATCTTGCGTTGCCCTGGCACTACCGCTTCAGCGCGGTCTGGGGGGCGCATGAGGGCTCACTGCTGCTGTGGGTGCTGATCCTGTCCGGCTGGACGGTTGCACTCGCGGCCTTGAGCTCGCGCCTGCCGGAGCGCTTCATGGCGCGTGCGCTGGCTGTGCTCGGGATCATCTCGATCGGCTTCCTTGCGTTCACGGTACTCACGTCCAATCCCTTCGAGCGGCATGTGCCGCCGCTGGCAGACGGCAATGACCTGAATCCACTGCTCCAGGACTTCGGGCTGATCGTGCATCCGCCGATGCTGTACATGGGCTACGTCGGCTTCGCGGTCGCCTTTGCGTTCGCGGTTGCGGCGCTGATCGAAGGCCGTGTCGATCGCCAATGGGTGCGCTGGTCGCGGCCCTGGACGAATGTCGCCTGGGCGTTCCTGACCATCGGCATCGCGCTCGGCAGCTGGTGGGCGTACTACGAGCTCGGCTGGGGCGGCTGGTGGTTCTGGGATCCGGTCGAGAACGCGTCGTTCATGCCGTGGCTGGTGGGTGCGGCGCTGATCCACTCGCAGGCGGTCACGGAAAAGCGCGGCACCTTTGCTGCGTGGACCTTGCTGCTCGCCATCTGCGCGTTTTCGCTGAGCCTGCTCGGCACCTTCCTGGTGCGTTCGGGCGTGCTCACCTCGGTACACGCGTTTGCGAGTGACCCGACCCGCGGCATCTTCATCCTGGTGTTCCTGGTGATCGTCACGGGCGGCGCTCTGACGCTCTATGCAATCCGCGCCCCGAAGCTGGCAGCAGCGCCCCCAGTGAGCTTGTATTCGCGCGAAAGCCTGCTCCTGCTCAACAACATCCTGCTGGTCACGGCCTGCGCGATGGTGCTGATCGGCACGCTCTACCCGCTGGTCGCCGAGGCGCTCGGCTGGGGCAAGATTTCGGTCGGACCACCCTACTTCGGCCTCATGTTCTTCGTGCTGATGGCACCGCTCGTGTGGCTGATTCCGTTCGGCCCGCTGACCCGGTGGAAAGGCGATTCGCTGCCGGCGGTGTTCCTGAGCCTGCGCACGGCCCTGGCCTTGGCTGCGCTTGCGGCCGCGCTGGTCTGGATCGTTGAGCGCGAACTACCGCTGAAAGCCGTGATCGGCGTATGCGCCGGCATCTGGGTGATCTTCGGCACGCTCGCCTTCCTGTTGCGGCGGATGCGCAATGCCGCCCCCGGTCGCATGCTCACGGCCGAGATGGTCGGCATGAGCCTCGCGCACATCGGCGTCGGCATCTTCGTCGTTGGCGTCGTGGTCACGGAGAGCCTCAATGTCGAGCGCGATGTGCGCATGCAGGCGGGCGACATGGTCGAGGTGGCCGGCTACCAGGTCACGCTGCGCGAAGTCGTGCGCCAGGACGGACCGAACTTCATTGCCGACGAAGGTGTGTTCGAGATCCGCCAGGACGGCGAGCTCATGAGCACCCAGCATCCACAAAAACGCCGTTATCTGCGCGGCCAAGTCATGACCGAGGCGGCGCTCGATGCTGGTTTCTTCGCCGATTTCTACATCGCCATGGGCGAGCCGATCGGGACCGGCGGCGCCTGGGCCATCCGGCTCTACTACAAGCCGATGATCCGTTGGGTGTGGCTCGGCGCACTGCTGATGATGGCGGGCGGCCTGGTCTCGGCGACCGAACGCCGGTTGCGCCAGACCATCGTCGAGCGCGAGGTGGTGCAATCCGCGCCCGAGCAGATGCCTGACGCGCTCCCGGAGCGTGCTTGATGCTGCTGCGCGCCTTCATCCCGCTCGGTGTTTTCGCTGCCATCGGCCTCGTGCTCTGGAGCGGCATCGGCAAGAACCCACAGCTGCTGCCGTCGGCCCTGCTCGGCAAGCCCGCGCCTGCCTTCGCCGCCAAGGCGCTGCACGCGCCCGAGACCGAGATCACCAGTGCCAGCCTGCTCGGCAAGCCGTACCTGCTGAATGTCTTCGGCAGCTGGTGCGTGAGCTGCCGGGTCGAGCACCCGCTGTTGATGGAAGTCGAGCGCCGCGGTGAGATCACGCTGGTCGGGCTCAACTGGAATGACACACGCGAGGATGCGACACGCTGGCTCGCGCAGTTCGGCGATCCCTACAGCCAGATCATCTTTGACGCCGACGGTCGCATCGCGATCGATTTCGGCGTCACCGGCGCGCCGGAATCCTTCGTGATCAGCGCCGAGGGCCGCGTACTGCACAAATTCGTCGGACCCTTGACCGAAGACGACATCGAGAACAAGGTCAAGCCGCTGCTCGCAGGGCAGGCGCTGTGAGCGCGCTCTTGCGGATGCTGCTGCTGGCGATCGGGTTGGGCCTCGCGGCTGGCGCGTCGGCGATCGACCCGATGCCCTTCACCGATCGCGCCGAGGAAGTGCGCTTCCAGAAACTCCTACACGAGTTGCGTTGCCTGCAGTGCCAGAACCAGACGCTCGCCGATTCCGATGCCGACATCGCGCGGCAATTGCGCGAGGAAGTTTTCCGGCTGATGCGCGACAACAAGAGCAATGACGAGATCAAGGATTTCCTGATCGACCGCTATGGTCCGTTCGTCCTGTACAAACCGCGCGTTTCGAGCAGCACCTGGCTGCTCTGGTTCGGTCCGTTCGTAATCCTGGCCGGGGCCAGCGTGTTCCTGTGGCTGCAGATGCGCCGGCGCCGGCGTACCGCAGCAGCGGGTGCCGCCCCAACCCCAAGCGATGAGGAAGATTGGTGAGCCTGATGTTCTGGTTGTCTGCCGCCGCACTGGCCGCGGTGGCGCTGCTCCTGATGCTGCGACCCTTGCTCGGCACACGCAGTGCCGCCATCGGTGCGCAAGCCGCACTGCTGCGCGAGCAGCTCGAAGTGCTGAAGGCGAGCCATGCCGCCGGGATGATCTCGGATGCGGATTTCGCGGTTCGCAAGCAGGCGCTGTCCGATGCCGTGCTGGCACTGGTCGACCAGCCAGCGACGGCACCGCGGCCGCGCTCGGCGAGCGTGGCCGCGCTGATCCTGCTGGTCGGCCTGCCGATCGCGATGGTGCTGTTGTACCGGCAGGTCGGCAATCCCAATGCAATCGCGTTCGACGGCCGCAGCGCGCCACCGACGAATGCGGCACCGGTCGACCCGGCGGCGGCCCCCGAGGCATCGGCGACGCCTGGCGAAGGGGCGCCCGAGCTGGCGGCTGCCGCCGAAAAGCTGGCAGCGAAACTGCGCGACAACCCGGACGATGGCGAAGGCTGGGTCCTGCTCGGGCGCACCTATCGCGCTACCGAACAGTTCGTCCCGGCGAAGGACGCCTTCGAGCGCGCGCTGAAGCTGGTACCCGAGACTGCCGACCTGCTGGCTGAGTACGCTGAGGTCCTGGGGCTCGCGGTCGAACCGCGCAGTCTTGCCGGCGAACCGGAAAAGCTGCTCGACCGCGCACTGATTCTCGACCCCGCGCACCAGCGCGCGCTCTGGCTCAAGGGCTTTGCGCGCAAGCAGGCCGGCGATGCCGCGGGTGCCGAAACGGTATGGAGCCAATTGCTGGGGCAACTGCAGCCGGGCACGCCGGTGCACGCGGCAGTAACCGAGCAGATCAACGAGGCGCGCACGAGCCTGGGTAAGCCGGCGTTGGCCGTGGCTGACGTGCCTGCGCCGCCGCCTGGCGAGACGACGTCGCCTGCGGCCGACGTCGCCGGTATTGCCGTGCGGGTGACGCTGGCTCCTGCTCTGGCTGAGAAGGTCAAGCCGGGCGCCGTGCTATTCGTGTTCGCGCGCGCCGAGAGCGGCCCGCCGATGCCCCTGGCGATACAGCGACTGCCGGCCGGCAACTTCCCGGTCGAACTGCAACTGGATGCCAGCATGGGCATGCTTCCCGAGATGTCGCTCGACAAATTCGAGCGGGTCATCATCGGGGCGCGCATTTCGATGAGTGGCAATGCCCAGGCCCAGGCCGGTGATCTGGAAGGCTTTTCCGCCGGGCTCGAGTGGCGCACTGCCGGTGGCGTCGAGATCGCGATCGACAAGGTGCATTGAATTGCTGATGGAGGGCGG
>JANPJV010000098.1:0-12916 GCA_031425695.1 Rhodanobacteraceae bacterium | reverse complement strand
AAATTATTAACGATTTTACTAAAGTAGTAGTAGCCTTAGTAAGAAGTAGAGAATAGGCTATAGACGTCGAAATTAATAAGTACTAGCGGTTATTATTTATATTCTATAAGCTCACTTTTTCCACCTGGAATCAAAGCGCTTCGCTTACGTGGGTCCGGACCTTGTCCGGACGCTTTTCCACCTGAATCAAAAGCGTTCGGACAAGGTCCGAACCCACGCAAGAAAGAGCGGGTTCCGCGCCAATGATATACAAATTATCCAAGTGTCTAACAACTGCAAAAGCCGCGTCACTGTGCTTAGCCGTATTTTAGTAGACTTGTCAGTGGCTTACAGATTCATAGTGAAGTTGGCACGCCTCTTGTAATAACCCCGCCCGACACGAGGCCTTTCCTCGTTGATGCAGGGAGACTAGCCATGGCCAACCGCGCACTGTTCGCAACCCAGATGTTGCCGGCCACCAACACGCTCAATGCCGAGGGCGCGAGCGCCTATGCATTCCCGCCGAAGCAGGCGTTGGCGCAGCTCGCCATGACTGGCTGTCTCAACCAGACCTTCTATGCGGGTGCAGAGGCGCAGCTCGATGAGGTGCTGGCGCTGTGCTTCGAGGTGCCGGCCGAGTTTGTCGCGAAGACGGCGATCCATGCGCGGGAGCGTGGTCGGATGAAGGACATGCCGGCGCTGTTGTGTGCGTGGCTGGCGTCCTTCGATGGCGAGCGTCTCGCCCAAGTCTTTGCCCGCGTGATCGACGACGGTCGCATGCTGCGCAACTTCGTGCAGATCCTGCGATCGGGTGCAGTGGCGCGCAAGAGCCTCGGTTCGCGGCCGAAGCGGTTGGTGCAGCAGTGGCTGGAGCAAGCGAGCGATGCGCGCTTGATCCACGCCATGGTCGGCCAGCAGCCGTCGCTCGGTGACGTGATCAAGATGGTGCATCCGCGGGCGAGCTCGATGGAGCGGGCGGCGCTGTACGGTTACTTGATCGGCAAGCCGGTAGACGCCGCGAAGTTGCCGGAAGTGCTGCTGGCCTTCGAGCGCTTCAAGCAGGATGCGCGGGCGCCGTTGCCGAACGTTCCGTTCCAGCTGTTGACGGCGCAGCCGTTGACGCGGGAGCACTGGACGGCGATTGCACGCCAGGCGAGCTGGACGACGACGCGCATGAACTTGAATACCTTCATGCGTCACGGTCTGTTCGAGGATCGGGCGATGGTGCGGCTGGTGGCCAACCGCCTGGCGGATGCTGCATCGATCCGCAAGGCGCGTGCATTCCCGTACCAGCTGTTGACCGCGTTCCAGGCGGCACAGGCAGTGCCGGAGCCGATCCGCGAGGCGCTGCGCACGGCGACTGAGCTTTCGGTCGCCAACGTGCCGACGCTGACGGGTTCGGTGGCGGTCGCGGTCGACGTGTCGGGTTCGATGAGCTCGCCGGTGACCGGTTACCGCAAGGGCGCGACGACGGCGACGCGTTGTGTCGATGTCGCCGGCTTGATGGCGGCGGCGATCCTGGCGCGGAACCCGGGTGCGGTGGTGCTGCCGTTTAACGACCGAGTGCGGCCGTGGACGCGGGAAAAGGGTGTGGTGCCGACGGCGCAGTCGTTGAGCGCACTGCTTGGTGGCGGCACGGCGATCAGCGCGCCGCTGGTGGAGCTCAACCGGCTCGGTTTCGCGCCGGACAACCTGATCGTGCTATCCGACAATCAGAGCTGGATGGATCACCGCCAGGAGGGTGCGACGGAAACCCAGCGCCAGTGGAACCGGATCCGCGAACGCAACCCGGCGGCGAAGATGGTCTGTGTCGACCTGCAGCCTTACAGCAACACGCAGGTCGGCTCGTCGCGCCAGGTACTCAACGTCGGCGGTTTCTCCGACGCGGTGTTCGACGTGATTGCGGACTTCAGTGCCGGCCGTTACGGCGCCGATCACTGGGTGAAGCAGATCGAGGAAGTGGTGGTTTGATGGCGGGTCCGGGCTGCGGTCCGGACCCAATAGCGGACAAGGGCGCTTTTGAAACGTAGGTCATGTTGTCCGCGCCAGCGGACTACTTGACGGCTCTTGAGTAACACCGGCGTCAAGTAGCCCGCTAGCGCGGGCAACATGACCTACGTCATTCATGCATCGATTGGAAACGCACACGAATGCCGTCGGGACTACATGGTAAGGCGCAAGCCGTGTCGGTTCGAACCCGACGATCTGCGCGCAAGCACGGAGTTGCAAAAAGCAGTCTCGACACTCTCGTCGTGTGCAGCGGTTTAGAAAGGAACAGACAGCGGGGCGCTTCGCGTAGCGGCGAATGCTTTTGGGGACTACATCTTTCACATGTGCCGTCTCCATGGTTTTTATTTGTCGCCGTTACGCGCAGCGCCACGAATGCAAGAGGGACTACATCTGTCGCCGGTTCGATTCCGGTCGGGTTTGCAAGAACCTGTAGCTCAGCTGGTAGAGCAATGGGCGTCTCTCAGAACCCTCGTCGTAGCGTTGCACCTTGAATGAATGGAATGAAGATCATGAGCCAAGTAAGTTTCGACACCATCGACCAGCACGGCGGCGTGCCGATCAAGATGTTTACCCGCGGCGTGCCCGTCGAGGAGGAGGCGCGACAGCAGCTCATGGGGCTGGCGCGGCTACCGGTCGTGTGGCCGTTCGTGGCGGCGATGCCGGACGTGCATCTTGGCATCGGCGCAACCGTGGGCTCGGTGGTGCCGACCCGTGGCGCGATCATTCCGGCGGCGGTCGGCGTCGACATCGGCTGCGGAATGATTGCTGCACGCACCAGCCTGACCGCGACGGACCTGCCGGACAACTTAGGCCCGCTGCGCACGGCCATCGAGCGCGCGGTCCCGCACGGGCGCAGCAAGGGTGGCCGCGACAAGGGCTCGTGGGACCAGACCCCGTCGGTGACCAACGACGCCTGGCGCGGCCTGCAGGGGGACTTCAAGCGTCTGTGCGAGCTGCACCCGCGGCTCAACAAGACCAACAACTTGAATCACCTCGGCACGCTCGGCACCGGCAATCACTTCGTCGAGATCTGTCTCGACGAGGCTGACGCGGTGTGGGTGATGCTGCACTCGGGCTCGCGTGGCGTGGGCAACGCCATCGGCACCCATTTCATCGAGCTCGCGCAGGCCGATATGCGCAACCACATCGCCAACCTGCCGCACCGCGATCTCGCCTATTTCAGCGAGGGCTCGCCGCATTTCGACCAGTACGTGATGGCGGTCGGCTGGGCGCAGCGATTTGCGCGCGAGAACCGCGAGATCATGCTGCGGCATACGCTGGAAGTACTGCACAAGGTGATCCCGAAGAAGTTCACGGTCACCGAAGACGCGGTCAACTGCCACCACAACTATGTGCAGCAGGAAACCCATTTCGGCGAGCGCCTGTTCGTCACCCGCAAGGGCGCCGTCAGCGCGCAGAAGGGGCAGCTCGGCATCATTCCTGGCAGCATGGGCGCCAAGAGCTTCATCGTGCGCGGCCTCGGCAACGAGGACTCGCTGTGTTCCTGCTCGCACGGCGCCGGCCGCGTCATGAGCCGCACCCGCGCGAAAAAGGAAATCACCCTCGACCAGCACCGCCGCGCCACCGCCCACGTCGAGTGCCGCAAGGACGCCGACGTGATCGACGAATCCCCCGCCGCCTACAAACCCATTGAAGCGGTCATGGCCGCCCAACGGGATCTGGTCGAGATCATGCACACGCTGCGGCAGGTGGTTTGTGTCAAAGGCTGAAGGAGCGGTTTCGATTCGGTTTCGGTTGTCGGTTTCGGAAGAGCCGTAGCTGAGGGTTTTCTCCCAAACCGAAACCCGAAACCGATACCAGGAGCGCCATGAACACCCCCATCGACATCGACGGCTCCCAAGGCGAAGGGGGCGGGCAGATCTTGCGGTCGGCGCTGACCTTGTCGGTCTTGAGCGGACGGCGTTTGCGGATGCGCAATATCCGGGCGCGGCGGGCGAAGCCGGGGTTGATGCGGCAGCACCTGACTTGCGTGAAGGCAGCGGCGCAAATCTCGGCGGCGGAGGTCGACGGGGCCCAGGTGGGCGCGACCGAAATTGATTTCCGGCCGCAGGCGATCGTGCCGGGCGACCATACTTTCAGCATCGGCACCGCCGGCAGCATGATGCTGGTCATGCAGACCGTGCTGCCGGTGTTGCTCGGCGCGGACAAGGCCAGCGTGCTGCGCCTCGAAGGCGGTACGCACAACACCCAGGCGCCCAGCGCGGATTTCATCGAGCACTGCTTCCTGCCGGCGATCACGCGCCTGGGCGCGCAGGTGCGCATGACCGTCGAACGCCTCGGCTTCTATCCGGCCGGTGGTGGCCGCGTGGTGGTCGAGATCACGCCGGCACCGTTGCGCCGGGTGCTGCTAGACGCGCGCGGCGCACCGCTCGCGCTCAGCGCACATGCGCTGGTGGCGGGCATCCCGATGCACGTCGCGCAACGCGAGCTCACCACCGTGGCGGAACGCTTCGGACTGCGCCCGCAGGATTTGAGCGCGCGCGATCACGGCTCGCGCATGGGCCCCGGCAATGCGCTCAGCCTGATCGCGCGTTTTCCGGGCATCACCGAAGTGGTCACCGCCCTGGGCGAACGCCGTGTGCGTGCCGAGGACGTGGCCGCCGGCGCCTGCGATGAGATGGCGCGCTACCTCGACTCCGGGGCGGTTGTCGGCGAGCACCTCGCCGATCAGCTGCTGTTGCCGATGCTGGTCGCCGGGGGGGGAGAGTTCAACACCGGCGTGCCCAGCCTGCATCTGACCACGAATGCCCAGGTCATCGAGGCCTTTGGTATGGCGCGCGTGGAGATCAGCAGGATTGACGCAAAGGCCCATCACGTGAGCGTCTTACTCACGTAGGCCGCAGTGCGCGCAGCATCATCGCGCGCTCTGCGGCGCTCTTCGAGTCGCGAGCGCGCTTGCCGCAGAGCGCGCCAAAAGCCGCGCGCACAGCGGCCTACGAGTAAAGCGATCCATGCCAGTCGCGCACGCGCGCCGGGACCAGCCGCGTGAGATCGAACCCGAGCGCCACACAGCTGTCGAGCACATGGCGCAGGGTGCGCGCAGGCAAGCCGCGCTGTGCCTCGGGCGGCAGGTTGTGTGTCTCGTACTCGATGGCTTCCATCAGCATCAACGACCATTGCCAGAGCTGGTCGCTGAACTGGGCGAACTCGTTGCGCAGCCAGCTGCGCAGCGGCGTGTGCAGCGCTCCGCCGCTGTCGGCCAGGAGGCGTGGCAAGGCCGCTTGGACGGCCGGCTCCGCACCGCGGTACCACTCGGTGTGGCCACCGGCGACCTGCCGTACCACGAGCGGCGCCGGCGCGCGCAGTTCGGACAATTCGACGATCAGCGTGCGCTCGATCGCGCGGGCTTCGCGCACGCGCGGCACTTCGATCAGCAGCGCGCGATCGAGGTCGAAGAAATCAAAGTAGCGCCGATGCAGGGCGTGCAGGCGCCGCAGCGGATCGCGGGTGAAGCCGACCTTGAGAATGTCTTCAAAGCGGCAGGGCAGGACATACGCATAGGCGCGCCCACGCGCGAGAAAGCGGGGATAGGGGGCGGCTTCTTCCATTGCGGAACGATAAGCCCCAGCTTGCTAGAAAGGCATCCCTACGCATTGTCAGGTTGAAGTAGCGCGGTTCTGTGCGCGCGAACAAGCCGCCCGGGCGAACTATTGATCGCGCCAGCGGCCGCTTCCAGCTACGTAGCGAAAGCCGGGCGCCTCGCGCTCGCAACAGAGCGGCGAAAATCCAGATTCGCGGGCGCATAGGACCCAGCCTACTTCAGGCCGGGAACGCCCGCTTCATCGAACCAGGAACCACGAACCAGGAACCAGGAACCAATTAAGGCAGCGCCACCTGCGCCCGCACGAAATCCCCCGCCAATGCCTTGTACAGCACGGCCAGCGCCGTGGCGCGACGGGTTGCCGCGACCGCGTACTGGTCTTCGAACTCCAGCAGGCTGCGCTCGGCGTCGAGGACGACCAGGAAGTCGCTGGCACCGGCGTCGAAACGCATGCGCCCGAGATCCAGCGCCTTGCGGCTTTGTGCGACGGCCTGCGCCAACACCAGGGTCGACTGGTTCGCGGCGCGGTAGCCGGCGAGCGCGTTCTCGGTTTCCTCCAGCGCGCGCAGCCACGCTTCCTGGTAGGCCGCGATCGCACCCTCGGTGCGCGCCTCCTGCGCGAGCACGCGCTGGCGCACGCGTCCGAAGTCGAGAAAGCTCCAGCTCAAGGTCGGACCGAATTGCCAGCGGCTGGTGTTCTCGGCACCGAGATTGGCGAAGGTCTGCGCAGTGCTGCCGAAGCTGCCGAGCAGGTTGAGCTTGGGGAAGAATTCCGCCATCTGCACGCCAATTTCGGACACCTCGCGCGCGAGCCGCCATTCGGCCGCACGCACATCCGGCCGTCGGCGCAGCCATTGCTCGGGCGTCCCGACCAGTACCGTCGCGGGCAGCTCGGGCAGGTCCTTCTGCGCGGCCAGTTGTTCGCGCAGCACCGGCACCGGTTGCGCCGTGAGCACCGCCAGGCGCTGCTCGTGGCGGGTGACCTCGGCTTCGGTGGTCGGGATCAGCGCCGCGACCGAGAGGCCCAGCGCGTTGCTACGGGCAACGTCGAGCTCGGTGCCGCGGCCGGCCTCGAGCTGCTCCTCGAGGATCTTGAGATTGTCCTGCAAGTTGGCCAGATTGCGCTGCTGCACGGCGAGGCGCGCCTGTGTGCCGCGCAGTGCGAACCACGCCTGCGCCACCTCGGCGATGATGACCAGGCGCACGTCGTCGAGTGCGGCCGCGTTCGCCTGGACCTGGCGTTTGATCGACTCGTTCTGTCGGCGCAGGCTGCCGAACAGGTCAATTTCCCAGGAGAGGTCGAAGCCGGCGCGATAGCTCTCGGTGATGAAGGACTGTTCCGGCGGGATCATCGGATCCTGTCCCGACGGCTTGCTGCGCTCGGCGCCGGCATTCGCGTTGACGGTCGGGAACAGGCTGTACTTGCTCAGGCCCGCGAGTGCGCGCGTCTCGTCGAGGCGCGCGAGCGACTGGGCGATGGTCGTGTTGGCAGTCAGTGCGCGGGCGATCAGGGCATCGAGCTCGGGCTCGTCGAACGCCGCCCACACCGAGCTCGCGACTTCACCGGGCGCGTATTCGGATCCCCGGGCCCCGACAAATTGGCCCGGCAGATCGACGTCGGGACGCACGTACTCGGGGCCGACGGTGCAGGCGCCGAGCAGCAGGGTCATCGCTAACGTGGGTCCGGACCTTGTCCGGACGCTCTTTGTCGGGAGATATGAAAAGCGTTCGGACAAGGTCCGAACCCACGTAAGCGAAAAGCGCTCAAGAGAGATCTCAGACATGGCGCGCGCTTTTGAGGAAAGCGTTCGACCACAGGTCGAACCCACAATATCCAGAGATTTCTCAAACATGGCGCGCGCTCCCGGCGACGACGGCGGGTTGGGTCTCGCCGCGCGTCTTGTCCCCACGCGTCGCGAACTTGCGCAGCACCACATAGAACACTGGGGTGAAGAAGAGGCCGAAGAAGGTCACGCCGAGCATGCCCGCGAACACGGTCACGCCCATGACGTGGCGCACTTCGGCGCCGGCACCGCTCGCGAACACCAGCGGCAGCACGCCCATGATGAAGGCGAAGCTGGTCATCAGGATCGGGCGCAGGCGCAGGCGGCAAGCTTCGATCGCCGATTCGACGATGCCGTGGCCCTGCTGCTCCAGGTCGCGGGCGAACTCGACGATCAGGATCGCGTTCTTGCAGGCGAGCCCCATCAGCACCACCAGCCCGATCTGGGTGAAAATGTTGTTGTCGATGAAGTTCGGCGGCACCGACATCGGTGGCGGCGGTATCCAGCCCCAGCCGATCTGCAGCCCGAACCATATCCCCTCGATGAAGTTGAGCAGCCAGATGCCGCCAATCGCCGAGAGCATGCACATCGGCACGATCAGGATCACCGCCAGCGGCAGGCTCCAGCTCTCATACAGCGCCGCGAGCACCATGTAGACCAGCAGCACGCACAACGGAAACACCAGCAGCGCCAGCGAGCCCTGGCTCGCTTCCTGGAAGGTCAGCCCGGTCCATTCGACATTCATGCCTTGCGGAAGCATGGAGGCTGCCATTCCCCGGATCACGCCGAGCGCCTGTTGTGACGACATCAAGGAGGGATTGATGCCGGCCCCGAGGTCGGCCGCGGGATAGCCGTTGTAGCGGATCACCGGATCCGGACCGTAGCTCGGCTTCACTTCCACCACGCTTCCGATCGGCACCATTGCGCCCGCCGCATTGCGCACACGGATGCGTGCAATGTCGGCAACCTCGTCGCGGAAGCTCGCATCGGCCTGCGCGTACACGCTGTAGGTGCGGCCGAACAGGTTGAAATCATTGACGTAGGCGGAGCCGAGGTAGACCTGCAGCGCCGTGTAGATCTCGGTCAGCGCCAGCCCTTGCTCTTTGGCGCGAATGCGATCGACGGTCGCATCCAGCTGCGGCACGTTCGACTGGAAGGAACTGAACACCGAGTACGGATCGAATCCCGGCGTCCCGCGCAGCGCGCCCGAGAACGCCTGGACCTGGTTGTTCAACTCCCCGAAGCCCAAGCCCGCGCGGTCTTGCACGTACATCTCGACGCCCGCGGAATTGCCCAGTCCAAGAACCGGCGGCGGCATCACGGCGAAGGCGAATCCATCCTGGATCGCACTGAACTGCCCATTCAGCATGCCGGCGATTTCCGCCGCGCTGATCGATCGATCGTGCTGCGGTGTCAGGCCGACGAACATCACGCCCGCGTTCGGCGTGTTGACGAAATGGATGGCATTGAGCCCCGGGAACTGCACCGTGCTTTCAACCCCGGGCGTCTTCAGCGCCATCTCGCCCATGCGCTGCATCGCCGCTTCGGTGCGCTGCAGGGTCGAGCCCTCGGGCAGTTGCAGGATCGAGAACAGGTATTGCTTGTCCTGGGTCGGAATAAAGCCGCTTGGGACTGCCCGGAACGCAAGAATGGTGACGCCGATGAGCACTGCATAAATCAGCAGCAGCCGCGGGGCGCGCGCGATGGTGCCGCCGATGCGACCCGAATAGCGCCCACTGGCCTTGTTGAAGCGGCGGTTGAACCAGCCGAAGAAGGGGCCGAAGACCTTGTCCATGCCGCGTCCGAGCGCATCCTTCTTGGCACCGTGCGGCTGCAGCAGCACGGCGGCGAGCGCGGGTGACAAGGTCAGCGAATTGAAGGCCGAAATCAGCACCGACACCGCGATGGTCACCGCGAACTGGCGGTAGAACTGGCCGGTCACGCCACCGATGAAGGCCATCGGGATGAAGATGCTCGCGAGCACCAGCGAGATGGCGATGATCGGTCCTGATACCTCGCTCATTGCCTTGTGTGCGGCGGTGCGCGGATCGGAACCATCCGCGATGTGGCGTTCGACGTTTTCGACAACGACGATCGAGTCGTCGACGACGATACCGATCGCCAGGACCAGACCGAACAGCGTCAGCACGTTGATCGAGAACCCGAGCACCCAGAGCACTGCGAACGTGCCGACGATCGAAACGGGCACGGCCAGCAGCGGGATGATCGACGCGCGCCAGGTCTGCAGGAAGACCACCACGACCAAAACCACCAGCGCGACGGCTTCCAGCAGCGTCGTAACCACCGAATCGATCGACTCGCGCACGAATACGGTCGGGTCGTACATCACGCTCCAATCGACGCCCGCCGGGAAGCCCGCCTTGAGCTCGTCCATCTTCGCGCGCACTGCGTCGGACAGCGCGATCGTGTTGGCGCCCGGCGCCTCGAAGATCACGATTGCCGCCGCGGCCTGGTTGTTGAGCAACGAGTTCATCGAGTAGCTGTTGGACCCGAGCTCGATACGCGCGACATCTTTCAGCCGGGTGATCGAGCCCTCGGCGCCGGTCTTGAGCACGATCTCGCCGAATTCCTCGGCGGTGCTGAGGCGCCCCTGCGCGTTGATCGAGAATTGCAGCGCGTTGGCGCCGGTCTGCGGCGGCCCGCCGATGGTGCCGGCGGAAATCTCGATGTTCTGCTCGCGGATCGCATTCAGGATATCGCCCGCAGTGAGCTCGCGGGTCGCCGCCTTGTCCGGGTCGATCCAGACCCGCATCGAATAATTGCCGGCGCCGAAAGCGATCGCCTGGCCGACGCCTTCGAGGCGCGCCAGCTCGTCGCGCACACGCAGGTTGGCGAAGTTCGAGAGGTACAGGCCGTCGTAGCGTCCGTCAGGCGAGGTCAGGTGCACCACCATGGTCAGGTTCGGCGACGACTTGACGGTGGTGACGCCGAGCTGGCGTACGCTCTCGGGCAGACGCGGCAGCGCCTGCGAGACGCGGTTCTGCACCTGCATGGCGGCGAGGTCGATATTGGTGCCGCCCTTGAAGGTCACCGCCAGCGAGAGCGTGCCGTCGGAGCCGCTGGTCGACTTCATGTAGATCATGTTCTCAACGCCGTTGATCGCTTCCTCGAGCGGCGCGGCGACGGTTTCGGCAATGGTCTTGGGATTCGCGCCCGGGTAGATCGCGGTCACCTGGACCGAGGGCGGGACCACGTCGGGATACTCGGAAATCGGCAGGTTGGGGATCGCGATGACGCCGGCCATGAACACCAGCAGCGACAGCACGGCCGCGAGGATCGGCCGGTCGACGAAGACCTTGGAGACGTCGTAATGGGCCATGGGCTCAGCCCTTCGCCGGCGCTTCAGCCGGCGCCGCTGGCGCGGCGACCACCGTGTTCGGCTCGCTCATCGGCACCGTCACCGGCTTCAGGTCCTGGCCCGGAAAGAAAATCTTGCGGACGCCATTGACCACCAGCTGGTCGCTCGCGGCAAGGCCGGACTCGACGATCAGCAGGCCGTCCACGCGCGAGCCGAGCACGACTTCCTTGCGCGTTGCCTTGTTGCCCGCGCCGACCACATAGACGTACTTGCGGTCCTGGTCGGTGAGCACCGCCTGCTCGTGGATCAGCAGGGCCTGTTTCTTGGCGCTGCCGACCAGTTGCACGCGCGCAAACAAGCCCGGCGTGAACAGGCGCTCGGTGTTGTCCAGCACCGCGCGCGCACGCATGGTGCCGGTGCCCGGGTCGAGCTGGTTGTCGACCATGTCGAGCTCGCCGTTGTGCGGATAGCCCTCTTCATTCGCCAGGCCGACATGCACGGGCGAGCGCACCTCGCGGGAGCTCTCGCGCTCGCCGCGACGCGCCATGCCCTGGTAGTCGAGGAAAGTGCGCTCGTCACCCTCGAAGTACACGTAGATCGGATTCAGCGAAACGATCGTGCTGAGCCTGGTGGTCGGGTCGACGAGATTACCCGGCGTGACCATGGCGACGCCGATGCGGCCATCGATGGGCGCGGTGATTCGTGCGAAGCTGACCGTCAGGCGCGCCTGCGCGGCAGCCGCTTCCATGGCGCCGAGGTCCGCACGCGCCTGGCTTTGCTCGGCAATGCGCGCGTCGTATTCCTCACCCGAAAGGGCGCGCGCCTTGACCAGTTTCTCGGAGCGGGCGATCACGCTCTTGGCGAGCGCGACGCGGGTCCTGGCGCGCTCCACGTCGGCCAGCGCGCGCTGCAGGGTTGCTTCGTACTCGCGCGCATCGATCTCGAACAGCAGGTCGCCTTTCTTGACTTCGGCGCCTTCCTCGAACGCCACGCGCGTGAGATAGCCCGATACACGTGGGCGAATGTCCACCGTCTCGACCGCGGCAAAGCGCCCGGTGAACTCATCCAGCTCGGTGACTTCCTTCGCTACCACTTGCGCGACATTGACCTCGAGCGGAGGCATTCCGCCATTGGCCGGCGGCTCGCCCGGTGGGGCTTCGCCACCGCCGCCGCAGGCGACGAAGAGCAGCGTGACGACGACGACGGAAATGCGCATCAAAGCTGGGTACGCAGACATTGAATCGGGCCTTCAGATAGAAATCAAAAAAAGCGGTCTTACACAAAATGCACAAAGTGAAGCGAAGCCAAGGCGCACATAAAAAGCGGAGAAGATTTCTTGGGTAGTGCTCGAAGCCAAATCGAACGAACACAAGATCCGATCAAACAGCTCTTTATGTGCGCTCTTCGCTTTGCTCCTCTATGTGCATTTTGTGTAAGACGGCTTTGCCTTTTTGGCCGCAATTACGGCTCCGCCGACCACTCGCGCGCGAGTGCTTCCATGCGTGCGATCAAGCGCTCACGATGTTGAGCCGGCACTTCAGAACAGCCGAAGAACTCGCTCCAGAAAAGGCCCTCGGCAGCCAGGCGCAGGATCGCGCGCTGAATGGCGGCCGGCGTCCAATCGCGGCCTTCACATTCGGCTCGATGATGCTCACGGATTGGGTCGAGCAGACTCGGATCGTGCGCGACTGCGCTCAGCATGCCGGCAGTAAAGCGTCGTCGCTCGGGGTCCGGCGTCGCCCACATGCGGATCAGGGCAATCAGTTCGGCACCCGGATCGAGGCCAATGCGCGAGCGCATGCAGGCTTCGGCAGCGCAGGAGTTGGTCAAGTCACGCTCGACCAGCGCGCGCAGCAATGCTTCCTTGGAACCGAAGTGGTAGGTAATGCCACCGCGCGAAACCCCGCTCTCGCGAACGAGCTCCTCGTACGTGATCTTGGCCGCCCCACGCGCTTTGACGATGCGCTCGGCGGCATCGAGGATCTGGTTGCGGGCTTTGGGCGGTCGGGACACAGGATATCTATACAGAACGTTCTGTATAGATACTTGCGGCCTCTCGCACAGATTGCAAGTGCCTGTGGTCTTTGGTGGGTCTGCGCTATGCGCGGACGCTTTCCCTTGCCTAGTGTGGTGTGTCAGAAATAAGTTGAACTAAATCAGCCATCTGCGGTCTATGCTGGATCATCCGCATGAGCTTGACCAATGGCCAGGAACGGGCGCCCGCCGAAGGGTTTGGAACTGACTGATGTTGAGCGAGAAGAG
>JANPJV010000097.1:0-14792 GCA_031425695.1 Rhodanobacteraceae bacterium | reverse complement strand
CTCTTCTCGCTCAACATCAGTCAGTTCCAAACCCTTCGGCGGGCGCCCGTTCCTGGCCATTGGTCAAGCTCATGCGGATGATCCAGCATAGACCGCAGATGGCTGATTTAGTTCAACTTATTTCTGACACACCACACTAGTACACCCCCTTGACCTTCTCCACGCCTTTCGGATAGCTCTCCTTGCGCGGCTTTTCAGCCAGGGGCGGGAGTTCGACCGTGCTTTCGTCGACGGGATGGTCCGGCAGCCGGTCGAGCAGGTAGCGGAGCATGTTCAGGCGACCGCGCTTCTGGTCGTTCATGTCGACCATCACCCACGGCGCCTCGGCGATATCGGTGGCGGCGAACATGGCGTCGCGTGCGCGTGTGTATTCGGCATATTTCCCGCGCGCGGCAAGATCGATCGGTGAGATCTTCCAGCGCTTGGTGGGATCCTCGACGCGTTCGAGCAGGCGTTCTTCCTGACGCGCCTGGTCGCAGGAGAACCAGAACTTGAACAGGATCAGCCCGCTCGCCAGCTGCATGCGCTCGAACTGCGGACATTCGACCAGGAAGCTCTGGTATTCCTCCTCGGTGCAGAAGCCCATGACCTTCTCGACGCCAGCCCGGTTGTACCAGGAGCGATCGAACAGCACGATCTCCCCGGCCGACGGCAGGTGCTGCGCATAGCGCTGGAAATACCACTGGCTCTGTTCGCGCTCGTTTGGCTTCGACAGCGCGACGACGCGGCAGGTACGCGGGTTCAGCGCATCGCTGATGGCACCGATGGCGCCGCCTTTGCCGGCGGTATCGCGGCCTTCGAACACGACCGCCATGCGCTTGCCGGTGTGGTTGAGCCAGCGGTGCATTTCGTTCAGTTCTTCCTGCAGCGGCTTCAGCTCCTTGCGATAGGTCTTGCCGTCCATCTCTTTCACGCTGTACTCCTCGCGACGACCAGAAACTGCAGAATAGGACAGCCCAGCGCCGCCGCGCATGCTCCGAAAAGAAACCAATGCTGCCAGTCGAAGCAGACCGTGTTTATAAGCTGCTGACCGCAAGACAATGGGAAGCGCTGTGCGCGAGCGGCCGCTTCGAGGGCTCGCCCGATGATTTGCGCGACGGCTTCATCCACCTTTCGAGCGGAAGCCAGGTCGCCGGGACGCTGGCGCGTCACTATGCGCAGGTCGACGACCTCGTGTTGATTGAAGTCGACGCCGGATCCCTCGGCGCGGCCCTGGTGCACGAGGCGTCCCGCGGCGGTGCGTTATTCCCGCATCTTTACGCGCCGCTGCGATTAACTGCGTGCCGCGGCATCGCCAGGCGGGAGCGGGCCAACGACGAATGGCAGCTCTTGTAGCCCGGGTAAGCCGGAGGCGCACCCGGGAGAACCGCGCGGAAGGCCCCGGGTGCGCTGCGCTTACCCGGGCTACACACGCCACACGCACAATGCACGCACAATGCACGCACTGCGATCACCGAGGAGCCCGCCATGTCGTCCAGCCGCCGACGATTCCTGATCCAGAGTGCCGCCCTGGGATTCCTGGCAGGCACCCACGGCCTCCTCGCCAATACCCCGCGCTCGATGACGACCCGCGCGATCCCCGCAACCGGAGAGCAGCTCCCGGTGATCGGCATGGGTACATCCGGCAGCCTGGAGGTCGGTGCCGATCCCGCGGTACGCGCGACGATTGCCGAGGTGCTGAAAAACTTTCTCGACGGTGGTGGCCGTCTGATCGACACCGCGCCCTCGTACGGCACCGCCGAAGCGGTGCTGGGTGATCTTGTCACGGCGTCGGCGCGGGAGCGCATCTTCCTCGCGACCAAGCTCTCCAGCAGCGGGCGCGAGGCCGGCGTGGCGCAGTTCACTGAATCATTGAAGCGCCTCAAGACGGACAAGGTCGACCTGTTGCAGGTGCACAACTTGCGCGACTGGCGGACCCAGCTGGCCCTCGCACGCGAGCTCAAGGCAGAAGGCAAGGTGCGCTACGTCGGACTCACCCACTACGTCGACTCGGCCCACGAGGAACTGGCCGATGCGGTCGCGGCCGAGCGCCCGGATTTCCTGCAGATCAACTATTCGGTCACCCAGCGAGCGGCGGAAAAACGCGTGTTCGCAGTGGCGCAGGACAAAGGCGTAGCGGTGCTCGCGAACCGCAATTTCGACGATGGCGCGTTGTTTTCCAAGGTGGGCGGCCGGCCGCTGCCCGCGTTTGCCGCGGATGTCGGTGCCACCACCTGGGCGCAGCTCTTCCTCAAGTTCGCGCTCAGCCATCCGGCCGTGACCTGCGTGATTCCGGCCACTGGGAAGCCGCACCGTCAGCTGGAAAATCTTGCCGCCGGCTACGGTCCGATGCTCGATGAAAGACAGCGGGCGGCGCTGATTGCGGCGGTGGGGTGAAACGTTGGCGATGCCCGCCAGTCGAGCAGCTCGATCGGCCGGCGCGAACGCTGCGTCATGGCCACTCGCGCTCGCGGTCCGCGCGGAGCTGTACGCGCAGCTGGCCGCGCTCGAACAGGCAGGCCTGCCAACCCTGCAGGCTTTCGGACTGGTGCGAATTCCCGGCGCCGAAGCGCAAACTCGATTGCGGGCGGCGATCAATTTGCTCGAAAAAGGCCAAGACCCGGCGACCGCTGCAAGCCGCAGCGGCTTGTTCACGCCGATCGAAGCACAGCTGCTGCATGCGGCCTTTTGCGCCGGCAAGCTCGGGGCCAGCTATCAACGCTTGGCGACGAGCCTGACGCGCCGCGCCGCTGCGCTGTCGAAGCTGCGCTCGCGCCTGGCCATGCCGCTGTTCGTGTTGACGCTCTTGTTGCTGATCCAGCCATTTCCCGCACTGGTCACGGGCAGCATCGGCGGGGCCGACTATCTGCGCATGGCGGTGCTGCCGGTGGTCGCGTTGCTTGCGCTGGTGTGGGCAGTTTGGCAATTGCCGGGCTGGTTCTATCGCGGGCCCGATACCCCTGCGCGTACGGCAATCGAGCGCCTCCTGCTCGGGCTGCCGCTGCTGGGCCCGTTGCTGCAACGGGCCGCCGCGGCGCAGTTTTTCGAGACGCTGGGCCTGTTGCTCGATGCCGGCATTCCCATGTTCGAGGCGCTGCCGTTGGCGAGCGACACGCTGCGCAACGGCGCGATGCGCGCACGCTTCGCTGGTCTGCTGCCGCGCCTGCAGGCGGGCGCAACGCTTGCGCAGTCATTGAACTCGATCGAAACTGCGCCCGCGCCGCACATAGAAGAATTCGTGCGCAGCGGCGAGCACAGCGGCACGCTGCCGGCGACCTTGCTCCGCTACGGCGAGAAACAGGCCGAGGCCGTGGCCGAAACCCAGGAGCAGATCGCCCTATGGCTGCCGCGGCTGTTATATGCCGCGATGCTGCTGTGGGCCGCCTCCGGACTGCTGCGCGGCGCGGCGTTCCTGCCGAGCGCGACTGGCGTGGGGTGATGGCGGCTTCCTCTAGTGCACTTCACCCCTTCGCCAGCGCCTCCTTGAAGGCGAGCTTGATCTGCTCCTGGGTGCCGCGCTGGATCGGCTTGCCTTGGTGCATGAGCTCGTAGCAGATGAGCTCCTCGCTGCCATCGGCGGCTTTGCGCACGATCTTGTTGAGCGTATAGCCGCCCTTGCTGCCGAGACTGACGCGGGTGGGCGCCAGCGGCGCCGCCACAGCGGCCGGTGCTGCCGGTGGGGTGGGACGCGGCGGCGGCGGTTCGTCGAATAAGGGCGCCGGCTTGAGCGTCGGCAGGTCGTCATCGAACAAGGGCTTTGCCGCAGCCACGGGTTCCACCGTGTCGAAGAGCGGCGCAGGTTTGCTGAAGGCCTCCAACTCGTCGAAGAGCGGCTTCGGCTTCGCGTAAGCCTCCACCGTGTCGAACAACGGGGTGGCTTTGTCCGACGGCGTTTCAATCGTGTTGAACCTCGGGGTGGCGGCACCCAGCGGTTCGAGCGTGTCGAACAGCGGCGCGCTCGCCACGCCGGCCGGCGGTCCGGCACCAATCTGGAAGGCGGCACGCGCCGGCGCGACCGGCGGCGGCGGGGGTGCGACTTCCTCCTCGTCGAGCGCATCGAAAGGATTGGGCTTGCGCGCGGGAGGCGCCTTCGGCGGCTCGTGTGCTTCGACGAGCGCCTGGGGAATCAGTGGTTTCGGCGGCGGCTGCTTGACCGCCGGCGGCGCCGCTGGCGCGAGCCCCGGCGTCCATTCCAGCGGCGCCAGGTCCTTGGACGAATCCGTGTCGATCGGGTGCATCGGCCCGATGCTGGGCTTGCCGGTGAAGCGACTGGGTTGCGCGCTGCCGGGAGGTGGCGGCGGCGGCATGCCACCGCCGGCCCCGGCCGTGGCCAGGCCCATTGGCGCGGCCGGCATTGCCAGACGCTCGGCCGCACGCTGTCTGGCGACGGCAGCAACGCGCGCAACCTTGGCCAGGCGCTTCTTGCGACCTTCGACGCTGCGGCCCTTGAACACTGCCCACAAGATGCCACCGATGATCAACGCCATGATCGTCGCGGATATCCACGGACGTGCCGACAGCCAGCCGACCGCAATCGTGACCAGGCCGACGAGCAGCCCGAAAAGCGCACCCGTGACCATCAGCGAGTACTGCGCGATGCTGCCGACCACCGGGATCATGCCGAGGAAGCCACCGAGCAGCCGGCCAATGCCGGCAGCGCCGATCACCGCCCCGATCAGCCCGACGATTCGCAGCAACTTCGTACGGCTGGCGCCGAGCGCGACGGCGTCGTTGATGATCTGGTCTGCTGAAAGCGCGCCGCCGGCAGCGAGCAGCACGGAATCACCGTTGCTGGCTTTCCACGCTTCCAGGTGCTCGCCCTTCTGCGCGCCGATCATCGACAGCGAGAAGTCGTTGGAAAGCTCGTAGAACGTGACGGCGAGATCCCCGAGCTCATATTCGTCGGTGGCCTCGTTGCCGCGGTAGTAGGTGCCTTCGTCGAGCTTGTACCAACGCTTCTGCTGCAAGTGCGAGCTGAGCTCCGGAAGCGCGGTCAACTCAGTCGGCCAGCGCCCGAGGCTGCCCGGCGCATTCGGGGTATCCGTGTCCCGGAGGGATTGGGCGGCTACTTCGTCATTGTCGAACCTGAACGGGCCGAAGCGCGCATCTTCTGCGAAGAAGCCCTCGCTCCGCAGCTCGGGCCTGGGATTGTCGTGCCCCGCGGGTTCGTGGAACTTGCTGGAGTCGTGGTACTCATCATCCCAATCCATCGCGTAGACGTACTCAGTGCGCTTGCGCCTGCCCCGTCCCGATTTTTCCTCGTACTCGATCCATTGGAACATCTGAACCTGCCGGTACAAGCCGACACCCTTTGTTCGCAGTCCGAAAACATCGTCCTCCGTGCCAGCTTGGCTGGTCACACGCGCACTGAGGTGTACCGGCTTGCCTTCGAGCGCCGGATCGATGGCATCCCGAGGCGCCTCGACGACCTGCTCGCCGACCTCGGCGATGGCATCGGAATGGCGCTTGCTGAAGCCCTCGTTCCAGAACAGCAGGTACAGCGAGCCCAGCAAGATCGCGACGGCACCGAAGGTACGCCCGCCGGATTTCGCCCGCGAATACCAACTGCCGCCTTCTTCCTCGCCGCCCTCATCCTCGACTTCGATTTCGTCCAGCACAAAACCTCACAACGCTCGGGCGTGACAGATTCTTCACGAATTGTAGCGGGCGGGACGAGAGCGCCTCAACCGGAAGACACCGTTTGGTAGCAGCGCCGCACCAGAAGCCTGAGGTGGGCCGGGTCCTACACGCCCGTCGGCTCGGCGTTCGTGCGGCACATGCGAGCGTGAGGCGCCCGGCTCTCGCTACGTAGTAAAGACGCGGCCGCTGGCGCGATCAATCACTGGCGTCCCGCAGCTGCCGGCGCGCACAGAACCGCGCTACCTCAGGACGACCAGCTTCGGCTTCGATTCTTTCAGTTCAAGCGCAGCGGCGTGCCCGGAGGTCTCGTAGTCAGCAGCGCGGCGCTGAGGTCGGTGCCGCCGACGCGGCCGATCAGGAGCTGGCGGATGGGCCAGGCTTCGGTGCTCGAGAGCTCGACCAATGGTTGCATCTCGCCGCCGGTCAGGGCGGCGACCGGAAGACCGTCGCGAAAGACGATGCGGGTACTGGCGATCGCCGGGATGCGCGCCCCGGTGATGACGCTGCCGACCAGGTTCAAGGGGTCAGCGCCGCTGACGCACACGAGCGTGTTGGTGGCTTCGGCGTCACGGATGCGGCGTAGCGGCGCGATCGCTTCGGGCAGCGCAAATTGTTCGCCAGAGAGCCCGGCGATGAAGCGGCCACCGCGGATTTCTCCCCGCGCTTCCAGCCGATGCAGGACCGGCGCCAGCACGCGCCACGGCGGCAGTCCATCGGGCTCGCGTGCGAGCAGTTGCCAGCCGAGCACGCCGTACCGTCGCAGCAAGGTACGCGCGAGGTGCTCGAGCGCTTCCGGATTGATCGGGGCGCGTGGATCCGCTTCTGCTGCGGAGCGGGTCGCTTCACCCGCGAAGCGCATCATCGCCCAGCGACCAGCGTCTTCGATCCCGAGCGGGCCGCGGCCGACGCGACGCGGGCTGGGCCGCTTATCGGACGGCAGCAAGAGTGCGCGCAGGCCAGCAAAACTGTCGGCATGCACGCAGCCGCGTGCCACCAGCTCGCCAAGGGCATCCTCGAGCTCGACTCGCAGCAGGCGCGTGGCAGCGAGCAAGTCGTCGAAGAACGACGCGCCTTGTGATTTCAGGACCTCGAGAACGGCCGTGGCGCGTGAGCCGAGCTGCGCGCTCTCCGCGCTGCAATGCGCATGCAGGAGTTGCCAGTGCGCCTGGTGGCGGCGCGCCAGCAGCACGATCGGTGTGCTCCGTACCGGGCCGCCGCCGCGCTCGCGGGCTTCTCCGGCATTGCGTTGCGGCAACCGCGTCCACATCAATCGCCCGCTGCGGCACAAATCATCCAGCATCGACGGACGGTAATCGCTCACGCGCGCCGGCAGCAGCGAACTTTCCCAGGCGCTCGCAGGCGCCGCGAAGCCTTCCAGCTGCGCCAAGACATCTTCCAGCGCCTGCGCGCCGCTGACCCGGCTCCCCGGCGCCACGCGCTGCCACTCGAACAGGAAACGCAGATAGTCGCGCGCGGCCACCGGCTCGATCTCGCGACGCAACCGGCGCACCGTGTAGCGATGGATGCGCGCGAGCAGGTGGCGCTCGCACCACTGCGGGCCGGCGCCGGCCTCGAACTGCCCGCGCATGACGCTGCCCTGTCCCTCGAGGCGCACCAACACGGCTTCGACTGCGTTGGCCCCGACTTGCAAGCTGCTCGCGATGGCCTCGACGCCGACCGGACCCAAGCTGCCCATGCGCGCCCGCACGATTTCCATCAGGGCATCGTCGCTGCCCCATGGCACTCGCAGGAATTCATCGGGGATGCGTTGCCGCGGATCTTGTCGGGCTTGCACATGCACAGCCAGGAACAAAGGCAGGCGCTCGACTGCGACCCACAGATCGGCGGCCTTCGCGTCGGGAGCAATTTCTAGGCGGGTGACGCGCCCGGCACCGACCAGCTGCGCCGCATGAGCGCGCCAGCCAGCCGTAGCCTCGAGCTCGGCGTCGGTCAGAAACCCCAGCGCGGTCAACGCTTCGTGGAGCTCATCCGGCGTGCGCGCGTCCGGCCAGCATTCCTCGCGCACGGCGGCAATCGCCGCTGCGTCCAGGCGACCGAACGCATCCGCGCTCGTCGCGTTCCCCGTGCCGGCCGACACCGCCTGCGTGCGGCGTTCTTCGAGCGGAGCATCGTCAAGATAGGCGTAGGGCCGCGCGCTCAGGACTTCGAGCGCCAGGGCGGAGGGCATCGGCAGATCGACCGCGTGCATCGTGATCGCACCGCTCTCGAGCCCGGCCAGCACCCGGGTCAAGGCGGCCAGATCCATTGCCTCGTCGAGACAGTCGCGCAACGTCTGCGCCACCAGCGGGTGGTCCGGGATCTCGCGCTCGCCCACGAGATTTTCTGCGCAGGCGACCTGATCCGGGAACACCGTCGCCAACAGGTCTTCCGATTTCATGCGTTGCAGTTGCGGCGGCGTGCGCTGGCCGCCGACGTAGCGCGGCAGCGCCAGCGCTATGCCTGCATTCCACCGCCAGCGCACGCCGAACATCGGCGCGTCGAGCAGCGCCTGCACGAGCACGTCGCGCACGCTGTTCGAATGCAGGTAGCGCGAGACGCTGATGAGCTCGAAGCTGTGGCTGGTCGAGAGCGAGAGCACGATCGCGTCCTCGGTCGCGGCTGCCTGCAGCTCGAAATTGAAGGTGCGGCAGAAGCGCTTGCGCAGCGCCAATCCCCAGGCACGATTGACGCGGCTGCCATACGGCGAATGGATGACGAGCTGGGTGCCGCCGGACTCGTCGAAGAACCGCTCCATAGCCAGCGACGCTTGAGTCGGCACGATCCCCAGTGCCCGTTTCGCGGCGCCGAGATGCTCGGCAATCTGGCGTGCGGCGACAGCATCGAGGCCGACTTCATCGGTGAGCCAGGCGATGGCGGCATCAAGACCATGGCTCAGCTGAGCATCGACTTCGCCGCGCAGTCGCGACACTGCATGCGAGAGCGCATCGCTGCGACCCGGCGCTTCGCCGAGCCAGAACGGAATACTCGGTGGCGCGCCCTGCGCGTCCTCGACGCGCACGCGGCTGCGCTCGACCCGGATGATCCGATACGAGTGATTGCCGAGCTGGAAGATGTCGCCGGCAATGCTCTCGACCGCGAAATCCTCGTTGATCGTGCCGACCTTGAGCGCTTGCGGTTCGAGCACGACGTCGTAATCGGCGGTATCCGGAATCGCGCCGCCCGAGGTCAATGCGGTCAGCCGCGTCCCTCGCCGCGCATGCAGCACGCGATTGACCGCGTCGCGGTGGATCAGCCCCTGGCGCGGTCCGCGGCGGGTCGTGAAGCCTTCGCTCAAGGTCGCCACCACCGCGTTGAAATCCGCCTCGGAAAGATTGGCGTAGGGACAGGCGCCGCGCAGCATCTGGTACAGCTCGAGCTCCGGCCAGTCGCGCGCGCCTACCTCGGCGACGATTTGCTGCGCGAGCACATCGAGCGGCGCATCGAGCATGCGCAGCGCGTCCATCTCACCCCTACGCACACCATCGAGCAAGGCCGCGCACTCGACCAGGTCATCGCGCGACTGGGCAAACAGGCGGCCCTTCGGTGTGCCACCCACGGCGTGTCCGGAGCGTCCGACGCGCTGCAGGAAGCTGCTGAGCGAGCGCGGCGAGCTGATCTGGCATACGAGATCCACGTCACCAATATCGATGCCGAGCTCGAGCGACGCCGTCGCCACCAATACTTTCAGCTTGCCGGCCTTCAGGCGCTGTTCGGCGTCGAGACGATGCTCTTTCGACAAGCTGCCGTGGTGCGCAGCGACGAACTCCTTGCCCAGCCGCTCGCTCAGGTGCCGCGACACGCGCTCGGTGAGCCGCCGCGTGTTGACGAACACCAGCGTCGTGCGGTGTTCCTCGACCAACCGGGCGAGCCGCGCATACACCTCATCCCACATCTCGTGGCTGAGCACCGCCGTGAGTGGCTGGTCCGGCAGCACGATGGCAAGGTCGCGCCGGCCGTGGTGGCCAATGCTGACGATGGCGCAGTCGGGTGATTCAGGACGATCAGCCCCTGTGGAAGCAGCCATTGTGGGATCGGCCATGGCCGCGATACTTGTCGCCGTCGTGGCACGCGCGACATGACCCGGCGCGGCGGTCTTGGCGGTCCCGCCACACAGGAACGCCGCCACCGCCTCCAGTGGCTGCGCCGTCGCCGACAGCCCGATGCGTGTCGGCCGCCGCGCGCACAAAGATTGCAGGCGCTCCAGCGACAGCGCGAGGTGGCTGCCGCGCTTGCTCGGCATGACCGCGTGGATTTCGTCGACGATCACGCTGCTGGTGCTCTTCAACATCTCGCGCCCGGACTCGGAGCCGAGCAGTACGTAGAGCGATTCCGGGGTGGTGACGACGATGTGCGGCGACTGCCGGCGCATGCGCGCGCGCTCTGCCGGCGGCGTGTCGCCCGTGCGCACCATCACCTCGATGCGCACTTCCGGCAGCCCGAGCTCGGCCAGCGCCTGGGCAATGCCCTGGAGCGGAATAGAGAGGTTGATGCGCACGTCGTTCGACAGCGCCTTGAGCGGCGACACGTAGACCACGCTGGTCTTCGCCTCGAGCGTACCGTCGAGGCCCGCGCGCACCAACTCATCGATCGCCGCCAGAAATGCAGCCAGCGTCTTGCCCGACCCGGTCGGCGCCGCAATCAACGCATCCCGCCCCGCCTTGATCGCCGGCCAAGCCGCCGCCTGCGCCGCCGTCGCACCCGGAAAAGCGCGTTCGAACCAGCGGGCAACGGCAGGATGGAATTGAGACAGGGGCATGGGAGTCATTGTCACCCCGATTGCGCGCCACGGTGGCAAGGCTTGCTGACCGTGGGGTGGCGGGAGCGCACTTGTAGTCATGTTGACCGCGCAAGCGGGCTACTTGACGCTTCCGTGCGATACACGAGCCGTCAAGTAGCTCGCTGCGCGAGCAACATGACCTACGAGGACTTCATGTTGTTGCTGAACTACTCGCCGTCGATCTGCGCGCGTTCCTGGCGTTTGCGGACGAGGATATTCAGGGCTTCGACGCCGGCGGAGAAGGCCATGGCGAAGTACAGATAGCCGCGGGGGATGTGGAAGCCGAAGCCGTCGGCGATGAGGGCGACACCGACCAGGATCAGGAAGGAGAGCGCGAGCATCTTCAGGGTCGGGCGGCGCTCGATGAAGTTCGCGACCGGGTTGGCGGCGAGCAGCATGACGGCGACGGAGGCCAGGATGGCGGCGACCATGATCGGGATGTTGTTGACCATGCCGACGGCGGTGATCACGCTGTCGAGCGAGAACACGATGTCGATGATGGCGATCTGGGTAATCGCGCCCCAGTAGCTGGCGGCTGGACGGGTGTTGCTGTCGCCCTCGTCGGCACCTTCGACCTCGCCGTGGATCTCCATGGTCGCCTTCACCAGCAGGAACAGGCCACCGATGATCAACACCAGGTCGCGCACCGAGAATTCGAGGAACACGTTGTGGGTCATGCTGGCGAGCCAGGACAGGCTCAGCAGCAGGAGGATGCGGGTGACGCAGGCGAGCGCGATGCCGAAACGCCGCGCGCCCGGGCGCTGCTCGATCGGCAGCCGCGCGGTCACGATCGAGAGGAACACCAGGTTGTCGATGCCGAGCACGATCTCGAGCATCGCCAGCGTCAGCAGTGCGATCAGACCTTCAGTGGTGAAAAAAACTTCCATGAATCCGTTCAGTCCCACTCTTTGGTCAATCGAGATGACGCGGCACGAGGATCAATGACCACACAGCGACCGCGTTCAACATGCACAGGAACACTGCCGCCGAGCCCATGTCCTTGGAACGGCCTGCGAGCTCGTGAAACTCCGGCGTGGTCTTGTCGACGATCGCTTCCACTGCGCCGTTGAGCAACTCCGCCACCAGTACCGCCACCAGCGAACCGAACAGCAGCGCGCGTTCGATCCCGGTCTGGCCAAGCCACATGGCCAGTGGCGCGAGCGGGACGAAGAGATAAGCCTCGAGACGAAACGAGCTCTCGAAACGAAACGCAGCAGCCAACCCTTGTCGCGAATATTGAAGCGCCTTCAGTACCTGGCGCGGGCCGCGCGATTCAAAGCTCGCCATCGTCCTGCGCATCCTCGACCACTCGAACGCCGAACCCGACAGATTGGCGCCCTGATGAGCCAGGCGACAGTGCTCGATGACATACCGGGGTCAGCATTTCATCCAGCACATGAATCGACGGGCAAGCCTCGTATGATCGCATCCGTCACCGGGACCAACAAGGCGCTTCGTGAATGCTTCAGCGCGAGCGACCGCCCCGCGGGCCGGTTCCACTTTTTTTGTCGGAGTCAGATCATGTTTGAACAGCTGCTGGGACAACTTTTGACCGGGGGCATCGGCGATCGCGGCCGCCGGCGCTCGAGCTCCGGAATGGGGCTTTCCAGGACCACCAAGACGCAGATCGGAGTCGGGGCAATTGGCCTCGCGATCGCTGCGTGGGAACATTTCAAATCGAAGCCCCAGGGTGGTGGCGGAATCTTTTCGAGTCCGACCAGCCCGGCGCCGAGCGCATTGCCGCCGCCGCCCCCCATGTCAATGCCGCGCAGCTCGATGCCGCCGCCGGCAGCGGCTCCGCAGGAGGAAATCGCCACGGCCGGCCGTGAAAGCGATGCCGCGCACTTGATCCGCGCGATGATCGCGGCCGCCAACGCCGACGGGATGATCGATGCCGAAGAGCGTTCGCGCATTCTCGAGCACGCGCTTCAGGCCGCCCTCGATCCCGCGGCACAGAAATTCCTGATGGCCGAGCTCAAGGCGCCCGCCACGCTCGAACAGATCGTCGCCGTCACCCGGCCCGAGCTGCGCATGGACACCTATGCTGCCGCGCTGATTGCGATCAGCGTCGACACCGATGCCGAACGCAGCTACCTCGCCCGCCTGGCGCAGGCACTCGCGCTCGAAGCCGCTGAAGTCGAGCGCGTGCACGAGCAGGTGGGAGCGCATCGCGGCGAGCGTTGACGGCGATCGGTGCCGATTGGTGCCGGCTTTCGCATGCTCCCCTCTCCCGTGCTTTTGGGGAGAGGGGTCGGGGGAGAGGGGGCTTTACTCACTCTGACGGAAGGCACCAAGAAAAGGCAAAGCGCCCTCTCCCCCACCCCTCTCCCCAGAAGCATGGGAGAGGGGAGCACAGCCGGTGCCGACCCATCGACCGGTCGCCATTCACCCATCCGAAACCGAAACCGATAACCACCCCCGGAGCCCCCTCATGCATCAATGGTATTTCAGCTACAACGGTCAGCAGATCGGTCCGCTGGATCACGCCGCCGCGGTGGCGCAGGCCGCGCGGGACGGCAGTGGATTCGTTTGGCGGGCGGGCTTTGCCGAGTGGCTGCCGGTCGTCAATGTCGCTGAGCTGCGCAGTGGCGCAGGCAGCGCTCTCGCAGCGGCGCCCCCGCCGCCACGCACGGGCGGGCGGCATGCCGATGAGATCGACTACACGATCTTCGGCGAGGACATGCAGTTCGTCGAGATCGAACTCGACCCGGGCGAGAGTTGTGTCGCTGAAGCCGGCACCATGATGTACAAGGAAGCATCGATCACCATGGAGACGGTGTTCGGCGACGGCAGCAGCGCGGCCACCGGCGGCGGCTTCTTCGACAAGCTGGTCGGCGCGGGCAAGCGCCTGATCACTGGCGAGAGCCTGTTCACCACCGTGTTCACCCATGGCGGGCGCAGCGGCAAGGCTAAGGCTGCATTTGCCGCGCCCTATCCCGGCACGATCATCCCGATGACGCTGAGCAATTTCGGCGGCACCATGATCTGCCAGAAAGACAGCTTCCTGGCCGCGGCGAAGGGCGTGCAGATCGGCATCTTCTTCCAGAAGAAGATGCTCACCGGCCTGTTCGGTGGCGAGGGTTTCATCATGCAGAAGCTCGAGGGCGACGGCCTGGTGTTCGTGCATGCCGGCGGCACCGTGGTCGAGCGCGAGCTCAAGGCCGGGGAGACTCTGCACGTTGACACCGGCTGCGTGGTCGCGCTCACCTCGAGCGTGCACTTCGATGTCGAGCAGGTCGGTGGCATCAAGAGCATCCTGTTTGCTGGCGAGGGCCTGTTCTTCGCCAAACTCACCGGACCCGGCCACGTCTGGCTACAGAGCCTGCCCTTCTCCCGCCTCGCCGGCCGCATGTACGCCGCCGCCTCCAGCCGCGGCGGGCAAAAGGAAGAAGGCTCGATCCTCGGTGGCCTGGGTGGCCTGGTCAGTGGCGATCGGGGGTTCTGAGGCAATCAGAGAAGCACAGGAGCAAAGGGCAAGAGATTTTTTATCCGCAGATTTCGCAGATTTACGCAGATTAGGGAACCTCTGATCAAGTCAGAGGTTCCCTACGGCACATGGAGGTGCCGACATTTTAGATGACTCAAGTCATTGAAAATGAAGCGAAACAAAAGCGACGTTTTTTGTTGAGCGTTTCTGAGCAAGGTCAGGATGGACTTGTTCAGACCTTCCTTAGAAGCCAAAGCCCACACCGTGAGGGAACTCGCTTCTAATCTGCGAAATCTGCGTAAATCTGCGGATAAAAGGTCCTGCGTTGCTCTGGTGCTCTACGCGGTGGTTGCCAAGGCATCACACAACTCAGCTACACTCAAGGGGTTGAAGCGCAGGAGGGCTGGATGCACGCCGATCTCTTGACGACGCGTGTGTTGTCACTCGACAGCTCCGGCAGGATCCTCGACTGGATCAGCTGGCAGGATGCGGTTTGTCTTTATGTTCGCGGTGCGGTCGCGTGGACGCTTGGCCAGCCGTGCCTGCTGGTCCATGGCGGGCAATGCCGGCTGACCGGGACGCAGAGCCTGATAGAGCTGCATCCGATCATCGCCAGCCGTTCCCGCGCCCGCGCGCTCGGAATGGATCCCGCACCGGCACTCACCAACGCAGCGTTGTTTGCACGCGATCGTTCGCTCTGCATGTATTGCGGCGAGCAATTCTGTCGTGGCGATCTGACCCGTGACCATGTCATGCCGCTCTCGCGTGGCGGGCGCGACCATTGGGAAAACGTCGTCACGGCGTGCCTGTCCTGCAATGTGCGCAAGGGCAATCGCACGCCCAACCAGGCCAATATGCCGCTGCTGGCCGTGCCGTACCGCCCGAGCTGGGTCGAACACCTGATTCTGTCCAACCGCCACATCCTCGCCGACCAGATGCAGTTCCTGGTCGGGCATCTGCCGAGGAAAC
>JANPJV010000096.1:0-11966 GCA_031425695.1 Rhodanobacteraceae bacterium | reverse complement strand
AGTGCCCCTCTCCCCCAACCCCTCTCCCGCAAAGAGCGCGGGAGAGGGGAGCGTCAGCTGGGGATCGACGCTAATCAGGAAATGCACAAAGAAGGCGAACACAAAATGCAAAAAGCTAATACGAATTGCTCTTTAGGCATTTTGTGTCCGCTTCACTTTGTACTTTTTGTGGAGAAATGGTTTTCGCTGACAGACGTCGCTTCATGCTGAAGCGACGTCCGGAAACATCAGCTGCGATTGCTATCCGAGCCCGAGCGGCGAGCATCCGAACCGCCGTTGTCGGTCGGGCCGTCTTTGCGCGAGGCCGAGCGAGAGCCATCGGCGGCATTCGCAGTGCGGCTTGCGCCATTCCGACTCGCTTCGCTGCGCGCCTGGGCGCCTTTTCGGCCGGCCTGCGCGGCTTCTTCGCTGGTGAACTCGTGGGCGTTGCCCGACTCATGCGCGGCCCGGCCGCCTTTCGAGGCGATGCGGCGCTGTTCTTCCGGATCCATCGCAGCAAAGCCGCGATTGCTGGTGCCTTCGCTGTTGCCTTTGCTGCCGCCCGCGGTGCGGCTCTCGGAAGCCTGACGGTTTTGGCCACCACGCTGCTCGCCCTGGCTTCCGCCAGTCGTCGAGCGTTCGTTTTCGGCGGAACTGTTGGAGCCGGAGTTGCGCGCTGCCTGGCTATCGCTCTTGTTGTTGCCCGATTGGGTAGAAGCTTTCATTGGTCGTCTCTCCAAAGTGGTTTTTGGTGTCCGCGTGAGCCGCGAACGGACGACACAACTGTGCAAAGCGCATGCCACATGAGCTGGATCAGACGCGGCGTCAAGGCGCCGTGATAAAGCAGGCAACCTGGCGTTTCTTGGACGAAAAAACTTCAGCAAAGCCGCGTGGCGCCCACCACCGTCCAGTTGCGTGCTCAAACGCCCTACGGTCGAGTCGCGCAAGCTGCTGCACGGCGCGGAGCGAGCTTCTGCAATGTGCACGTCTTGAACCGCACATAACTCAGGCAAAAAAAACGCCTCACGAGGAGGCGTCTTCGATTGAGTGGGCCCGGAGGGACTCGAACCCCCGACCACCTGGTTCGAAGCCAGGTGCTCTATCCAGCTGAGCTACGGACCCGCAATACAGTTGAAAGGTCAGTTGCGTGCGGAAGCAACTGACTGGGTGCTCCAGCTTCAGACCTTGCCGACGTTCTGTGGTGCCAAGGCGCTGCGATTGCGGCTGTAGAGGAAATATACCGCGATACCCACTGCAGCCCAGATGAGGAATAGCTTGAGCGTCGGCCAGCCGAGGCTGAAGAACAGCAGCAAGCAGCCGGCCATCGCTGCGGGGCCGACAAACCAGATTATGGGCGTACGGAACGGGCGGAAGCGGTCAGGCTGCGTCCGGCGCAGCACCATGACACCCAGGGCTACGATGAAGAAGGCGAAAAGCGTTCCAGAGTTCGAGATGTCGGCCAGTGCCCCCACCGGGAACATCGCGGCGAACAATGAAACGGCGATACCCGTGATGATGGTCACCACGTGCGGCGTGTGAAAAGTGGGGTGGATCTTCGAAAAGATGTCCGGCATCAGGCCGTCACGCGACATTACGAACAGGATGCGGGTCTGGCCGTACATCATCATCAGGATCACCGAGGGCAGCGCGATGATCGCGGCGGCCGCGACCCAGTTGCCGACCTGCGAGTAGCCAATCTCACGCAGCACGAAAGCCAGCGGCTCCTTGGACTGCGACAGCGGACCGTCGGGTTGTGCGCCGACGGCGCCGACAGCGGCGTAGGCCACCAGCAGGTAGAACACGGTACAGACGGCGAGCGATCCGATCAGGCCGATCGGAATATTGCGGTTCGGGTTCTTGGTTTCTTCCGCAGCCGTCGATACCGCATCGAAACCGACATAGGCAAAGAAGATCGATGCAGCCGCGCCGAGCACGCCAACGGAGCCCAGAGGCGAACCCCAGCCGTTCGGCAATAGCGGCTCAAAATTTGCCACCTTGACTGCCGGAATCGTGAGGATCACGAACACCGTGAGCGCGGCGACCTTGATGGACACCAGGACTGCGTTGACCTTGGCGCTTTTGGAAGTCCCGATTACCAGCAGCCAGGTGACGAGCAGGGAAATCGCGAACGCCAGCACGTTGAATGCACCGGTGGCGGTGGTGCCGTCCGCCAATGTCACCGTATCAGCCGGACCCGCCGTGAGCGCCAGAGGCAATCCCATGCCCATCTCGCGCAGGAAGCCGTTGATATAGCCCGACCAGCCGACCGCAACTGCGCCGGCGGCGACCGCGTATTCGAGAATCAGGGCCCAGCCGACCATCCAGGCGACGAACTCTCCGAGCACGGCGTAGGAATACGTGTATGCGGAGCCCGAGACCGGGACCATCGCCGCGATCTCGGCGTAGACCAGCGCCGTCAGGGCACAGACGACGGCAGCGATGACGAAGGAGAACATCATGCCCGGGCCGGCTTTCTGCGCGGCGACGGAGGTCAGAACGAAGATGCCGGTGCCGATGATCGCGCCGATTCCGAGCAGGGTCAGCTGCAGGGCACCGAGCTGGCGTTTCAAACTTTTCTTTGCCGCAGTCTCCAGAATTTGATCCAGAGGTTTGACACGCCAGAGATTCATCAAGGTTCCCTCGGTAAGTTGTATATCGACATGCCGCGAAAGCTCGCGTCATCCGTCTGGATCACGGCGCCGGCTAACATACGGCAGCCCCCAGAGGGCAGCAAGCACGCTGGTGACCGACCGGGTCCGTGGCCATGGGCGCTGCGCTGCGATCTCGTCGGGGCGCTGCGCGGTAACTCTTCTTTTTTCCAACCAGAAGCTGCAATGGCGAACATCGACACGCTTGACCTGCTCCGCGACTACGCACGCCGACACCCCACGGAGTCAGGCGCCTGCGCTGCATTCCTGGACTTTGCCGCCAGCGGCTGCGACATGTACTCGCGCTCACGCATCGACGGCCACTTCACCGCCTCTTGCTGGCTGGTATCGGGTGACGGCGAGCGCGTGCTGCTGACCCACCACCGCAAGCTTGGCCGCTGGCTGCAGCTCGGCGGGCATGCCGACGACGACAGCGACCTCGCAGCCGTCTGTCTGCGCGAGGCGGAGGAGGAATCCGGCCTGCAAGGGCTCGAAGTCGAGCCGCGGATCTTCGACATCGACGCGCACACGATCCCGGCGCGTGCGGTCGATCCGGAACACATCCATTGGGACGTGCGCTTCGTCGTCCGTTGCCGCGCTGCTGAACAATGGCAGCTCTCCGATGAATCCCTCGCGCTGGCATGGGTGCCGATCGCCGCGCTCGCCGCGGACCCGTCCGCCGACGAATCGCTGCGGCGCATGGCGGGGAAGTGGTTGGGACGAGGGTGAAAGGGCTTAGGAGCGCGCTCTTGTGGGAGCCGGAATTGTGGGAGCGGCCATGGCCGCGATGCTCTTGATTCGCTACTGAAAGCTCCAAGCACGAGCATCGCCGCCATGGCGGCTCCCACAAGAGCGAGAGCAATCGCAATCCTGGCTACCTGCACTTTCTCCCGAACCCCGAATCTGAAAACCCGCTCCTGCTAGACTGCGTGAAGGCGCGATGTGACGGGCCGGGGCAGGGCATGGGTCGGGTACGGGGGACTTCCTGGGTGTGGGCGGTGATCAGGTCCTGGTGCCTGATGCTTGGATTGGGTGTTGCCGGCCTGCATGCCGAGGAGCACGCCGGAATCCCGGATCCCGGCGTCGAGGGTTCGGGGCTGCCGCGCCATCCGCTCGAAATCCGCGCGCTGGTGGAACCCGAGCTGGTACTGAAGCGACTGCCTGGCGAGATTGCCGCGGCTCGCGCCAGCGGTGACCGGCGCCAGCTTGCGCTGCTGTATCTGGCCGAGGCCAACGCCTGCCGCGTGATTGCCGACTGGCTGTGCCAGCGCAATGCCGGTGTCAATGCCAGCGAGGCCGCGCAGTCCGCCGGCGACAGCGTGTTGCTCATGCGCGCCCTGATCGCGGAAAGCCGCGCCAGCATTGCGCTCAAGGACTTCACCAAGGGCGAGAGACTACTCGGCGAGGCCGAGTTGCACCTGGTGAAGACGCCCTCTCCCGAAATTGCGGCAGACATTTTCCTGGCGTATTCCTCACTGAGCTTCACGCTCGGCAATCACGTGCGTTCCGCCGATTACGCCCACCGCGGGCTGCTCCAGCTGGGCGCGGGTGATGGGCTCGCCATGCAGGCGCGCTTACTCCGCAACCAGGCCCGCGCGCTGGCCCAGCTCGGTCAGTCCGCCGAGGCCAACAAGTCACTCGCCCGTGGCATCGCCTTTGCCAAAAGCATCAATGACCCGAAGCTGATGGGCGAGCTTTACCTCGAGGTCGCGCGCGTCGCGCGGCTCGACAAGGATCCGCGCACCATGCGCGAGAACGGGCTCAAGGTCATCGAGCTGTCGCAACAGCTCAAGAACACCCAGCTCGAAGGCCAGGGTCATGAAGTGCTCGGCCAGGCCGCAGTCGTGGCGGGTGATCGTCGGGGAGCCCTTCTGGAGTTCCAGACGGCTTACGCTTCCTTCCAGAACCTCGGCCTCGATCGGGACGAGCTGCGCCTGGCCCGGGACCTGATCAGCGTGTTGATCGACGCGGACGAGCCGCCGCTCAATCTCGCCGCGCTGGTTCGCCGCTTCCTCGAGCTCGATGTTGCCGTGCGCGAGAGCGACCGCCTGCAGGCCGCCGATGATTTCGAGGCGCGCTTGAAGTACGCGCAGCAGGAGCTCGACCTGGTGCGCCTCGAAGGCGAAGCCACCCTGGCGCGGGAGCGCGAGCGCGCGCTCACCGAAACCAACCGGCTGACCGGTTTCCTGGTGCTGCTCGCGCTCGGCATCGTGGTCGTGCTGACGGTCTTCTTCGTGCAGCAGCGACGCTCCACCAAACGGCTGAGCACGGCCTTCGCCGCCTTGAACGAGAGTGAGGCGCGCGCCATGGACCTGTTGCGCGAAAGTCGCGGCTTCGTTTTCCTGCACGACCCCCAGGGCATGTTGCTGATGGTCAATCCGGCCGCGGCCGAAGTACTCGGCGGCACGCCGGAAAGCCTGCTCGGAAGATCGCTCGCTGAGTTCATCACGCAATCGGCCGTCCCCGATTTTCAGGAGTACCTGCAACGGGTCATGCATGCGCGCCAGGACGAGGGCACGCTGCTGGTGCGAGCGCTCGACGGCACGCATCGCCATTGGCGCTACAGCAGCCGGCTTTCGCTGCCGGCGAAGACCCGACCCTATGTGATCGGCCAGGCGGTCGATGTCAGTGACCAGGTCCAGCAGACAGCTGCCTTACGCGAACAGAATGTGCGCGACGCGCTGACCGGTGCCTACAACCGCCGCCACATCGAAGAGTTCGAGCGCCGCCACCCCGAATCATCCTGGGGCGTGATCAACATTGATCTCGACCATTTCAAGCAGATCAATGACACCCTCGGCCACGATCGCGGCGACGAAGTGCTGATCGGCATCGCGCGCTTCCTCGAAGAGCGGGTGCGCGACGGTGGCGCCGTCGTGCGCGCGGGGGGCGACGAGTTCGTGCTGCTGCTGCTGGATGCGAACGAGGCCTCGCTGCGCGTGCTGGTCGAGCGTCTCAACCACGATGCGGTCGGCGCCCCGTGCGCGTTTTCGCTCGGCGCGGCCCTGCGCGAGGGCGTCGAGCCCCTCGCCAAGACGCTCGCCCGCGCCGACGCCGGGATGTACAACGCCCGCCGCAGCGTTCGCGGAGCGGCGCCGGCCGGCAAGGCGACGTTGAACTGAGGAAAAAGTAAGCGGAGCGAAGATCAAGACGATCTTATCCACAGATTTCGAAGATTTACGCAGATTAGAAGCAAGCTTTCGCGATCAGCGCCGAACCCTTCGCGACGACCCCGCCTTAGTGGCTGCGCCGCTCAAGATCTTTTTTAATCGAGATGGCCCTTAATCTGCGTAAATCTGCGAAATCTGTGGATAAATCGCTCTCGTCTTTGCCTTAATCGGCGGGCATCCGCTTCACGCCCGCCCGAGCACGATCTCCAATACGAATTTGCTGCCGAAGAAGGCGAGCAGGAGCACGGCCATGCCAGCCAGGGTGAAGCGCACGGCGGTGCGGCCGCGCCAGCCGAAGCGCAGGCGTCCGAACAGCAATACGCCGAACACCACCCAGGCGAGCATCGTCAGCACCGTCTTGTGCACCAGGTGCTGGGCCATCCAGTCGTCGATGAAGAGCGCACCGCTCAGGATGGTCAGCGTGAGCAAGGCAAAGCCGGCGACGATGTACTGGAACAGCAGCGATTCCATCGCCGAGAGCGCCGGCAGGGCACGCAGGGTGCTGGTCCAGTATTTGCGACGCAGGCTGCGCTCCTGCCAGGCGACGGCCAGCGCCTGTACCGCGGCAATGCTGAGGACCGCGTAAGCCAGCAGGGCGAGCACGATGTGCAGGCGGATCTGCCAGCCACGACCCATGTCGCCCGGGTTGCCGGGCGTCAATGCCGCAAGCGTCCCGGTGACCAGCGCCAGCGGCCACACCATCACCAGCAGGATGCGTGCGCGCGAGCCACCTGTCGTCAGCAGCGTGACCACGCCCATCGCCCAGGAGACCAGTGACAACGCGCGGAAGAAGTGCGTGCCGCCGGCAAGCGAGGGAGTGAACAGCAGCGCGGCATGCGCCGCAGTGCCGAGCACGCCCAACGCGAGCGTGATCCGATGCCCTGGATTACGCGCGCCATAGGCCTCGGCCAACAGTCCCGCGCTGCCGCCAACATAGCCGACCAGCATCAGCAGGATGAGGAGTGGTTCGATCATGGGGGGATCATCGCAAAAGCGCGCTGCGGATGGTGGGTTCGGCTCTTGGTGGGTCTGCGCTGTGCGCGGACGCTTTTTTGGATTGGGTAAGAGCGGTCTGCTTTTGGTGGGTTCGGACTTTGTCCGAACGCTTTTGCCGCCGCCGGAGAAGCGTTCGGACAAGGTCCGAACCCACGCTCGACGCTCGCCTCGACTCCCGGCCCTCGGCACAGCCTCGGGCGTTCGAAGGCGCTAGTCGCTGCGCGTCCAAGCGGCGCCTTCTCACCCAAAATGTTAGATTCCGCGCCTTTCCTTCTGACCGCGCTCCCATGTTCGAGAACTTAAGCAAACGCCTGACCGATACCGTCAACCGCCTGCGCGGGCGCGGTCGGCTGTCTGAAGAGAACATCCGGGAGGCCTTGCGCGAGGTGCGGATCGCGCTGCTCGAGGCGGATGTGGCGCTGCCGGTGGTGCAGGCGCTGATCGAGCGGGTCAAGGGTCGCGCGATCGGCCAGGAGGTGATGCAAAGCCTTTCCCCGGGACAGACCCTGGTCAAGATCGTCCACGACGAGCTGGTTGCGGTCATGGGCTCGCGCAACGAGGATCTGAACCTCAATGCGCCGGCGCCTGCGGTAGTGCTGATGGCCGGCCTCCAGGGCTCGGGCAAGACCACCACGACGGCCAAGCTCGCGCTGCTGCTGCGGGAGCGCAAGGGCAAGAAAGTCATGGTTGTGAGCTGCGACGTCTACCGGCCGGCCGCCATCGAGCAGCTGAAGACCGTCGCTGCGCAGGTCGGCGTCGAATGGTTCCCGAGCGATGCCGGCCAGAAGCCGCAGGACATTGCCCGCGCCGCGCTCGATGCCGCCCGCCGCCAGCTGATCGACGTGCTGATCGTCGACACCGCCGGTCGCCTGCACATCGACCAGTCGCTGATGGCCGAGATCAAGGATCTCAACACGATCTTGAATCCCATCGAGACCCTGTTCGTGGTCGACTCGATGACCGGCCAGGACGCCGCCAACACCGCCAAGGTGTTTGCCGAGACCTTGCCGCTGACCGGCGTGATCCTGACCAAGACCGATGGCGATGCGCGCGGTGGCGCGGCTCTCTCGGTGCGCTATCTGACCGGCCGCCCCATCAAGTTCCTGGGTGCGGGCGAGAAGCTCGATGCGCTCGAGCCATTTCATCCGGACCGCCTGGCCTCGCGCATCCTCGGCATGGGCGACGTGCTCTCGCTCATCGAGGACGTCACTCGCAAGACCGACCAGGACAAGATGCAGAAGCTGGCGACCAAGGTGGTCGCGGGCAAGCGCTTTGATCTGAATGACATGCGCGATCAGCTGACCCAGATGCAGGGCATGGGCGGCATGGCCGGGCTGATGGACAAGCTGCCGATGCTGGGTCAGATCCCCGATCCTGCAGCAGCCGGCGCGATGGGCGACAAAGAGGTCAAGAAAATGGTCGCCATCATCAACTCGATGACCAAGAAAGAGCGCCGCTTCCCCGACCTCTTGAACGGATCGCGCAAGGCGCGTGTCGCCAAGGGTTCGGGCACCCATCCGTCCGACGTCAACAAGCTGCTCAAGCAGTACATGACGATGGAAAAGATGATGAAAAAGATCGGCGCCGGCGGCATCAAAGGCCTCATGCGCGGATTGAAGGGCGCCATGAGCGGCGGCGGCATGCCGGGCGGCGGCGGGATGGGCGGCTTCCGGCGCTGATCTCGACGTAGGTCATGTTGCTCGCGGGCGCAATGCGCCCGGCGAGCTACTTGACGAAGGCAACCACCGAGAAGCGTCAAGTAGCCCGTTTCGCGCTGCGCGCTCGCGGGCAACATGACCTACGCGCGGCAAGGAGGGGATCGCGGCCTTGGCCGTTCCCACAAAAGCACCTCGCCCCTTCGTCCGTTTGCCGACTCCAAATGCATCGGATAGGCTCGGGACAAAGCTGCACCAAGGCTTTGGGAGGGGACTTGGGGCGGCGTCCCTGATCGGAGCGCCCCATGACGTCGAATCCCGCACTTTCCTCGCGCCTGCAAATAGCCGCGCCAGCGGTTGCCGATTCCGCCCGCGTCCTCACCGACGCCGCACTGGCCTTCGTCGAGAATCTCAACCGCCGTTTCGATCCGGAGCGCCGGCGCTTGCTGGCGGTTCGGGCAGCGCGGCAGTTGCGGATCGATGCGGGTGAGCTGCCGGATTTCTTGGCCGAGACCGCGGCAATCCGTGCCGGCAGCTGGACGATCGAATCGATCCCGGCCGATCTCATGGATCGGCGAGTCGAGATCACCGGGCCGGTCGAGCGCAAGATGATTATCAATGCGCTGAACTCGGGCGCGCGCACCTTCATGGCGGACTTCGAGGACTCGAATGCGCCATCCTGGGCGAACCTGATCCAAGGTCAGGTCAACCTGATGGACACGGTGCGTGGACAGGTCGATTTCGTGTCCCCGGAAGGCAAGGCCTACAAGCTCGGCCCCAATCCCGCCACGCTGATTGTGCGTCCGCGCGGCTGGCACCTCGACGAGGCGCATGTGCTGCTGGATGACCAGCCGACCAGTGGCTCGCTGTTCGACTTCGCACTGTTTGCGTTCCACAACGCTGCCGAGCTGACTGCACGCGGTTCCGGCGCCTATTTCTACCTGCCGAAGCTCGAGAGCCATCGCGAGGCACGGCTGTGGAATCTCGTCATCGACCACGCCGAGACGACGCTTGGGCTGCCGCGCGGTTCGATCAAGGTGACGGTGCTGATCGAAACGTTGCTCGGCGCCTTCGAGATGGACGAGATCCTCTACGAGCTGCGCGAGCACATCGTGGGCCTCAATTGCGGTCGCTGGGATTATATTTTCAGCTACATCCGCACCTTTCAGCGCGATGCCACGCGGGTGCTGCCGGAGCGTGCACAGGTGACCATGGCGCAGGGCTTCCTGCGCGCGTACTCACAGTTGCTGATCCAGACCTGCCATCGCCGCGGCGCGTTCGCCATGGGCGGCATGGCCGCGCAGATTCCGATCAAGAACGACCCGGCCGCGAACGCAGCGGCGTTGGCCAAGGTGCGTGCTGACAAGGAGCGCGAGGCGAGCGATGGGCACGACGGCACCTGGGTCGCGCATCCGGCGCTGGTCCCGATCGCGATGGAGATTTTTGCCAGGCACGTACCCGGGCCAAACCAGCTCGACAAGCTGCGCGAGGACGTGCGTGTGAGCGCCGCCGACCTGATTGCGCCGCAGGCCGGTTCGATCAGCGAACAGGGGGCGCGTCTCAACATCAACATCGCGCTGCAATACATCGGTGCCTGGTTCACGGGCAATGGATGCGTGCCGATCCACAACCTCATGGAAGACGCCGCCACGGCCGAGATCTCGCGCGCCCAGTTGTGGCAATGGGTGCGCACCGGCGCGTGCCTGGACGATGGCCGCCAAGTCGATTCAGCCCTGGTTGAGCATTGGCTCGGGGAAGAATTGGCTAAGCTCAAGTCTGGCGACAATCCACTCAACTTCGCGCCGGCCGATCTCGACCAGGCCGCGCAGTTGTTGAAGCAGCTTGCGCTGGCCGAACACTTCGAGCGATTTCTGACCCTCCCGGCCTACGGGCTATTACTGCAACGCGAACGAGGCTGAATCATGGCGTTTTTGAGCAAAGCTGAGCTGGAACAGGATTGGCGCGACAACCCCCGCTGGCAGGGCGTGACCCGGCCATACAGCGCTGCCGACGTCGTACGTCTGCGTGGCACGGTTGGCGTAGAGCACACGCTCGCCAAGCTCGGCTCCGAGAAGCTCTGGCGCTATCTCCACACCGAGGAATACGTCAACGCGCTCGGCGCGCTGACCGGCAACATGGCGATGCAGCAGGTCAAGGCTGGCTTGAAAGCCATCTATCTCTCCGGCTGGCAGGTTGCTGCCGACGCCAATACCGCTGGTGCAATGTATCCGGACCAGTCGCTGTATCCGGTCGACTCGGTGCCGAATGTCGTGCGCCGGATCAACAATGCGCTGCTGCGCTGCGATGAGCTCAATCATGCCGAAGGCGGCGAGAATATCGACTGGTTGCAGCCGATCGTGGCCGATGCGGAAGCGGGCTTCGGTGGCGTGCTGAATGCCTTCGAGCTGATGAAGCACATGATCGAAGCCGGTGCCGCAGGCGTGCACTGGGAAGACCAGCTCGCCAGCGCCAAGAAGTGCGGCCACATGGGCGGCAAGGTGCTCGTGCCGACCCAGGAAGCCGTCCAGAAGCTCATCGCTGCGCGTCTCGCGGCCGATTGCGCCGGTGTGCCCAGCGTCATTGTCGCGCGTACCGACGCGCTCGGCGCGGATCTGCTGACCAGCGACATCGATGAGAACGACACGCCGTTCTGCACCGGCGAGCGCACCGTCGAAGGCTTCTACAAGACGCGCATGGGACCAGAGCAGGCGATCTCGCGTGGCCTCGCCTACGCGCCGTATTGCGATCTGATCTGGTGCGAGACCGGGCAGCCGGACCTGGCGTTCGCCAAGCAGTTCGCCGACGCCATCCATGCCAAGTTCCCCGGCAAGATGCTCGCGTACAACTGCAGCCCGAGCTTCAACTGGAAGAAGTACCTGGACGACGCCACCATCGCCAAGTTCCAGCGCGAGCTGGCGGCGATGGGCTACAAATTCCAGTTCATCACGCTGGCCGGCTTCCACGCGCTCAACTTCTCGATGTTCCAGCTCGCCAAAGGCTACAAGGCGCGCCAGATGTCGGCTTATGTCGAACTGCAGCAAGCTGAATTCGCCGCCGAGCCACTGGGCTACACCGCCACCAAGCACCAGCGCGAAGTCGGCACCGGCTACTTCGACCAGGTCACCCAGGTCATCGCCGGCGCCAACTCCTCCGTCACCGCGCTCAAGGGTTCGACTGAGGAAGAGCAGTTCGAGGAACAGGTCCATTGAACTTAAAGCCCGGGGAGCGCCAAGCGCTTCCCCGGGATGAATGCCGGTCCAGACTAGGACTTTCGGCCAGTGCAAAAGCATTGCCGTAGGCTGCACAATAAAGGTGCACAGTGTCACTCTCGAACCCGGCCCCACCGCCGGGTTTTTTTTTGGTCGGGCGGCGCTGTAGGTGCCATCTTGCGTCCGCGGTCACTCGTTTTGTGCGAAACGGCATTTCGGACGCTACGTAACAACCGGTGCGCCCCGTCACGTAGCGCCCGATCACCGATTTCGCCCCGAATAATGTGCGCGGGCGCAAGATGGCACCTA
>JANPJV010000095.1:0-4857 GCA_031425695.1 Rhodanobacteraceae bacterium | reverse complement strand
CTCTTCTCGCTCAACATCAGTCAGTTCCAAACCCTTCGGCGGGCGCCCGTTCCTGGCCATTGGTCAAGCTCATGCGGATGATCCAGCATAGACCGCAGATGGCTGATTTAGTTCAACTTATTTCTGACACACCACACTAGTGTGGTGTTTCATAAATAACTTGAACTATTTCCGCGTCTTTCGCCGCCATGCTGCGTTGCTCGTCGGCGCCATAGAAGAGCTATGTCTTCTCCTCGCGCCTTGCCTGACGACGAAATCCATCGGAAACATTGTTCAACTTATTTCTGACACACCACACTAGGATGCTTTGACGTAGGTCATGTTGCCCGCGTGAGCGGGCTATTTGACGATGACGATGTCAAGTAGCCCGCTGTCGCGGGCAACATGACCTACGGACGATGCCCCATTCGGGAACTTCATCACGAACCCCGAGTCGATGCAGGAGCCTAGAATCGTTTCGTCACCTTTCGGAAACTCAGTCACGCATGTCCGCACCCACGCTCTTGCATCTGCTTCCTGCCGGCGGTGGTGGGACCGAGCGCTGCGTGCGGGATCTGGCGACGGGCTTGGCGCAGTACCGCCACCTGCTATTGCATCTGGGCGCTGACGGCAGTGCGCTCGAGGATGTCGCCAACGGCCGCTTCCTCGGCCTGCGCAGGCAGGGTGAGCCTGGGTTCGAGCGCTTTGCGCGGGGGCTGCTCGCCACGTATCGGGTCACGGCGCTGCATGTTCATTTGATCGGCCCCAGCGCGCTCGACTGGTTGCAGTGGTTGCCGGCACTCGGCCTGCCATACGCGATCACACTGCATGATCTCGGCTTTCTCTCGCCGCGCATTTTTGCCGACGACGAGGATCCGGAGCCGCGCATCGACCGCGCCTGGGTCGATCAGCTGCGGCCTTTGTTCGCACAGGCCTTCGTGATTACCTCGCCATCAGATTACGTGGATAGCCGCTTCAAGGCGCATTTCCGTGAGTTGGATACGGTGCGTGTCGCGCCCGGCCTGCGCGATCCGGAGCCGGCCATCGCGGTCCGCGCGGCGCATGCACGGCCGACCATCGGCGTGATCGGTGCGCTCGGCCCGCACAAGGGCGCCGATCGCCTGGAAACGGTGTGGAAGCACCCGGCCGCCGGCGCGCTGCGCTGGGTGCTGCTCGGCTATACCGAGAACCAGCTCTTCCCGTTGCAATCGCAGAACCCGGAGATCATCGTCCACGGCCCGTTCGAGGCCGATCAGGCGGCGCAGCTGATCGATGACTACCAGATCGACCTGGTCTGGTTTCCCAATCGCCTGGCAGAGAGCTTCAGCTACGCCTTGTCCGAATGCTGGGCCGCCGGTCGCGCTGCGCTGGTGCCACGCTGGGGCGCACTCGGCGAGCGCATGGGGGCGCATGCGGGCGGCTGGATCAGCAGCGACAAACATGACCCGGCCGTAATCGTGGCCGAGCTGGAGGCGCGCGTGAGCGAGGAACGCGCGCTCGACCGGCGCGCTTTGCATCTGGCAGCGCGTGCCACGCGCGTGCCGAGCCTGGCCTCGATGCTCGAGGCCTTCGCAATGCTCTATCAGAGGATGCCGATGCAGAACCTGGATACCACCGAGCCTTGGTCCGAGGGAGAGCTGCAAGGCTTTCTCGAAAGCCAGCTCGGCGCCTTGAGCTTTCGCAAGGAGAACATCCGGCTGGCGCGCGACTATGGCCAGGTGCGCATCTGGGCCGAGCAGCTCGAGCGCAGCGTGGAAGAGTTTCGTGCTGATCGCGATCGCTGGCACGACGAGTTCACCCGCCAGTCGGCCCACCTTGAACAGGTCGACGCCAACCTCGCTACCGTGCAGATGGAGCTCAAGGAATGGGTCGACCGCAGCTGGGCGGCCGAGCGTGCCGTGGGCAAGGTCGAGGCTGACCTCGCCAATGCGGAAGAGCGCGAGCGCGTGTTGGTCTCGCAGAACTGGAATCTCAAAGACGAGCTGACGGCGCAGACCGAGCGTGCCGAGGCGGCAACCGCCTGGGGTGTCGAGCTCGACCAGCGTCTCATCGCTCGGCGCGCCGAGCTGGAAGCTGCGCAGGCGGCGATCGCGGCGCTCGCCGGCGAGATCGCGCCATTGCGCGTGAAGGGCGCGCGTTATGATCGCGTGCTGGCCTGGGTGCCAGGCCCGTTGAAAAACCTCGCAAGTCGGCTCGGCGCGCGCCGCCGTGCAGCCAGCGAAACCCGCGCATGAGCAATCCCACCGCCCTCGACGTTTTCATCGTCAGCTACTGGCCACGCGTCGACCAGATCGAACGCCTGCTGCAGTCGCTGGTCGACCAGCAGAGCCCGCTGCCGCTGCATGTGCACGTCTGGGACAACACCTGCGATCCCCAGGGTGCGCTGCGCCTGGAGCCGCTGCGTGCGCGCTACAGCGCCAGCTTCGCCGAGCTCAACGTCCATTATGGGGAGCGCAATCTCGGCTTCGGCGTCGGCAACAATCGCCTGCTGGAGCGCAGCCGCCAGGACTTCGTCCTGCTGCTGAATCCCGACGCCGCGCTGCAGCCGGGCGCGCTCGCCATCGCCTTGGCTGCAATCCCCGATCGCTCGCGCACGGCAGCCTGGGAGTTTCGGCAGACGCCATTCGAGCATCCCAAGAACTATCACCCGATCAGCCAGGAGACCGACTGGGTCAGCGGGGCCGCGGTGATGTTCCGGCGCGCGGCCTTGCTCGAGGTTGCGGGCTTCGATCCGAATCTTTTCCTGTACGGCGAAGATGTGGACCTGTCGTGGCGGTTGCGCGCGCGCGGCTGGAAACTCAACTACCTCGTGAACGCGATCGCGGTGCACGATTCATATTCCGAACCGAATCAGGTCAAGCCACAGCAGACGCTCGGCAGCACGTTCGCGAACCTGTGCCTGCGTGCGCGCTTCGGGAGCCGCGGCGATATCGTGGCCGGGCTGCGCATGCTCTTCGACGAGATCTTGGCGCGGCCGAGCTTCCCGGGGCGCCGGCGTGCGCTGTTCAAGAATTTCCTGCGCTTTCTCAAGCATTACGCCTATTTCCGTCGCACGCGCGTTGCGTCGACTGAGGAGTTTGCCCCGCTGTTCGCGGCCTGGGATTTCGAATTTCGACGCAAGGGTGCATTCCTGCCGGTGGCGCAGTCCGCCAGGTTTCCCGAGCAGCCATTGGTGTCGATCCTGATCCGCACCCATCGCCGCCCAGGTTGGGTGCGCGAGGCCATTCAAAGCGCGGCGCAGCAGACCTACCCGAATATCGAGATCGTCGTCGTCGAAGACGGCGCGCCGACCGCGCAGGCCATGATTGAGCGCGAATTCGGGCATCTGGCCAACCTGCGTTATCACGCGACCGGCAAGCCGGTCGGCCGCGCGGGAGCCGGCAACCTGGCCATGCGATTGGCGCAGGGTGAGTGGTGCAATTTCCTCGACGACGACGACCTGCTGTATCCCGATCACGTCGAAACCCTGATGGAGACCGCGCTGCGCGAGCAGGTGCCCGGGGTCTACGGGATTGCCTGGGAAGTGCCGACCGAGCGCATCTGCGAAGATCCGTTGCGCTACCGCGAGAGCGCGCCGCTGCACCGCTACCAGATGCCGTTCAACCATCTCACGCTGTGGGTGCACAACTACATCCCGATCCAGTGCGCGATGTTCAAGCGCGAGCTGTATCTGCGGCACGGTGGCTTCGAAGAGGACATGGACCAGCTCGAGGATTGGAACCTGTGGACGCGCTACACGCTCGATACGCGCTTCGTGCTGGTCGACAAGACCACCTCCCTGTACCGCGTGCCGCTGTGCCACGACGCCTCACAGTCACGCCAGATCGCGCTCGATCTAGCCTACAAACACGCCCTCGCACGCCAGCGCCAGATGAAGCTCGGCATCGACCCGCGCACGCTCATGGAAGCCCTCGCCAGCACCACCATCGTCCCCCGCCCAGCCGTCCCCGAAACCATGGCACGGCGCGCCCTGAACCGCTTTCCACCCACCCGCTGGGCACTGTATCTGCGCGACCGGATGGTGGGGTTCCGGTGAGCTGTCGGACGTAGGTCACGTTGCGCCCGCGCACAGCGTCTCGTCGGTTGGAGATTCGGGCGCTACGTGACGGTGCGCGCGATGTCACGTAGCGCCCGAACGAGAATCTCGGTCAGACCACCCGCCAGCGGGCGCAACGTGACCTACGTTGTAACTTCAATCAGCGCGGGCACGAGCCGGGTGGGACGAAGGTGGTGCTGCGGACGCGGCCGGAGTTGGCGACGATGACCTGGCCGCCGGCGTCGTCGCCGCGGGCGTCGCAGAAGATGAAGCTGACATTGGTGCCGTCGGCCCGGCCCATGTTGCGGTAGGTGACTTTGCGGCGGCCGTCGCTGGTGCGCACCCTGAGCTCGGTCGGATCCATCGCGTGGACCTGCAGCAGTGACTCGACCGGATCGAAGCGACCGTTGCCGTTATCGTCGCGATAGAGCAGCCAGCCGCGCGACCAGTCGCCGGTGGCCAGGCATTGCTCGCCATTTGCGCTGGGGCACAACACCGAGTTTCGCGAGGTCGAGGCGGACTCCATGCGCGCTCGCTGCAGCGTCACGATCAAAGAGTTCTTGGCCGAGCCCATGCGGCTGGACTGGAGCAGCCCTGACATGTTCGGCAGGGTCACCAGTGCCAGGATGCTCAGGATGGCGATCGTGATCAGCAGCTCGAGTGCACTGAAGCCGTTGTTCCGGTGGGACGTGTTCATGGGGATTCCGCGCTGGCTGGGGTGAGGCCAAGCTACGGACGAGCTGGTTCCATCAAAATCGGACCGGCGCGCGATCAGGCGTCGGAAATTTCCTAGATTGGGGAGGCGGGTGCATTTGGTGGGTCTGGGCGGGGGGGGGGCGCGG
>JANPJV010000094.1:0-2909 GCA_031425695.1 Rhodanobacteraceae bacterium | reverse complement strand
AGCGCGCCGCCCTGCCGCTCAACCGTCCTGGTCAGCGTGTCGATCTGGGCCTGCAGCACATCCGTTGTCATGAGGCATAACTTTGCCACGCAAGCCGACGCCTCGCTACAGGATTGTCCCTGTCAACCGACAGCGCACATGATGATGCTTTTTGCCTATGCCGCGCGCTGCGGCTGCCAGGTGCGCGCGGGCATCCTCCAGTCGATGCCTTCAAGCAGCATGGACAGTTGCGCCGGGGTCAATGAAACCGCGCCGCTGTCGGCCTGCGGCCACACGAAGCGCCCCTTCTCCAGCCGTTTGGCAAACAGGCACAGGCCTTGCCCATCCCACCACAGCAGCTTGATGATGTCGCCCCGTCTGCCGCGAAAGACGAACACATGGCCCGAGAACGGGTCCTGGGTGAGTGAAGTTTGAGCAAGACCGGACAGACCGTCGAATCCTTTGCGCATGTCGGTCATGCCGGCCGCCAGCCAGACCCGTGTTCCCGCAGGCAAGCCAATCATCGCAGTGCCGCCAGAATTTGCACGATGCTGCGGAGCTCCGCCGGATCGAATCCGGCCGGCAAACGCACAGTAGCTCCAGCCAAACTCAATTCGATGGCCTGGCGTGCCGCGCCCAGAGTTACCTGCGCTGGAGCCTTGCGTGTGACCACCGGCGCCAGCGGCTCAATGGTGACCGGCAACATGGTCGCCAGGGCCGCCGCTGTCTCCGGCTCGCGCCGAGGCAGCCATTTGCGGATCACGTTGGCGTTGATGCCGTGGCTCATCGCAATGGCGGAAACAGAGGCCCCGGGCACCTGGCACTGGGCAACAACCTCGCGCTTGAACTGCTGCGCGTAGGTGCGTCTGCTTCTGTTGGTTTCATGTGCCGCTCTTGGCACGCTAATTTTGGCGTCCGCTATTTTCATGGTGGACGCGTTGTTTACCCCGCCTGGTTATCGCCGCAAGACGGTACTGGTCGGACGCTTACGGTACAACTGCATAGGTCAGCAAAACTTGCCCGATGTCCATTCTTTTTGTGACAGTAGCGCGTCGTTTGGATGCCGGGGTCGCTGGTGCCGTAGTTTCGCCATGCTAGCAATGTGCCACAGCCAGATTGCAAGTGCATCCCGATTGACCCAAGCGCACAGCGGAACGCGAAACCTGGCTAACCCAGCGTCGATCACGTTGACTTGTTAGGCATCCGCTTCGGGTGCTACAGAGGATCGGATCTCAGCGAATTGGACGGCGACTCATTGTGTGGAAGGTTAGTCGTATGGGCGCCTTCTATTTCCCGTTCGCGTACAAGAGCGAGGCTGAAATTAGGCTGCTGCTAAAACAATTTCCCGGGGGTGCGCCTCTCCCCACAATCAACGTGCCAGACGGGAAAGCGCTGCCAATTGCTCTAGGAGGTGACGGTCAACTTGTTAAGGTCTCGCTCCGCGCTGTCACCGTCAAGCGTAAATCGGAGCTCCAGACCGTCCGTGAACTTCTGGATGCAAACGGGCCTCGGGAGATAGGGGTCAAGGTCTACTAACGCCGCGAGGGCGTAAGTGCATTAGTTTAAAACGAGGCGGTCGCAAAATTCCGGCTCGACGGCCGCTCACGGCCAGAACCCGACGTTCAAGACGAACTCTCAACTCCATCAGCATGTCTTCCATCCGTGACCTAGCCGACAAGCATCCCGAACTGTTGAATGGCGACAGAAAGAAAAACCACAGGTGCGGAACGACACTGAACATGCGTAAACGCGCCACTGAACCTGAGCAGGTTGTGCTGCGTCCCACCGCCAGCAGTGGGTACATTTGCTCGGCTACGATATTCAGCGGATGCTATCGGCCATGTTGACCAAACTGCGCGGTGAGGTCCACCTGTAAGCTCCGGGCATCCTGCCCAACGACGGCAAGGCGATCGAGGACGCGAGCGCAAATGTAGCTAAGCGCTTAGTCGCGGGAGTGGTTGCGCACTCCTAGGCGCGCAGGCAACCTACGTCCTTCATACTTCTACTCCCGCCCTTTATGAATTTGCTAGCCCATGAGCGCGCCGCGCTCGAACTTTTTGCCGAAGCGGCAATCATGCAGCAACACAACATTGCTGTCGTCCAGGATGCCAACCGTACTGTGACCGTCGGCGAGCCGATGTTCGTGGCGCGCCTTTGTAAAGCCCTGACCGCCATGGCCAGAGGCTGGCGCAGCCAGCTGATGACCATCAATCCCGGTGCACGCCTGAGCATCACCTCGATCTTCACGCATCAAAAGCCCTATGTGTATTTCCCCAGCGGCGCCGCCAATCCCGACCGCTGCGAACTGGCGGATCTGGCGGTGGTGCTGATTGACCGTTCAAACCCCGCCCAGGTGGCGTCGCGCTGCCTTTTCGTGCAGGCCAAGCGCGTGGACGCACCTCAGGTGACCCTCCTCGACCCGGGAGACTTGCGACAGCTGGCGTTCTATACCGGACGGCCCACGTTCGACGTGGCTCGCCGGAACGCGCCTGTCGGCATCAACTTTCCGGCAACCCTTCCCGACAACGCCCTGAACTACGGCCTCACGCCACCGGCCACGGCAAAAAGCGGACCCGTCGGCGTAGGCTGGGCCAATACCCGGTGGAAGTTGGCGCAGCACCTGCAAGGCCATGCCACCCACCAATTGACGGGTAACCGCAGCCTTCAGGCCGCGCTTGTCGATCTGCTTGAAGGCTCTGCTGGTTGGACATTCGACTTGGCCGCCGCCAACCAGGATTGGACCGCGTTTTCCGGCCGCGACAACTGGTCCGCACTAATCAACTTCATCCTGGAAGACACCGCCACGGCCAGGGCGCCCAGATATGCGAGACTGCTACACCGGGAGCGGGGATACGGCGAGCAGGTAATGTTCATGCAGTACGCCGACAAGCAATCGAGCACCGTCATGATGAGCCATTACTACAACGTAG
>JANPJV010000093.1:0-1714 GCA_031425695.1 Rhodanobacteraceae bacterium | reverse complement strand
TCGACATCTTGGGGTCTCCAAAGCGAGAAAGCGTGCGTGAGAGCCCAGATTGAAAAGCCGGGACTCGGGACTCGGGACTCGGGCTCGGGACTCGGGCTCGGATTCGAAAGCTTGGGCCAGGTGACAACATTCAGCCCGCCGAAAAATCGGGCAAGTGGCAATCCCTCTTTCCGAGTCCCTAGTCCCGAGTCCCGGCTCTTCAACTGTACCAGTAAAAACTCTGACCAAGTGCATCTGTACCGGCCCCTCCCTGGCTCTTAGCATGAGCCCATGAACAAGACCCGCATGCTCCCGCTCGTCGCTGCCTTCGCGACCCTCTATGTGGTCTGGGGCACCACCTATCTCGGCCTGGCGCTGCTGTTGCGCACGCTCCCACCGTTCGCCAGTGGCGCCATCCGCTTCGCGCTCGCTACCGCGCTGATGTGGTTGCTGCTGCGCCTGAAAGGCGCGCGTCCGCTGGCCGGCGTGCCCTGGAAGCACGCGATCATCGCCGGCGTGTTGCTCTCAGGCATCGGCAACGGATTCGTAATCTGGGGCCAGCAAAGCGTGCCCTCGGGGATCGCCGCCCTGCTGGTGGCGGCACTGCCCTTGTGGATCCTGCTCATCGACACGCTGGCCTTTGCGCACCGGCGCCCGGCCGGCAAGGACCTGGTCGGCAGCGTCATCGGGCTTGCAGGCGTCGTGCTGATCGTCCTGCAGACGCGCAGCTTCGACGGGGCCGGTGCGTTCCTGCCGACCTTCATGATCCTGATCGCGACCTTCGCCTGGTCGATCGGAACCCTGGTTCAACGGCATGCAGTAAAACCTGGGCAGCTCGGCGCCTTTGCCTGCGCGCAGATGGGCGCCGGCGCGGTCTTCCAGGCTCTGTGCGCGCTCGTTCTCGGCGAATGGCCGCAGGTCGGGCTCGAAGACTTCACGCCGATGACGCTGTGGACGCTCGCCTACATGGTGGTGTTCGGCAGCGTGATCGCGGTCAGCGCTTATCTGTGGCTGATCACCAAGGTGCCGGTGGCGGCGGTGGCGACCTATTCCCTGGTGAACCCGGTGGTCGCGATGGCGCTCGGCGCCTGGATCCTGGGCGAGCGCATCGACGCGAGCGCGGTCGCCGCCAGCGTACTGGTGCTCGCCGGCGTGGCCCTCGTGCTGTGGCCGGCGAAAGCGCGGCCTGTGGCAAAGACCGAGGAGCCAGACGCGGAACTGGCGTTGGAGCGCGCACGCTGAACTGCCTCTGCTGACACGCCTCTCGAACTTCAGCATGAGCGCTGCAAGGCCGACAGGCTGCTAATCTCGTGGCCCCCCGCGCGATCCGGAGCACGCATGCAGTACGCCCCCAGCTGTCTGGCCCTGGCACTTACCCTGTCGCTGGCGTCGTCGCCAGGCGTGCACGCGGCGCCGCTGCCAATCGAAGACTTCGTGCGCCACCCGGCCTACAGCACGGTGCGCATCTCGCCCAACGGCGAGTATCTGGCGATGACCGTCGAACGCGGCGAGCAGGACGTGCTTGCGGTGCTGCGTACGCGCGATCTCCAGTTGCTGAAGGTGAATGTCCTGCCGAACGAAAAGAGCGTTGGGCCGTATCCGTCCGACCACGCCCATCTAGAACCTCAGCCGTAGCTGCCTGATCTTGGCTCCATTCGATTGGTGGAGTCACGGATGGTTCGGCAACGGTTGGGAGCGAGCGCGTGGTTTGCGCGGATTTGGTGGTGGCGGCGCA
>JANPJV010000092.1:0-4125 GCA_031425695.1 Rhodanobacteraceae bacterium | reverse complement strand
GACCTTGTCCGGACGCTTTGGATCTTCCCCCACTGAAGAGCGTCCGGACAAGGTCCGGACCCACGTGAAGCAGGACAAAAAAAACCCGGCAAGCTGGGGTTCTTTATTCTGTGACGAGAGCGATTAACGAGCAGCGTTGGTATTCATGACCGAGTTGCGGCCCGAGTCCATCGTCTGCTGCAGGTCGCGCATGCCGGCGGTGTGGCATTGGCCGGTGACGTGGCCGCGGTTGATGGCGCTCGGCAGCTGGCCGTAGGCCTGTTCCGTGGTGCCGTCTTCCGGATCGGAGAGCACCAGGTCCGTGGCGAACTGGCAGTAGTCGTTGGTGTACCAATTGGTCAGGCGGAACGAAGTCGTGTGGTAGTTGACCTTGGCGCGGCTGGAGGCCGGGATGCCGGCGAGCCAGGACGAGGCGCCGCTGTAGGTCATGTTGTTGTTGGAGCCGCAGGCGACGCCAAACCAGTTGCCGAGAGTGGCCAGGATGCCGGAGAGATTTGTGCCCTGGTACGGGGTGCCAACCGACTGGATCAGGCGGCTGCCGGTCGCGCGGTCGAGACCGCTCCAGTAGTAGTTGTACAGGTGCAATGACGCTGCGCCGCCCTGGCTGTGGGCGACCACGCCGAAGGAGTTCCAGGTCGCGCCGAAGGACTGGATCAGACGCGCAAATGCATCGTGGGTGCGGTTCTGGTTGAAATCGGCGAACTGAGATGAGTTGGCGAACTGCGAGACCGGCCACACCCCGCCCGAGCAGTATCCATGCACAAGCAGAAGGCGCGTACCGACTCCCTTGTCGGACGACGCCAACGCCGGGCGCACGCCCATGGTCATCGCCTCGTCGACCACGATCGGACCCGGCTTGGCCGCTTTCAAGGTCGGCACGTTCATCGCCAGTTTGTCAGCGCTGGCGACCGTGACGAAGTAATCCGGATCTTCGATGCGCAGGTTGCGCATTTCGAACGGCGCCTGGGCACCGGCGAGGGCTACCCAACGGGTATCGAGACCGAAGCCGATCGAACCTTTGTCCGGGGTGGTCATGCCGCTGACCCAGGCCACCGGAATGGCGGCGCCGTTGGCATCGGTGCCCCAGACTTCCGCGTAAGCGCGGTAATGCTGGGAAGCTTTTTCGCCGGCGACCGCGACACGCAGGTCAAGGCGGCCATCGCTCACGCTGACGGCGTTCGCCTTGGTGGCAGTGACCTGCAGGCTCGAGCCAACGACCGGGAACGGATGCTCGGCGGTACGCACGATCGCCAAGCCCTGCGCGTTGCTGCCGCGCACCGTTACCTGGGCCAGGTATTCACCCGCCTTGTCGACCAGGAAATCGCCGCCGAAGATGCCGTCATTGGCGCGGCCATCACTGTGCTTGCCATCGTCGAACATCGCAAATTCTTGCGTCTCGCCACCCGGACGGGTGACTCGCAGGCTGGCCGAAGCAACGCTGCCGGCGGCCTTGCCGAAGCTCGCGCCCTTTTCGGTTTCAGCGAACAGGCTGGCGACGAAGCCCATGCGCTCGCCAACCAGCTGGCGCGCATGCGTCTGGTAGGAAACGAGCTGGGTCGAGGACTCGCCCTCGATCAGCACGAAACCGCGCGACTGCGCCTTGCTCGCGGCGGCAAGCTTGAGGTTCCACTTGCCCTTCGCAAGATTGTCGAATTCGTAGTAATCGGCTGGGTGATTGACCGAGCCCATGCCGAAATCGGCTGTATGGTGGTCGGTCACCAGCGAACGCGCGGCCTTGACGCTGCCGCCCGTCGGCGCACGCATGCCGACATCCCAATCCAGCGCGCCACCCGAGAACACCAGGAAGCGGGCATTGTTGCCTTCAACCGGGAAATCGACGTTGGCGCTGAAGCCACCGGCCTTGTCGGCGCTCATCGAGATCGGCAGCAAGGCACTCTTGGAATAGATCGCCGCATCGGCCGGGTTGGCCGGGGCCATGGACGCGAACTCAGACGGCGGACCGGCGAGCTGCTTCGGAACAATCTGCGCCTGAGCCAGCGGCGCAGCGAGCATCAAGGCAATAGCCAGCGACAGAGAATTTTTCACGGATACCCTCCCAAGTACGTGAAAGCAGTCGCGAACGCGACCGCAGGATTTGGATTTGAGCGTGGGTGCCTTCGGTACGCGTCGTGTTGCCCGCGTCAACCGCCCCTGCACCATACGTGGGAGTATGGTGCTCCGGTTCAGGTTCAAAGGCAAGCGCGCACTGCGCCCAGAATTGTCACAAATTGGCTGTTCCGGGCCACTTTTGGAGAAAGTGCGACCTGGTTCTCGTTTTCAAGCCCGCTTTCCTGCTTCCATGCACTGGCAGGAGCCTGCGCGGGATGATCAAAGCCGGCACGCCGCGCGCCGTAGACTGCCTTTTGCTTTTCGACCGGCAGCGTGCGTGCGCAAGATCGTGCACATCGACATGGATGCGTTCTATGCGTCCGTCGAACAGCGTGACGACCCGAGCCTGTGCGGACGCCCGGTCGTGGTGGCCTGGCGCGGCCAGCGCAGCGTGGTCTGCGCTGCGAGCTACGAAGCACGCGTTTTCGGAGTGCGTTCGGCGATGCCGGCCATTCGTGCCGAGCGCCTGTGCCCTGACGCGGTCTTCGTCCCCCCTGATTTCACACGCTACAAAGCGGCCTCCAATCATGTGCGCGCGATCTTTGCGCGCCACACGGATCGCATCGAGCCGCTGTCGCTGGATGAGGCCTATCTCGACGTCAGTGAGAACAAGCAGGGACTCGGAAGCGCTACCGAGGTCGCGCGCTCGATCCGGCAGAGCATCCGCGAGGAGCTCGCGCTTACCGCCTCGGCCGGGATCGCGCCCAACAAGTTTCTCGCCAAGATCGCTTCCGACTGGCGCAAGCCCGACGGCCAGTTCGTCATCCGCCCGGAACATGCGTTCGAGTTCCTGACGCCGCTCCCCGTTTCCAAGCTGCATGGGGTCGGCAAGGTGACGGAAGCGCGCCTTGCCGGCTTGGGCATCGGCACCGTCGGTGATTTGCGTGACTACGGGCAGGAGGCGCTGGAAGCCAGTTTCGGGCGCTGGGGCCGGCGCCTGCACGAGCTCTCGCGCGGCATCGACGAGCAGCCGGTGTCGACCGACCAGCCGACGCAGTCCATCTCGTCGGAAGACACCTTCGCCATCGACCTGCCGATCCATGCGCTCGAACAGGCCATCCGTGAGCTGGCGGCCAAGACCTGGGCGTCGGCGATCAAGGATGAGCGCGTCGGGAGGACCGTCGTGCTCAAGCTCAAGACCGCCGATTTCAAGATCCTGACGCGCAGCCTTACGCCGCCACAGCCGCCGGCCAGCGTCGAGACCCTCACCGACATTGCCTTGTCTTTGCGGGCACGGGTGTCGCTGCCCGCCAAGGTGCGCTTCCGCCTCGTCGGCGTCGGCCTCGCCCACTTCTGCGACCGCGACCAGCTCAACGCCCAGCAACGGCTCTTTGAGTAGGTCATGTTGATCGCGCAGCGATCTACTTGACGCCGGTCCTGGGCGACGGTGTCAAGCAGACCGCTGCGCGGTCAACAGGACCTACGTGGGTCCACGGCACCTCAGGAATCCGATTCAAGCCGTACTGCGCGAGTCGCGCTAAAGTCTCCCCACTTGCACAGGAGCGCATCTCATGAGTACAGCTGCCGTCGGTACCCAAGTCCGGCAGATCGATTCATTGATCGGTCAGTACGCGGAGTCGCACCGCAATCCGCGCAATGTGCTGATCCACTGGCTGTGCGTGCCGATCATCGTCTGGTGCGTGATCGCTTTTACATGGCTGATCCACCCTTGGGTGGCGTATGCCTTTGGCGGGCTCAGCATTGCGTATTACCTGACCTTGTCGGTGCCCATTGCGGTCGCCATGGCGATTTTCCTGGCGGCCGCGCTGGTAATCACTCCCTACATCCCGCACCCCGGGATCGTGGCCGCGGTGCTGTTCGTGGTGACCTGGGTGTTCCAGTTCATCGGCCACGAGATCGAGGGCAAGAAGCCGTCGTTCCTGGACGACCTGCGCTTCCTGATGATCGGGCCGGTGTTCTTGCTGGCCAAGGCGTTCCGGAAGGCGGGGATTGCGTATTGACGCAAGCGCGGCGGCGCAGGAGCGCCGCCCTCCGATAGCCGCACTGGGAGGGCGG
>JANPJV010000091.1:0-4394 GCA_031425695.1 Rhodanobacteraceae bacterium | reverse complement strand
GGGTTTTATTTTGAACACCAATCGGTTATGCATATAAAAATAATGGACGCGTATCTTTCTTCGTACTTGTTCCCCGCGCAGGGGGCTACTTGACACTTTGGTCTGGGTGAAAAGTAGCCCGCTGCGCGGGCAACATGACCTACAAGAGCGCGCTTCCCTCGCGCGAGCACCACAAGGACTCTGCACCACTCATGAAACGCTGGTTCCTCCTCACCGTCGTGTTCCTGATCGCGCTCACCGTGGTGGTGGCGATCACCTTTCCTGCGGCCGTGGCGTGGCGGTGGTGGGGGGCGCAGGCGCCGGATATCGGGTTGCAGGGGATCAATGGGACCTTGTGGTCCGGGGAGGCGGGGCGTTTCAGCGTGCGCGGCCAACAGCTCGGGCGCTTGACCTGGACGATCTCGCCGTGGCGGCTGTGGAAGCGTGAGCTCACCGCGCGGCTCGCGGTTGACGGACCAGGCGTGAAGCTCGCGGGGACGATCCGCAAGCTCGATGACGGCAGCACGGCGATCACCGAGCTCGACGGCGAGGCCCAGGGCAGCTGGCTCGGACCGGCGCTCGCCATTCCCGTACTGGAACCGACTGGGCGCCTCGGCGTGGTGGATGGCTCGTTGCGCCTCGACAAGAACGGGCTACCGCGCGATGTCGATCTCACCATGGTCTGGCACGAAGCCGGCGTCCGTGGGCAGGTGGTCGCGCGTTTCGGCACCATCACCATCGTCGCGCGCGGCAACGACGGGCGCATCGGCATGACCATCGAGGATGCGGGCGACGGCGAGCTCGAGGTCCGGGGCAAGGTTGACCTCGACCAGCGCAACTACCGGAGCGAAATCGTCCTGGCGCCGCGCACCACCGAAGGACCGGTGGTCGAAGCGCTGAAGTGGATCGGCGCTGCGCGTCCCGAAGGCGGACGGCTGCTGCTGATCGAAGGCCAGATCCTGATCCCCGAGAAGCGCCAATGACCGAACCATTCGACCTCGACCGTGCCCTGCTGGTCGCGCGCAATGCCGCGCTCGCCGCCGGTGCCGTAATCGATCATTACTACGCCCGCGGCGTGGTCGCGCGGCTCAAGCCCGACCAGACGCCGGTGACCCAGGCCGACGAGGAAAGCGAGGCGCGCATTCGCGAGGTACTGCTCGCCGCCTATCCCGACCACGCGATTTACGGCGAGGAGGGCGGCCGCACGGGGGAAAGCGACTATCTGTGGCTGGTCGATCCGATCGACGGCACCAAGAGCTTTGTCCGCGGTTACCCGTTCTTCTCGACGCAGATCGCGCTCATGCATCGCGGCGAGTTGCTGCTCGGCGTCTCCCACGCCAGTGCGTTCGGCGAAACCATGTGGGCACGCAAGGGCGGCGGTGCCTTTCTCGATGGCCGGCCGTGCCGGGTGGCCGATACCAGCGAGCTGGCGAAGGCCACGCTCTCGACTGGCAACCTTAAAACCCTCGCTCGCGGTCCCGGCTGGAACGTCCTCGCCGAGCTCGTCCGCGGCGCTAACCGCACCCGCGGCTATGGCGATTTCTACCACTACCACCTGCTCGCCAGCGGCCGCATCGACCTCGTCCTCGAAAGCGACGTCAACATCCTCGACATTGCCGCCCTCGTCCTCATCATCCGCGAAGCCGGCGGCACCTTCACCGGCCTCACCGGCAGCGATATCGACCTCAGCACCACCACAGTCCTGGCCGGAACCCCGGCAATACACACCCATGCGCTGAAGGCGCTGCGGGGTAGTTTTCCCTGAATGGGCAAAAGAGCGGGACGGGAAGGAAGCGAAGGAACAGCAGAAAGGAGGCGAAGAAAGGCAAAGTAGCTGTGGGTTCAATCAGGTCATGCGGGACAGCGCGAAAATTGTTGCTTCGTGGGGGGGCCGCTTCCTTGAAGCGGAGACGCGACGAGAACTCAAAACTTGCGAGGTGAGGTTGCCCACTCATGGGTTGCTTTCCTTCGCTTCCTTTCTGCTGTTCCTTCGCTTCCTTCCCGTCCCGCTTTTTCTCACCGAGCGGCCCGAAGCGGTGACAAGCAAACACCGCGCTCGCCCGCTAGACTGGCGCTATGAAGTCTTTGCCGCTGATTCACGCGACGCGCCTGGTTACGCCTCGCCACAAGATCGAACAGATGGATCTGGAGTTCACCAATGGTGAGCGGCGGACCTATGAGCGGTTGGGGGGGAGTGGGCGTGAGGTGGCGGTGCTGGTGCCGATGCTCGATGAGCAGACGGTGCTGCTGACGCGCGAGTACGCGGCGGGTTTGCACCGTTATGAGCTGGGGTTGCCGCGCGGGCGGATCGATGCGGGCGAGAGCTTGCTGGAAGGCGCCGAGCGCGAGCTCAAGGAAGAGATTGGCTACGGCGCGCGCGAGCTGATCATCCTGCGTACCTTGTCTTTGGCGCCAAGCTACATGAGCCAGGTGTCGCACATCATCCTCGCCCGCGGGCTCTACGAAGAGCGCCTGGCCGGGGACGAACCGGAAGAGATCGAAGTGGTGCCGTGGAAGCTCGACCAGCTACACCAATTGCTGACCCTGGAAGAATTCAGCGAAGGGCGTGCGATGGCGGCGCTGTTCCTGGCCCGCGAGTGGCTGATGCAGGAGCGGGCGGCGCGATGAGCGCGGCTTACACGCCAGCCGAACTGGCCGGGCTGATGCAGGCCGCGAGCGCTTCGGCGCGACGCGCGGCAGCGGCGATCATGGCCATCTACGAAGGCGGCTTCGAAGTCTCCGAGAAGGCCGACCTGACGCCGCTGACGGCCGCCGACATGGCCTCGCACCGGATTCTCGAGGGTGAGCTCGGCGCGCTCGATGCAACCGCGCTGGCGCTTTCGGAAGAGTCGTCCCCCGAACGCTTCGCGCAACGCCACGGCGCGCGCCGCGTGTGGCTGATCGACCCGCTCGACGGTACCCGCGAGTTCGTCAAGCGTAACGGCGAGTTCTGCATCAATGTCGCGCTGGTCGAGGATGGTGAGGCGGTAGTTGGCGTGCTGCTGCATCCGCCGTCGGGCGTCATCTGGTGCGCGTACAAAGGCGGTGGCGCCTGGCGCATCGATGCCGACAGCCAGCGCCCGATTGAAGTCGCCCGTCAGTCCGCCCAGCCGCCACGGGTCGTCGGCAGCCGCTCACACAAAAATGCCGCGGTTGCGCAATACGTGGCAGCCCTCGGCGAGGCGGAGCTGTGCTCGCGCGGCAGCGCGCTCAAGTTCACCCTGGTCGCCGAAGGGCAGGCCGACGTCTATCCGCGGCTGGCCTCGCGCTGTTCCGAATGGGACGTCGCGGCGGGGCAATGCGTGATCGAACAGGCCGGCGGCGCGCTGGTCGATATTGACGGCAGCCCGTGGCGCTACAACCGCCGCGAAAGCGTGATCGTCCATAACTTCATCGGCTACGGCGATCGCAGCCGCGATTGGCTAAAGGCGCTCGATGGAATTTCGGTCGAAGACTGAGGACCTGCTGGCGATCATGGCGCGCCTGCGCAATCCGCAGGGCGGCTGCCCGTGGGATCTCGAGCAGAGCTTTGCGAGCATTGCGCCATACACGATCGAAGAGGCCTATGAGGTCGCCGATGCGATCGAGCGCGGCGACTACGACGACCTTCGCGACGAGCTCGGTGATCTCCTCCTGCAGGTGGTCTTCCATGCGCAGATGGCCGAAGAAGCGGGGCACTTCGCCTTCGCCGACGTGGTCGCTTCGATCTGCGACAAGATGATCCGCCGCCATCCGCATGTTTTTGGCGACGCGACCGTTGCCGGCGCGGCCGCACAAACCGTCGCCTGGGAAGGGCACAAGCGCCAGGAGCGTGCGGCGCTCGAGGATCGTAGCGCGCTCGCCGGGATCTCTGCCGGATTGCCCGAGTGGCAGCGCGCGCACAAGCTGCAGAAACGCGCGGCCATCGTCGGCTTCGACTGGCCCGATGTGAACCCGGTCATCGCCAAGCTGCACGAGGAAATCGAAGAGGCGCGGGCTGAGCTTGCGGCGGTCGCGCTGAGCCCGGAGGACACGGCTGCCCAGGAGCGGCTAACCGACGAGATCGGCGACGTGCTGTTCGTGGTCGCGAATCTCGCACGCCACGCAAAGGTCGATGTCGGCAGCGCGCTGCGCCGCGCCAACGCCAAGTTTGAACGCCGTTTCCGACGCATGGAAGCGCTCGCGATCGCCGATGGCAGCACCCTGGGTGCGCATTCGTTGGCGGTCCAGGACGAATACTGGAATCGGGTGAAGGCCGAGGAGCGCTGACCGCTCGCGGTGGGTCTGCGCTATGCGCGGACGCTTTTGCTCTGCTCTTGCGTGTGGTGGGGGGGGGGGGTGGGCGGGGGCGGGGGTTTGTGTTTTGGGTAGAGTGGGCCGACCCGCCCCCACCCCCCCCCCCCAACGGGGCCCCCCAGAACAACGGGTGCGGGGCG
>JANPJV010000090.1:0-18866 GCA_031425695.1 Rhodanobacteraceae bacterium | reverse complement strand
GCGTCAGCAGAGGTTGAGCAGGTAGGGCTTTTGCTCACGGATGAGCGAAAGCCAATCGGCACAAAATTGTGCCGTGAGATTCAACGGGCTCAAAATTGAGCCGGTTGGCCCGGGCTGAAAAGTCAGCCGGCTGGCGATGCCATGAAAAGTCAGGCGATCAATGGGCGCAAAAGTGCGTTGATTGGGTCGGCGCAAAATTGCGCCGGCTAACCCGTTGATCCGCAAGCAAAGCTCAATTCTGAGCCGTGCGGGGGGGGGGTGCTGGATCAGCACACCCTTGCAGTGGTTGCGCAATCCCCCGTCCGCATCCTGGGTTCGTATCCGCATTGTGGATCACACATTCCCCAGGCAGGGGGACGCTCTTACACTGGCAACGGCTCCAGCATCCGCGCCAGAACGCTTCCCAGCTTCGGCTGCAACAGCACTGGTCTTGAACGCGGGTGCTGGCGCCACCTCTGCAGCCAAGTGCGCACACGTAGGCGCGGGCGCGCGCGAGTCACGCGGAAACTCGACGGCTGCAGCTCGGGTACACGCGCCCAAAGACGCGCCCAACAACCCCAGAAAAGAAAAAGGACCTACGGCGTTAGCACGTAAGTCCTTGTTCTTATTGGCTGGGAGACTAGGATTCGAACCTAGATAAACGGAGTCAGAGTCCGTTGTCCTACCGTTGGACGATCTCCCAATATCTCCAAAGCACGGATCGTCGTAAGAAGAGCGATCAGCGCTTGCTGTACTGGGTGGCGCGGCGAGCCTTGTGGAGGCCGACCTTTTTACGTTCGACTTCGCGCGCGTCGCGGGTGAGGAAGCCGGCTTTGCGGAGCTGGCTCTTCAGGTTTTCGTCGTAGACGACCAGGGCGCGGGAGATCCCGAGGCGGATGGCGCCGGACTGGCCGGTGATGCCGCCGCCTTCAACCGTGACCAGGATGTCGAAGCGGTCGCTGAGCTTGGTCAGCTCGAGCGGCTGGCGCACGACCATCTGCGAGGTTTCACGACCGAAAAAGTTTTCGAGCGTCTTGTCGTTGACCGTGATCGTACCCTTGCCCGGGCGCAGGAAGACGCGCGCGGCCGAGGATTTGCGACGGCCGGTGCCGTAAAATTGCTGAGTTGCCATTACGCCTTCCTCGAAGAATCTGTCGTCGTATCGATGTCGAGCACCATCGGCTGCTGGGCCGCGTGCGGATGCTCGGCACCGCTGTAAACCTTGAGCTTGCGAAACATGTCGCGGCCGAGCGGGCCTTTCGGCAACATGCCCTTGACCGCGATCTCGATCACGCGTTCCGGGTGGTTGGCCAGCAGGTTCTTCAGCGGCGTGGTCTTGATGTGGCCGATATAACCGGTGACCCGGTGATACAGCTTGTCGTTGAGCTTGTTGCCCGTGACCGCGATCTTGTCGGCATTGATGACGACCATGTAGTCGCCGGTGTCGACGTGCGGGGTGTAAATGGCTTTGTGCTTGCCGCGCAGACGGCGCGCGAGCTCGGTGCACAGGCGGCCGAGGGTCTTATCGGTCGCGTCGACCACGAACCAGTCATGCCTGACGGTTTCCGGTTTTGCGCTGACCGTCATCATGGTCATCATGGTGTTCCACTCCGTGGATCTGGCGGTACAAAGACCGACAAGTTTAGATGGGGCTGGAGGAGCGTGCAAGCCCCCCGGCCGGATTTGGATCTCTTGGACCTTCAGTTGTGGTTGGCCAGAGGGAGCCGGGAGATACTCAGTGCCCTGAAAAGCGTCCGCGCGCGGCCGCTACCGGCATCCTGCCTAACGCGGCATTCGCACATCCGTGTGCATCGCGCAGACCCACCAAAGCGCACTTCTCTTGAACGAACCGGCCGCACCCCAGACACCGCAAACGGAGCCCTCGCTCACCGCGCTGGCCGACCAGTGCGTCATGTGCGGGTTGTGCCTGCCGCATTGCCCGACCTTCAGGCTCACCGGCACTGAATCGCACTCGCCGCGTGGGCGGGTGACGCTGGCGCGCGCGCTCGCGTCGCAGCCTGCGCTGGCGACGGAGGAATCGTACCGGGAAGCGCTGGAGTCATGCCTCCAGTGCCGCGCGTGCGAACGAGTGTGCCCGGCACACGTGGAGTTCGGGGCGCTGATCGAGGGCGCGCGGGCGCTGTTGGCTGAGGCGCAAGCGCCAATGCGGTGGATGCGACTGTTGAGCTGGGCGGCCGCGCATCCACGCGCGAGCGCGGCTGCGATTGGCGCGGCAGGCAGCGTGTCCCGATGGTTGACTTTGCCTGGCCGCAACGCCGCGCGGGTGCGGCGTGCCCGGCTGCCGCTGGCCGAGTTCAACGGTGATTCAGCGGCGTCGCTGTTCGTCGGCTGCGTGGCGCGCGCCTTCGAGCGCGAGGCGCAGGTGGCAATGCTTGCCGTGGCTGGGCGCATCGGGGCTGATCTGCAGGTGTCGAGCGACCAGGGCTGCTGCGGGGCGATGGATCGGCATCTGGGGCAGTCCGCTGCGGCGCAGGCTTGCGTCGACCGCAATCGATCAAGGTTTGCGCGGGTGGACACCGTGGTGGCGCTCGACAGTGGCTGCATCGATGCGTTGCGGCGCGCTCTCGGGGCGACGACAGCGGTGATCGAGGGTTCTCGCTGGCTGCTCGAACGGGCCGCGTCGTGGCAACCGTTGCTGCTCGGCAGGAAGCAGCGCATTGGGTTGTTCCTGCCGTGCAGTCATCGCAACGTGGTTGGCGATGTCGAGGCCGTGCGTGGGTTGATGAGAATGTTGCCTGGTGTGGAATTGGTTGACATTCCTGTCGGGCTCGGCTGTTGTGGTGCGGCCGGGCCGCATCTGCTTGCGAAGCCACTGGCGGCGGATGCATTCGCGGCGCCGGTGGTTGCAGCGGCGATCGGGTTGGGGCTGGATGCGATGGCGACGACCAATGTGGGATGCGCGTTGCATCTGCAGGAGCGGCTGCGGGCAGCGGGGTCAGGATTGGTGGTGCGGCATCCGGTGGAGTTTTTGGTGGAGCGGCTGGGGGTGCGCGATGTCACGTAGCGCCCGACACCCGATTCGGCACGGTTCAACAATCCGCGGGCGCAACATGACCTACGTCCGCGGGTCGACACTCAAAGCCGTCAAGTAGCCCGCTGACGCGGGCAACATGACCTACATTACTCACATGAGCAAATCCAAGTTGCGAGAACTATCTGTCCTGGACCGGCTGCTGATCGAAGCCGACCGCGCGGTGCGCACGGTGCTGGCGCCGGCGCCGGCGGCGGCGGCGGAGCGCGCGAATCCCGGTGCGGCGGTGGCGTCGCCCGATCTCGATACGGATGAGCGGCGCCATGTCGCGGGGCTGATGCGCATCAATCACACCGGCGAGGTGTGTGCGCAGGCGTTGTATTTCGGACAGGCGGCGGTCGCGCGGGATCCGGAGCTGCGTTCGCACCTGCTCGCGGCGGCGCATGAGGAAGGTGATCACCTGGCCTGGTGCGAGGAGCGGCTCGATGAGCTCGCCAGCAGGCCCAGCGTCTTCAACCCACTCTGGTACGGCGGCGCGTTTGCGATTGGTGCCACGGCCGGGCTGATCGGCGATCGCTTGAGCCTGGGTTTCGTCGTCGAGACCGAGCGTCAGGTCGAGAGCCATCTCGGCGAGCACCTGACGCGCTTGCCGCCAGGTGACCAGCGCTCGCGCGCGGTGATCGAACAGATGCGGGCGGATGAGCGCCGGCATGGTGCCGCAGCGCAGGATCGCGGTGCGCTCGCATTGCCATGGCCAATTCCACGGCTCATGCAGGTGGCCGCGGATTTCATGCGTGCGGTGGCGTACCGGGTGTGAGCCCGTCGTAGGTCATGTTGCCCTCGCAGCGGGCTACTTGACGGCTGTCATTGTCAATCAAAAGCTGTCAAGTAGCCCGCTGGCGCGGGCAACATGACCTACGAGAGAGCGCACGACGGATCAATCGAGGTTGCGCCCGTGGAAGAGCTCGCCAATCTCCTTGCGCACCTGCGATTCGATGCGGCCGCGATCCTTGAAGGAGAGCTCGTTCTTGGTCGCTTCGAAGAGGTAGGTGTCGAGATCGAATTCCTTGATGTGCATCTTCGTGTGGAAGATGTTTTCCTGGTAAACGTTGACGTCGAACATCTCGTAGCGGTTCTGGATCGGCTTGGAAAGGAAGTCCTGGATCGAGTTGATGCGGTGATCGATGTAGTGCTTCTTTCCCTTGACGTCACGGGTGGCCCCGCGCACGCGGTAGTCCATGATGACGATGTCGGACTCGAAGCTGTCGATCAGGAAATTCAGGGCTTTCAGCGGTGAGATCACGCCGCACGTGGCGACGTCGATGTCGGCGCGGAAGGTGCTGATGCCGTTGAACGGGTGGCTTTCCGGATAGGTGTGGACGGTGATGTGGCTCTTGTCGAGGTGCATCACCAGGCTGGCTTCGCGCGGGCCGACGCTCTCGTCATCGGTTTCCTCGTGTTCGCGCATTGCGCTGGAGAGCATTTCGCGGCCAATGTCCTTGCGGTCGATGACCGGCTGCTCGGAGATCAGGATGGTCACGCTCGCGCCCTGCGGATCGTAGTCCTGGCGGGCGACATTCAGGATATTGGCGCCAATGATGTCGGCGACCTCGGTCAGAATCTCGGTCAATCGCTCGGCGTTGTAGGCCTCGTCGATGTACTCGATGTAGCGCTGGCGCTGCTCCTCGGTGACGGCATAGCAGACGTCGTAGATATTGAAGCTGAGCGCCTTGGTCAGATTATTGAAGCCTTCGAGCTTCAGACGCGGAATCGGCTTGACCATGGTGAGTCCTGAGATGGGGTCGAAAAGGGCGGGCCGGCAAAGATTGCCGCACCGGCGCGAAAACCGCGAGAAAGCTCAGCAGGCGTGACGCGCGACGGCGCGGATTATGGGGCAAAGGGCCGGACGGCAACACCTCGTGTTATAAGATTCGCATCTCAAGCAAGCGGCATTGGGGGCGGGATGGTCAGTGCCAGCAACGCGTTGAAACAAGAGAAATCGCTGCTGCGGTATTCGTTGCAGGCGAGCCTGCGCAAGCTTGCGGCGCAGCGCCCGCTCGCGCCGGAAATCCACCACATGGAGCGCTTCCTCGCGCTTTGTCATCGACGCCGCTACCCGTCGAAGTCTCCCATCATCCGGCCAGGCGATGTCGCCAACACCCTCTACTACATCATCGAGGGCTCGCTCGCGGTCATGACCGAGGACGAGGAGGGCCGCGAGCTCATCCTGGCGTACGCCAACGAGGGTGATTTCATCGGCGAGATGGGCCTGTTCATGGAGCCCGAACGCCGCGAGGTTCTGGTGCGCGCGCGCGTCCCCTGCGAGCTTGCCGAGATCAGCTACGAGCGGCTGTTCCAGCTGTTCGACGGCCAGCTCAAGGAAGAATGCCCACGCATCCTCTTCGCGATCGCCTCGCAGTTGACCAAGCGCCTGCTGCAGACCAGTCGCAAGGTCTCGCGCCTGGCCTTCATGGACGTCACCAGCCGCGTCGCGCGCACGCTCATCGACCTGTGCCAGGAACCCGATGCGATGACCCATCCCAAGGGCACGCAGATCCGCATCTCGCGCCAGGAGATCTCGCGCATCGTCGGTTGCTCACGCGAGATGGTCGGGCGCGTGCTCAAGCAGCTCGAAGAGGACGGCAAGGTCGAGGTGACCGGGAAGACGATCGTGTTGTCCGGGACGCGGTGATCTTGCGGGCTGTTGGTGGGTCTGCGCTGTGCGCGGACTCTTTTGATCTTTACTGAAAATCAAAAGCGTCCGCGCGCAGCGCAGACCCACCACAAGCCAAGTCAACAGCGTCCGCGCGCAGCGCAGACCCACCACCAGCAAAAGCCCTACGCCTTCCAGCGGTAGCCCACGCCGTGCAGCGTATCGATCGCGTCGAACTCATGGTCAACGGCGACGAATTTCTTGCGAATGCGCTTGATGTGGCTGGTGATGGTGGCCTCGTCGACGACCACCTGGGCGGCGCTCATGAGCTGGTCGCGGTTCTTGACGTGGCCCGGGTAGCGCGCCATCGCGTGGACGATCCAGAACTCGGTGACGGTGAGCGGGACTTCCTCGTCTTTCCAGGTGACGCGCATGCGCTCGCCTTCGAGCTTCAGGTGCCCGTGCTCGAGTAATTGATCCTTGCCGGTAGGCTGGCTCAGTGCTTCGACGCGCCGGAACAGCGAGACGATGCGGGCGAGCAGATGCTGCAGGCTGATGTCCTTGGTCAGGTAGTCGTCAGCGCCGAGGCGCAGCCCGGAGATGATGTCGAAGTCCGAATCGCGCGCGGTGAGGAAGATGATCGGCAGCGTGGTCGAGCGCTGGCGCAGCTCGCGGCAAAGCTCGAAACCGCCTTCAGGCTCGTCCCCGAGGCCGATGTCGATCAGCACCAGCTCGGGCATGCGCAGCTTGAACGCGCTGGATGCCTGTGCGCGGCTGGCGAAGGTCTGCACATCGTAGCCGTAGCGCTTGAGCGCATCGGCGTAGTTGGCGCGAATGGCCGGTTCGTCTTCTACAACGGCAATCTGGCGAGCCATGGGTCCATCGAATCAAAGGCAGTGGCGCGAACCTAGGCTGCGCGATGCCAGCAGGGCAAGGCCACCGGGGCGCTTGCCTGGGAATTGCCCGGTGTGGGCTCGCCTCGTAGCCCGGGTAAGCGCAGCGCACCCGGGGCACGTGGCACGCCCGGGTGCGCTGCGCATACCCGGGCTACAAAACCTATCCCGCGATCGCCGCGCGCATCTGCGTGATCGTGTTCTGGTAGCTCGGCGAGCCGAAGATGGCCGAGCCGGCGACGAAGGTGTCGGCGCCGGCGCGCGCGATCTCGCCGATGTTGTCGACCTTGACGCCACCGTCGATCTCGAGGCGGATGGCGCGTCCGCTGGCGTCGATGCGGCGGCGCGCCTCGCGCAATTTATCGAGCGCGCCGGCGATGAAGGATTGCCCGCCGAAGCCTGGATTGACCGACATGATCAGGATGAGGTCGAGCTTGTCCATGACATGGTCGAGCCAGCTCAAAGGCGTCGCCGGATTGAACACCAGCCCGGCCTGCATGCCCTGCTCGCGGATCAGGCCGAGGGTGCGATCGACGTGCTCGCTGGCTTCCGGGTGAAAACTCACCAGCGACGCTCCGGCTTTGGCGAAGTCGGGGATGATGCGGTCGACCGGCTTGACCATCAGGTGCGCGTCGATCGGCGCGGTGATGCCGTAGCTGCGCAGCGCGTTGCATACCAGCGGACCGATGGTGAGATTCGGTACGTAATGGTTGTCCATCACGTCGAAGTGCACCCAGTCGGCGCCAGCGTTGAGCACATTCAAGGTCTCCTCGCCGAGCCGCGCGAAGTCGGCCGAGAGGATCGAGGGAGCGATGATGGGTGGGTGCATGGGGTGGGCCAAGTGGGAGCTCCATGAATACTAGACTCGGCGCTCGCCTTTGCTATGTGGGTTCTGACCTTGTCCGAACGCTTTTTGGCGAACTCCAGGAAGAGCGTCCGGACAAGGTCCGGACCCACGTAAAGCCGGCCCCGCGCCTACACCCGTTTGCCACGCGCGCTCATGATGCGTTCGTACGCACCGCGCAGTTCGCGGGTACGGATTTCCGCGACGCGCAGGGCAGAAGCGTCGGCTCCCTGCCCCTGCAGCTTGTCGGGGTGGTGCTGGCCGAGCAAGCGGCGATAGGCGCGGGCGATGTCTTCGTCGGTGGCGACCGCTTTCAAGCCGAGCGCGGTGTAGCTTTCCTCGAGGCTGGGCTCGTGGACGGTGTTACGGGAGCGCTCGGCGATGAGCTCGCCGATGGCTTCCTTGGCGATCCCGAAGGCCTGGCCCAAGCGCTCGACCACGCCGCGTTCGGCCGGCGTCATCGAGCCGTCGTGGCGCGCGAACTCCGCCAGTGCGCGCATCATCTCGAGAGGTTCGTCGCGCGTGAGCGGCGCGACCATGCGCAGGCGCATCACCTCGGCTGCGGCGTTGAGCGGTCCCTGTCGCCCGCGCTGGAAGGCACGGACTGCAATCTGGCGGCCCTCCGCTTCCAGGCCGAGCTGCTCCATCAAGCGCTCGGCGGCCGCGATCTCGCCTTCGCTCACGCGACCATCGGCCTTGGCGAGGTGGCCGAGCCAGAGAAACAGGAACTCGACACGCATGCTGCGCGGGTCGATCGTGGCCAGGCCGCCATCCGGATTCCAGCTCATCCAGCCGGCATCGATTGCATGCCCCAGCACGAGCCCCGCGGCCGCGCCAAACGGGCCCGCGACTGCGGCGCCGAGCCCGGTGGCAACCAGCTTAGCCAAGAACTTCACTGCTTGGCCCAAACCACGGACGCAGCTGCGCGCAGGATCGTCGGCTGCCGAAGTCCAGGCATGGATGCGGGCGTACTCATGCGTGCATTCTAGTGATTGTGATGGCGGCGGGTGGAACTGGCGATGTGCTCATCTTCGCAGTTGCCGAGGCGAAAAATCGAGAACCCATGCGGGCTTTGATCTTTGCAGCCGGCAAGGGCGAGCGCATGCGCCCGTTGACGACGCACACACCCAAGGCGCTGCTCGAGGTCCGCGGTGAACCGTTGATCGCCTGGCACCTCAGCGCATTGGCGCGCGCCGGCGTGGTCGAGGTCGTCATCAACACTGGCTGGCTCGGGGAGCAGCTGCCGCAGCGTCTGGGTGATGGCAGCAGCTACGGCGTCCGCATCGCCTGGTCGCACGAAGGCCCGGAGCCGCTCGAAACCGGCGGCGGCATGCGTCGGGCACTGCCCCTGCTCGGCGCCGCGCCATTCATTGCCACCAACGCCGATGTCTACACGGATTTCGACTACGCCCGATTGACCACGCTCGAGCCAGCGCTGGCGCATCTCGTCCTGATCGATAACCCGCAACATCACCCGCGTGGGGATTTCGTCCTGCGGAACGGCCGATGCGGCGTCTGTGGCGCCCCGCGCCTCACCTTTGCCGGCATCGGGGTCTACCATCCGGCGCTGATCGAATGCCACCCGCAAGGCCGTTACGGGCTCGCGCCGATCCTGCGTGAAGCAATGGATTTCGGCGTCGTCACCGGGGAGCATTTCACCGGCGCGTGGACCGATGTCGGGACGCCGGAGCGGCTGGCGTTGTTGAACGCAGGACGCTCTTGATTGCGTGGGTCCGGACCTTGTCGGGACGCCTTTGCTCGATCAGGAGCGAGAAGCGTTCGGAGAAGGTCCGAACCCACGTGGGCAACAGCGCGCAGATCGGCTGGCCGCTTTGTACGCGGGTCGCTCTTGATTGCGTGGGTCCGGACCTTGTCCGGACGCCTTTGCTCGATCAGGAGCGAGAAGCGTTCGGACAAGGTCCGAACCCACGTGGGCAAGAGCGCGAGAGGCGCTCGGACAAGATGCGGACCCACAAGTGCAACAGTCGCCCACTCCTCCTTGAGGTGGAGCGGCGTCGTCCCATGGACTGATCTGCGAACTTGCGGCGGTAACTAGACTTGCGCGCCTGCGCGCTCGGTCTATCGCGCTCCATAGCCTGGAACCCATTTTGAATCGTCCGCTTCCGCGCAGCGTGTTGGCTGCGGCACTCGCGCTTGCCCTGGTCGGCCCGGCGCATGCGGCACCCGATGCGAGCACGGCCAGCCGCGACGTCGATAATCTTTCCGATTCCGATTCCGACGCCGGCTCCGCAGCGAGCGGCAGTTCCAAGCCGTGGATGGGCGAGGTCATCAATGTCACCGCCAAGGGAACCGTCGCCGACCTGCCGTCGGCGCTCGCGACCGATGTCGTGAGCTGGCAGGATTCGGTGGCGGGGCCGTCGGATTTCCAGGATCTGATCGTGCGCATGCCCGGCGTCGGTGCGACCGGCCAGAACGGCATCTTCGAAACCTTTTCGATTCGCGGCAGCGGTGCCAACGGCATCCTGGTCGTCGTTGCCGGCATGCCGGTGACAGCGCAGCGCCGTGCCGGCGTGCCGGTGTCTTTCGTCGAGCCAAGCCTGCTCGGTGAGATCAGTGTCACCCGCGGGCCGGCAGTCGTGCACTTCGGCCCGGGCGCGCTCGGTGGCGCGATCTCGATCGAACCGCGCTGGTTCGACACTGCCGCGCTAGCCGCTGGCTACGAGAGCGCGGGCGACGAGACCCACTTCATGGGCGGTTTCGGCACTGAATTTTTCTCGGTCGCCGCGGCGCGGCATACGGCGAACGACACCAACTCTGCCAATGGCACGCCGCTCAACACCAGCTTCGAGCGCGACAGCGGCAGCCTGCAGTTCCGGACGCAGATTGCGGGCTTCGATGTTGACGGCCTGCTGCTGCCCTCGCGCACCGAGAACATCGGCAAGTCCAACAGCCGCTTCCCGACCCGCGATACCACCTATCCCGAAGACGAGCACACGCTCGCCCGCCTGCGCGCCCGCCACGACAATGGCTTCGAAGTCAGCCTGCATGGCCACGACCAAGCTCTGTTCACGCGCAATCGTCGTCCGGGTGCCGCCGATACTTTCGCCTCGGTCGAGAGCACCGATCTCGGCGCCACCGTCCAGCACACGCTGCACTCGGGTGACTTCAGCCACAACTTCGGCCTCGAATTCCTCGCTCGTCGTGACGTCAATGGCTATGACGCGACGCGCGTGATCGCTAATCGCGTCTATAGCCTGCGCCGGGCAACGGAGGAGAACTGGTCGATCTTCGGCATCACCGACTGGCAGGCCAGCGATGACTTCGCGCTCGAAGCCGGTGCGCGCTTCGCAAGCCAGGACCAGGAAAACCGTGGCGCCGAGGCGAGCGATTCCGATGCGGCATTCAACGCCGGCGCGGTGTTCACTCCGGACGAGTCGCAGCGCTGGACCTTGAGTGTGTCGTCCGGCTTCCGCTTCGCGACGCTGGAAGAACGCTTCTTCACCGGCGTCACCCCGCAGGGCGAGATCGTCGGCAATCCGGACCTCTCGACCGAGCGGTCGCTGGGCGTGGATCTCGGCCACGCCTGGCACAACGGCAACTGGAATACCGAGGTCCATCTGTGGAGCACGCAGGTCGACGACCTGATCTCGCTGTTCGCGGTAGCGCCGGGCGTCAATGGCTATACCAACGTCAGCGATGCGCGGCTGCACGGGCTGGATGCGGCCGTCGCGTGGATGCCGACCGAAGCCTTGAGCCTGCGTGCGAGCGCGACGCTGGTCCGCAGCAAGGACGAGCGCAGCGGCGATCCGCTGTATGGCTCGCCGCCGCTGACGACGACCTTCGAGGCCAAGTACGACTTCGCCGATTTCACTTTCGGCGCGTTCTACACGCATCGCTTCCGCATGAAGCGGCCCGGCTTCGAGGAAGTCGAGCGCTCGGCCGTCGACCTCATCGATCTCGACCTGCGCTGGCACGTCAACCCGTCCATGGACGTGCAGCTGTTCGTGCGCAATGCCCTCGACGAGGATTACTTCGGCACCGCGGATGTTTTGTCGGCGTTGGCGCCGGAGCGCTCGTTCGGTGTCAATGTGAGCTGGGCGCTGCGCTGATCGTCAGCGCGGTTGACGCTGGCGTAGGTCATGTTGCGCCCGCCCGCTGTTTGGTTGAGCCGGTCATTGCTTCGGGCGCTGCTTGACTGCTTTTCGTGGCCGGCAAAGCGTCAAGTAGCGCCCGATTCGGAATTGCGCTTCGCAAGTGCTTTTCGCGGGCGCAACATGACCTACGATGCGCCAAGAGCATTTCGAACGCCCTGTCGTTGACGAGTATGAAAACCCAACTGCCCGGCCCCGTGCCTTCTAGCCCGCTGAGACGACTGTGCTGAGCTCTCCGCTGCGCGGGCTGCGCGCGCAACTGGCGCTGTTCTACCTGGCGCTGTCGTTGCCGGCTTTGCTCGTGATCGAGCAGTTCAACGTTGCCTTCGAGTTCCAGCGCTGCCTGGAGCAGCTCGACGACGGCCGCGTGCAGCGCGTACTTGCCAATGAAGCGGCGGCGCTCACCGCGGCCATGCAGGCCGGCGCGACCAACAGCGAGATCGAGCAGCGCCTCAAACGTTTCGTTTTGGAGCTCGAACGGCCGCGACAGAGTCTTGGCACGTCTGCCGCCTACGTGCTGCTCGAGCTCGCCGAGCACCCTTTCCATGCGGCACTCTGGTCCGGCGACACACCGCGCCTGAGTGCCGGGCAGGCGACGACGACCGCCCCGGATCACGTCGAGCGCCACTGGTCAGCGACTCTGGCCGACACGCCGATGACGCTGCGGCTGGACCTGTCGGTCCCTTCGCCCTGGCGCAGCTTTGGCCAGCGTTTAAGCTTCGAGTGGCCGATCGCAGTGTCCTACCTGGCGCTGTTCCTGGTCGGGTCGGCCTGGTTCCTGCGCCAGCGCGTGCTGCGCCGCGTCGTACGCATGGGGACGGCCGCGCGGGCCTGGGCGCGTGGTGATTTCTCGCCGCAGCTCTCCGACCGAGGTCACGATGAGCTCGGTGAGCTGGCCGGCGATCTCGATCGCATGGCGGCCGACCTCAAGGCGCTGGTCGATGCGCGTGCGCAACTGGCGACCCTCGAAGAGCGCCGCCGGCTCGCGCGCGACCTGCACGACACGGTCAAGCAGAAGGTGTTCGCACTGTCGCTGCAGCTGGCCGCCGCACGCGAAAGCCAGGATCCCGAGCGCACCCGCCAGCGCCTGTCGGAGGCGACCGCGCTGGTCGAGGAGATTCAGCGCGAGCTGTCGGACCAGTTGCGCGAGCTGCGCGAGGACGCCGGCGCGGCTGAAGATATCGTGCCTGCCTTGCGGCGGCGCATCGACGACTTCGAGCGCCGCAGCGGCTGCGCCGTCGAACATGCCCTGCCTGCGGAACTGAGCCTGCCACCGACGCAAGCCGAGACCGTGTTGCGAATCGTCGATGAGGCATTGGCCAACGTCTGGCGTCATGCGAGTGCCGGGCAGGTCAATGTAATGCTCGACCGCAAGGGTGACGCGGTGCGGCTGCAAGTCAGCGATGATGGCTCCGGCGGCGCGCAGGAATCCGCGGTCGGCATGGGGCTCGCGAACATGCACCATCGCACCGCCAGCCTGCCTGGCGGCAAGCTCAAGATCGGGCCTGCCCACGGCCGCGGTACCCGCGTTGAATTGCAATTCGAGGTCGGTGCATGAAAATTCGAGTGCTCATTGTCGACGACCACGCCGTGGTACGGCAGGGACTGCGCGCGTACCTGGAGCTGCAGGCCGATATCGAGGTCTGCGGCGAGGCCGGCAGCGCCGAGCACGCAACCTTGCTCGCGGCACGCCTGACCCCGGATGTCGCGCTGGTCGACCTGGTGATGCCCGGTGGCGATGGCATCAGCGCCACGCGCGGGATCCGCTCGGTGAGCCCGCGCACGCAAGTGATCATCCTGACCTCGAGCACCGACGAAGCGAGCGTACGCCCGGCCTTCGAGGCGGGCGCAACCAGCTACCAGCTCAAGGAAATGGCTGGCACCGAGCTGCTCGAGACCATCCGCCGCGCGGCGCGTGGCGAATCGATGGTCAACCCGCGCATTGCCGCCGGCCTGGTCCGCAACCTGCGCGCCGATTCACCGCGCGACCCCCTCACCGCCCTGAGCGCACGCGAGCGCGACGTGCTGCTGCTGATCGCCGAAGGCCTCTCCAACATGGCGATTGCCGAGCGCCTCGGCATCGGCGAGGCCACCGTCAAGACCCACGTCGGCAACCTCCTGTCCAAGCTCGAGCTCACCGACCGCACCCAGGCCGCCGTGTGGGCGTGGCGTCAGAAGCTGGTGCGGGAGAAATGACCCGTAGGTCATGTTGCCCGCGTACGCGGGCTACTTGACGCTCCTCGTTCAGCAGCCGCCGTCAAGTAGCTCGCTGCGCGAGCAACATGACCTACGTTGGCAAACACCCTGCCCGACGCCCACCTGCGCTAGCCTCGGCGCCTTCGCTGCAATCGTGGAAATCTATGCTGCACGCAAGCCTGTTGTTGCTGGCCGTCGCGACGACACATGTCGAACCCCTCAGTGATGCGGACCTGGCCACGGCGGCACAGTTGCGCGATCAGGCCGTAGCAGGCTCGGGTGCTTATGCGCTGGTCGAGTCCTTGGTCAAGGAGGTCGGTCATCGCATGGCGGGATCGCCGAACGATGCCAAGGGCCGCGCGTGGGCGGAGGCGAAGTTCAAGGCGCTCGGCTACGACAAGGTCTACACGCAAAAGGTGAGCTTTCCGGCGTGGGAGCGCGGTTTCGAGAACGCGGCCATCCTCAGCCCCGATTCGGCGCCGCTGACGATCACCGCGCTCGGCGGCAGCATCGGTACGCCCAAGGGCGGTATTCGTGGAGAGATCGTCAGCTTCAAGGACGCGGCCGAGCTGGAAAAGGCAGCGCCGGGATCGTTGACCGGCAAGATTGCTTACGTCGCCAAACGCATGCAGCGCGCCAAGGATGGAAGCGATTATGGCGTGGTCGTGATTGCGCGTTCGCAGGGCGCGGTCTATGCCGCTCGGGCGGGCGCCATCGGCGTCCTGATTCGCTCGGTCGGCACCGACGAGAACACGCGCACGCCGCATACCGGCAACCTGCGCTACGACAATATGCTGACGCGCATCCCTGCCGCCGCACTTGCCAGCGCCGACGCCGACGCGCTTGAAGCCGTTCTGGCCAAGGGAGCGCCGGTGACGGTCAAGCTCGAGCTCGGCAGTCGCGTGCGCAAAGGCGACTACGAGTCGGCCAATGTCATCGGCGAGATCACGGGTACTGACTATCCGGACGAGATCGTCGCCATCGGCGGGCATCTGGATTCCTGGGACCTGGGCGAGGGCGCGATCGACAATGGCGCCGGTGTCGCGATCACCATGGAGGCTGGCGCACTGATCGGCAGGCTCGAGCAGGCGCCGCGGCGCACCATTCGCGTGATTGCGTTTGCCGCTGAGGAACAGGGCGTATGGGGAGGCAAGGAATACGCGCGGCTGGCGGTCGAAGACGGCTCCTTCCAAAAACATGTGCTGGTTGCCGAATCGGACTTTGGCGCCGGGCGCATTTATCGGTTCACGACGCGTTTCAAGGACGGCGAGATCGGCGTCGCCGATCAGATCTATTCGGTGCTGGAACCGCTCGACATCGCGCGTGGCGACAATCTGGCCAGCGGCGGTGCCGACTTTTCATCGTTGCGCGACCGCGGCGTCCCGGTCGTCGGCCTGAGCCAGGACGGCACCCACTATTTCGACTACCACCACACCGCCGCCGACACGCTCGACAAGATCCAGCCCAAGAATCTCGATTTCAACGTCGGCGTGTATGCGGCAATGGCCTACCTCGCCGCCCAGGCTGGGCCGGTCTTTGGGCCGGTCCCCGTGGCGGTGCCGGTGGCAGTGGCAGTGCCAGCGCAGGTGCCGGTGGCAGTGCCGAAAGAGAAGTAGCCCGCCGTTGTGGGTCCGCGCTGTGCGCGGACGCGTTTGCTTGCGTGGACGCTTTTGATTTCGTGGGCTTTTGATTGCGTGGGCTTTTGATTGCGTGGGTCCGGACCTTGTCCGGACGCTTCTACAGACGCGAGCAAGAGCGTTCGGACAAGGTCCGAACCCACGCAGAGTCACAGCGCAAGAGCGTTCGGACAAGGTCCGAACCCACGCAGAGCACAGCGCAAGAGCGTTCGGACAAGGTCCGAACCCACGCAGAGCTCAGCAAGCGTTTCGATGACAGGTCGAACCCACAACCGCAACCTGCACCCACATCAGCAACCACACCCCCACCAGCGCTAAACCACCTGGTCGTGCAGCTTCACCCCGGGCAGGTTGAACAGTGGCGCAGTACCGAGCAGTTGGGCTGGGGTGACGAAGCCGTCGGGGACGTTGCCGGAGAGGCTGCGCTCGACTGCCGCCATGGCGGCGATGGTGGTGAAGTCGTAAGGATCGGGCCCCTCGACGATGGCGCGGGCGCGGGCGCCGTGCTCGCTGATGACTTCGCCGTAGAGCCAGCTCTTGCGCTTGGCGCGATCAGCCGCCTTGGGGCCTTCGGGCGCGCCAGCCGCGTAACGCCGCAGCAGCCCGTGCATGAAGCCACCGGTTTCGAACAGCTTGCGGTTCTTGAGGACGAAGCGCAGCACTGCGGGCACCGCGCCATAGCTCTGGATGTGCGGGATCTGGGTCGAGAGCCCGGCGCTGAGCACATCCGCGCGCCACGGGAACAGGATCGCGCGCTGGATCTTCCCCGGGCCAAAATCGACATCGCGCGATTCGCTCGCGGGCTCAGCCGCGACCAGCTGGCCGGAACGGCGTACGTAGCCGCTCTGCTGCAGGCTTTCCAGCAGTGTGCCCAAGGTGCCGTGAGAGGCACTGGCGCCGGCTGAGAATGCCAGCGTGAGAGTCACCGCTTGCGGCAATTTTTCCTTCAGATAGAGGGCCAGGCAATCGCTGGGAAGGATTCCGAAACCGACGCCCGGCAGCAGCATCACGCCCGATTCCTTGGCGCGCTCATCGAGCCGGAGGAGCCCACGGTGCTCGGGGATTTCGCCGGCGATGTCGAGGTAGTGCGCACCCGTGCGCATGCATGCCTGCGCCAGCGTCGATGCCGTGAGCGAGAACGGGCCGGCGCAATTGAGCACCAGCCGGATTCCCGTCAGGGCCTTGTCGATCTCATCGCGCGCGGACATGTCGAACGCGCGGTAATTGACGCCGAGGCGCTCGGCCATTGGCGCCAGCAGGGTGCCGTCGCGGCCGGCGAGGATCACGTTCTGTCCGCGCGCCTTGGCGGCCTCGGCGATCAACCGACCGGTGTAGCCAGTCGCGCCGTACAGCATCCAGCTGGGCTTGAAGACCGCCATTCGTCAAGCTCCCTCGGCAGCCAGCGCGCCTTCGGTGTTGCCACCGCGGTTCGTGTACTGCTCATGGATGACCTTGGCCATCGCGGCGGTGAGCTTCTTCCCGGTCGGGATGTGCAGGAACTCGTTCGGGCCATGCGCATTCGACTTCGGGCCCAGCAGGCCGGTCACGACGAATTGCGCGTCGGGGAAGCGTTCCTTCAGCATGTTCATGAACGGGATCGTGCCGCCCTCGCCCATCGCTGCCGCGCGCGGCCCGAAGAATTCCTTCGAAGCCTCGTTGACGGTGTTGCGCAGCCACGGTGCCGTGGTCGGCGCCGCCCAGCCGGTGGCCGATTTCTCGACATCGAACTCGACATGCGCCCCGTACGGCGGATCTTTCTCGAGCGCCTGCTTCAGCAGACGCGAAGCGCGCTCACCATCCAGGGTGGGCGGCAGGCGCACGGAGAGCTTCACGGCGGTCTGCGGGCGCAACACGTTGCCCGCATCCATCAATGCCGGCAGGCCTTCCGCGCCGGTGATCGACAAGGTCGGGCGCCAGGTGCGGTTGAGCACGAGCTCGGTCAGGTCTCCTGCCATCGGCGTCATGTTCGGAAGGAACGGAAATTTGTCGTAGATCGAGGTGCCGAGCACGCCGGCTGCCTCGCGTGCCTGCTCGACGCGCTCATCAGGAATCTGCACGAACAACGGGTCGATCAGGAGGCGCCCGGTGGTCGGATCCTCGATGCGGTCGAGCAATTGGCGCAGCACTCGAAATGAGCTCGGGACGACGCCGCTGGCGTCACCCGAATGTACGCCTTCCTCGAGCACCCGCACGCGCAGCGTGCCGCCGGCGAGCCCGCGCAGGCTGGTCGTCAGCCACATCTGGTCGTAGTTGCCGCAGCCGGAATCCAGGCACACGACCAGCCCGGGATTGCCGATGCGCGCGGCCAGGTGATTGATGTAGAAGGGCAGATCGTAGCTGCCCGATTCTTCGCAGCCTTCGATCAGGATCACGCAGCGCGAGTGATCGAGCCCGCGTTCCTTGAGCGCCATGATCGCGGTCAGCGAGGCAAAGGTTGCATAGCCGTCGTCGGCGCCACCGCGCCCGTAGAGCTTGTCGCCCGTCAGCACCGGCTTCCACGGCGCCAGGTCGACGTTCCAGCCGACCATTTCCGGCTGCTTGTCCATGTGCCCGTAGAGCAGCACCGTGCTGTCGCCCTTGCCCGGGATTTCAATGAACATGAGCGGCGTCCGGCCGGGCAGGTCGATGCGTTCGACAGTCATCCCCGGAATCGGCTGATCGCGCACCCACGCTTCGAGCAAGGCCATCGCCTCGTCCATGTAGCCGCGCTCGGACCACTGCGGATCGAACATCGGCGACTTGTTGGGAATCTTGATGTAGGTACTGAGCTGCGGAATGATTTCGCGGTCCCATTTGTCGGACACGAAATCCATCACCTTCTGTGTATGCGACATGTTGACTCCTGCCACTTCGCTTAAGACCTAAGTCTACCCGTCCGTGGTGAACGTAGGACTTTTCCCACACGCGGCCGCGCTCGACTCCGACTGCTCGCCGCGGCGTTCTGCGACTGCGTGCGTGGCCGCCGATCCCTAGCTTGAGCACCACCTGAGCGGCGCCGCCGCCGGGCCAAACTCACCCAAGGAGATCGCCATGTTCAACTTCAAATCCCTGCTGCTCGCCCTCGCTCTCTCGCTGCCGATGTTCGCCAGCGCAGCCGAGCCGGTCAACATCAACAGCGCCGATGCAGCCACGATCGCCGCCAGCCTCAACGGCATCGGCGATGCCAAGGCGCAGGCCATCGTCGACTACCGTACCAAGAACGGGCCGTTCAAGAGCGCCGACGAGCTCGTCAACGTCAAGGGCGTCGGCCTGAAGACGGTCGAAAAGAATCGCGACCTGATCCGCATCGGCGGCGCGCCGGCGGCCAAGGCCGAGACCAAACCTGCCGCGTAATGCGCGACAGGGCAGCATGCGCGGGTTCCCCTATCCCCAGGCCCGCGCGTGCTGCTTCAATTTGGAGTGCGGCGCTCCGCGCCGCTTTGAATGCGCTTGTGGGTCTACGCTGCGCGCGGACGCTTCTGCTTCTGGTGGGTCGGGGGGGGGGGCGGGCGCCTGAGGTGGGGGGGGAGAAAAAAGTGCCCGCCCCCCGCCCACGCACCCCAAACCCCACGCGGGCACCC
>JANPJV010000089.1:0-14368 GCA_031425695.1 Rhodanobacteraceae bacterium | reverse complement strand
CCTGAAAAAGCGTCCGGACAAGGTCCGGACCCACGCAGAGCAAGATCTCGAAGCCAAGCGCAACCTCTGCCCGGTCCGCCCAGCCGGGCAGCGCGATGCTCGCGAGCAGCCGGTGCCTGCTTGACGATCGCCGCCAATCCTTAGAATTTAAAAGCAAGCTTGCGCAGCGCATACAAGTGCATCAGTAGCATCGACGGCGTCAGCTTGGGAGACCGCGATGAGCAAGGAACAGCATTGGCCGGATGTGCTCTGGCTGGTTCGCCACGGTGAATCCGCCGGCAATGTCGCGCGCGACCTGGCCGAGAACGGTGGCTTGCACCTGATCGACATCGCCACCCGCGATGCGGACACCCCGCTGTCGGAACTCGGCGAGCGGCAGGCGGCAGCGCTCGGGCACTGGTTCGCGTCATTGCCTGAAAAAGAGCGTCCAGACGTGGTGCTGGTGTCGCCGTACGTGCGTGCGCGGCACACAGCCGAGCTGATCCTGGAGCACGCCGGCGTTGCCGCGGAAAAGGTGACCTTCGTAGTCGACGAGCGCCTGCGCGAAAAGGAGTTCGGCATCCTCGACCGCTTCACCGTGCACGGCATCGCCGCGAAATTCCCGGAGCTCTACGAGCAGCGGGCGCGTGTCGGCAAGTTCTATTTCCGTCCGCCCGGCGGCGAGAGCTGGTGCGACGTGATCCTGCGCCTGCGCAATGTGATCGACACGATCACGCGCGAGCACAAGTGCGACCACGTCCTCCTGGTTGCCCACCAGGTGATCGTCAACTGCTTTCGCTACCTCCTGGAAAATCTCGATGAGGCGGCGATCCTCGCCATCGACCGCGAGGCCGAGGTACCCAACTGCGGCGTGACCCGCTATCAGTACGCTCCCGAGAGCGGCAAGAGCGGCCAGCTCAGGCTCACCCAGGCAAACTTCACCGCCCCGCTCGAGGCCGCACAGACGCCGGTGACCACTGCGGCCGACGCGCCGGCAGGCCCGAAATGAAGCGCCGCATCGAACCCGTGCTCGGGGCGCCGCCGGCGACGAGTGAGCTCGATGACGCGGGACTGCGGGCCTGGCCCTTGCCCGCACCCGATCCCGCAGGCGACAAGGAGAGCCGCGGCGCGGTGCTGGTCATCGGCGGCTCGCGCGAGATTCCGGGCGCCGTCACCCTGGCCGGCATCGCGGCGTTGCGCGCCGGCGCCGGCAAGCTGCAGATCGCCACCTCGCGCAGCGTCGCCCAGCTGGTCGCCATCGCCGTCCCCGAAGCGCGGGTGATGGCGCTGGCCGAGCGTCGCGATGGTGGCATCGTGCCATCCTCCGCCGCCGGCATCGCGCGCGAGGCGCAGAGCGCGAGCGCGGTGCTGGTCGGGCCCGGCATGCGCTCGGACCGCTCGGCGCAGCGTCTGGTGCGCAACCTGCTCGAAGCGCTGACGCAATCGACCCTGATCTTGGACGCGGGCGGGCTCGAAATTCTCACCAACGAACCCGACCTGCTGCATGGTTATGCCGGTCGTGCTGTTTTAACCCCGCATGCCGGCGAGATGGCGCACTTGCTGAAGTCGACGCGCGAGCGGGTGCTTGCCGATCCATCGACGATCGCGCGCGAAGTCGCGGCGCGCTGCGGCGCGGTGGTCGTGTTCAAGGCTGCCATCACCCACATCGCCAGCCCGGACGGCCAGCTGTGGCGCAATCGCGCCGGTAACAACGGCCTCGCGACCTCCGGCTCCGGTGACGTGCTCGCCGGGATCATTGCCGGCCTTGCGGCCCGCGGCGCCAACGCGGCCCAGGCCGCCTGCTGGGGCGTGGCCGCGCATGCGCGAGCCGGTGACGTGCTCGCCGAGCGCCATGGCGGGATCGGCTTCCTCGCCCGCGAGATTGCCGGTGAGGTGCCGGGCGTGCTGGCCGGGTTGACGCGGGCCGGTTGACCTTGGAGGGCGGCGCTCCCGCGCCGCTGCATTTTGTATTCGCGATGCGACGATTGAGAGCGGCCGCGCGGGAGCGCGGCCCTCCAGGCAATGGTCTTCACAGTGTGAACGTGCCCCTGCTTCCCATCACGCGGGAGGGAGTACTATCCAGGCTCAGTAGCGAGTGGTAGCAATCACCTTGGACACCTCCGACGTAGCGCGAATTGCCGAGGTACTGGCAATGCGGGCGGGTGTGGATGGCGATTCGGCCCAAGTCGCGGATGCCTGCGTGGCCATCTGGACGGAAATTGATCGCGATCTCAACCCGATCCTGGGCACGCGCGGCGTCGGCATGCTGTACGTCCGCAGCCTGAGTCTGTCGCGCGGTGGCCACCCATGGCTGGCTGAACTCGGTGACCCGAGCTCGCCGATGGACCTCGCAGCGCTGCGCACCCGGCTCGAGCTGCGACCCGCTGCAGAGGCGCTCGCGGCCGGCGCGGCCATGCTGGGCAACTTCTATGTGGTGCTGTTGAGCCTGGTTGGACCCAAGCTCACGGAAAGCCTGCTGCGCTCGCTGTGGACCCCTTCATCTAGCGGCGCTGCCGCGCAGGACCCCTCTTCATGAATAGCGCCGTCACCATCAACCGCCTGGCGACCGGCGTACCGGGCCTCGACGAAGTACTCGGCGGTGGCCTGCCCGAGTACTCCTTCAACCTGATCGCCGGGCCGCCGGGCTGCGGCAAGACCACGCTCGCCCACCAGATGATGTTCGCGCTGGCGACCCCGGAACGGCCGGCGCTGTACATGACCGTGCTCGGCGAGCCACCGCTCAAGATGCTCCGCTACCAGCAGCAGTTCGGCTATTTCGATGCCGACCGCATCAATCACTCGATCCGCTTCATCAGCCTCAACGAGGAGATGCTTGATGGCGACTTGAGCCGGGTGCTCAAGCGCATCGTGGCCGAGGTCACCGCCCACAACCCGGCATTGGTCTTCGTCGATTCCTTCCGCTCGGTGATTCTCGCGAGCGACGGCGGCGCTGGCGATGCGGAGCTCAAGCTGCAGCACTTCGTGCAGCAGCTCGGGGTGCTCATGACCAGCTGGCAGGCGACGACGTTCCTGATCGGCGAGTACTTCGTCGAGACCGATCCAAATCCGGTGTTCACCGTCGCCGACGGCCTGATCTGGCTGCGCCAGAGCGTGCAGCGCAACTCCATGGTGCGCAAGATGCAGATCATGAAGATGCGCGGCCAGGCGACCTTGCCTGGCCTGCACACCTTCCGCATCGACCAGAATGGCATCCGCGTTTTCGCCCCGGCGGGCGCGAACTCCCCCAGCGGCGCGGCCTCGACCCTGCCGATGTCGCGCCTCGGCATGGGCGTCCAACGCCTCGACGAAATGTTGGGTGGTGGGCTGCCGCGCGGCTACTCGCTGCTGATCGCCGGGCCCTCCGGTTCGGGCAAGAGCATCCTGGCAGCCGCCTTCCTGGCCGAGGGCGCACGCCGCGGCGAAAAGGGCGTGGTTGCGGTCTTCGAACAGCAACCCAACCGGACGCGCAACCGCATCCTGGCCGATCTCGTTGAAAGCGGCACCGTTGGCTTGGTCGACAGCCGCGCAGCGGACCTTTCGATCGACGAAATCGTGCAATTGATTTTGGATGAAATCCGCCGGCTCGGCGCTACCCGCGTGGTCATCGACTCGCTGTCTGGTTTCGAGCTCGCGGTGGCACCGACGTTCCGTGAGGATTTTCGCGAAAATCTCTCTCGCATGGTCGCCGCGCTCGCTTCCGAAGGCGTCACCGTGTTGATGACGTCCGAACTGGAAGACCGTTACGACGACTTGCGTTTCAGTCCCTATGGCACGGCGTTCATGACCGACGCAATCATCGTGCAGCGCTACATCGAGGTCGATAGCCGCCTGCTGCGGGTGATGGCCGTGGTCAAGGTGCGTGCAAGCGCGCATTCGAACGAGCTGCGGCTCTTCAACATCGACGCCGACGGCATCCAGATTGGAGCGAGCCTTCCTGACTACGAAGGTCTGCTAGGTGGCCGGCCAACGCGCAAGACACCGGCGGCACGCTCAGAGGCGCCACGCGACGGGCCGGTTCTGCCGGACGAGCCAGGTCCATGACCAGCGTCGACGAGCGCGGTTCAGAAGCGGCCCGGCAGGCCGCAGACGAACTATCGACCCTGCTTCAGCAGACCGAGCTCGCTCGCGTAGCGCTGACGCGTCTGGAGGAGGATCTGGTGTGCGCAGATCGCCGCCTGGGCAGTGCCCATTCAACGCAACTGCGCGAGGCTAACGAACAGCTGGTGATCGCGATGCTGCGCGCGCATACCGAAGCTGACATCGCTACCACCGCGCTCGCCGGCGCGCTGCTTGCCGGCCAGATCGATGCTTTGACGGCCTTGCCCAACCGAACTCTGCTGACCGAGCGCTTTTCGCAGGCACTCAGGCATGCGGAAGCGCACTCGACCAAGGTCGCCGTGCTGTTTTTAGATCTCAACGATTTCCACCGGATCAATGCGGCGCATGGCCACGGCTGTGGAGACGCGGCGCTGCGCCTAGTGGCCGGCTTGCTCACCATCGCCATCGGTAGGGGCGACACCGTGTGTCGCTACGGCGGCGACGAGTTCCTGATCCTGCTACCCCATGTCCGCGGTGTCCGCGAGGCGCTCGGGTGCGCCGCGCGAATCAACAGCAGTCTTGAGCTGCCGGTTTCAATTGCACAAGTGGAGGCGCGCCTCTCGGCCAGCATCGGTGTCAGCATTTACCCGGACGATGGCACCGACATGGACGCACTGATCAACCACGCCGACGCCTCGATGCGGCATGCGCGATCCTATGGATTGGGGACATCCGTTTTCCAGGGAGCCACTGCGCCGGGCGCGGCAGCCGCAGCTCGCGGCGCTTCCATCGAGCTGCAGCATGCACAATTGCGCGAGGCCAACGAGCAACTGGTGCTGGCCGCGCTCAACGCGCAAGAGCTGCAGACGGCCGCACAGGAGGCACACCGGCTGCAGACCAAGTTCCTGGCCGTGCTCGCGCACGAGCTGCGCAACCCGCTGGCGCCGATCCGCACCACCGCGGCCTTGATCGGACGCGTGCAGGCCAGTGAGCTGCCGCGCTTGCAGGCCATCATCGAACGCCAGGTCAAACACCTGACGCGGCTGGTCGCCGACCTCTTCGATGTGTCCCGGGTGCAGACCGGCAAGTTGCTGCTGGAGCTTGCGGATACCGACATGAGCGCGATCATTGCCGAGGCGATCGACACCTGTCGCCCAGCCATGGACAAGCGTGAGCAGCAGTTCGGTGTTTACGTCGCCGCGCGAGCGATGCCGGTGCATGCCGATGGCGTGCGCCTGTCCCAGGTGCTGATCAACCTGCTCGACAACGCCTCCAAGTACACGCCGGTCGGTGGCGAGATCCGGCTGTCCGCGGTCGTGGTCGGAAGCAATCTGGTGCTGACCGTTTCCGACAATGGCATCGGCATTCCCGCGAGCGCGATCTCGAAAGTATTCGACCCCTTCGTGCAGGACCCGCGCGCGGTCGGCTTCAACAGTGACGGCCTTGGTCTCGGCCTCACGGTCGTGCGCGAGTTGATCGATGCCCATGGCGGCAGCGTCAGCGCCCAGAGCGCCGGCAGCGGGCTCGGCAGCCAGTTTGTAATCTCGTTGCCGTTGAGCGCGTAGGCCATTGCGCGCGCGAGGGCCCGCCAAATGCGAATCCAATGATCGGGCAAGGGCGGTCGCTCGAGCGGGCGCAGCACGGGCGCCACGTGACCGACGACGGAATTCACTCCGCGTTTGCGCTCAAGTTGCTACGGTCGTGAAGACCCACCCGCCGTGACTTTGGTCTGACACCCTGAGCCGCCCCGTTCGCTCCTCATGCAGCGGAGTTCGACTCATGCACAAATCTGGTTTCGGTACGCCCCAGGACGCCCGCGAGGGCAGCCTGGAAACCCACCGCCAAGCGGCCCTGCTCAAGACCGGCTTGCTGCAGGACGCAATCTTCAACAGCGCCTATTTCTCCAGCATCGCGACCGACGAGCGCGGCGTCATCCAGATTTTCAATGTCGGCGCCGAAACCATGCTCGGCTATGCCGCCAGCGACGTCGTCAACAAGATCACGCCGGCCGATATTTCCGATCCACAGGAGCTGATCGCGCGCGCGGTTGCGCTCAGCGGCGAGCTGGATTCGCCGATCACGCCCGGCTTCGAAGCCTTGGTGTTCAAGGCCTCACGCGGGATCGAGGACATCTACGAGCTGACCTATATCCGCAAGGATGGCAGCCGCTTCCCGGCGATGGTCTCGGTCACGGCGCTCCGCGACATCCGCGAAGCCATAATCGGCTACCTGCTGATCGGCACCGACAACACCGCCCGCAAACAGATTGAGGCGGAACGCGTGCTGCTGGAGCAGGCCTTAAGGGAAAAGCTCGAGCTCGAGCACGCCAACCGCATGAAGTCGGAATTCCTGGCCACGATGTCGCATGAGCTGCGCACCCCCTTGAACGCCATCATCGGTTTTTCCGAGGCGCTCAAAGATGGGCTGATCGGTCCGATGAGCCCGACCCAGCAGGAATATGTCGGCGACATCTTCACCAGCGGGCAACACCTGTTGTCGCTGATCAACGACATCCTCGACCTCTCCAAGGTCGAGGCCGGGATGATGATGCTCGATCTGGAGGCCGTGGATCTCAACGCATTGCTGTCCAACAGCCTGACCATCGTGCGCGAGCGCGCAGCGACGCAGCGCATCACCCTGGAGCTCGAAATCGGCGAGGGCCTGGGCGTGCTCAGCCTGGACACCCGCAAGACCAAGCAGATCGTCTACAACCTGCTCTCCAATGCGGTCAAGTTCAGCCCCTTGAACGCCCGCGTCTGCCTGCGGGCGCGCTGCGTGTCGCGAGCGGCGGTCGGGCGCATCCATGGAGACTGGTCCTTGCGCCGATTTGCGCTGGCGGACAATGAATTCGGCCACTTCGTCGAGATCAGCGTGTGCGACAGCGGCATCGGCATTTCCAGCGCGAACATGGATCGGCTGTTCCAGGCCTTCACTCAGATCGACAGCAGCCTGGCACGACGCTTCGAGGGTACTGGCCTCGGCCTTGCCATGGTCAAGCAATTGGTCGAATTGCACGGCGGCGCAGTCGCGGTCGCCAGCCGTGAAGGTGAGGGGTCGCAGTTCGTGGCCTGGCTTCCCTTGCGCAGTCCGCCACGGGAGCACGGCGACGTGCGGCTGCACGCCCTGTCGGAGAATTTGTTTGTCGCCAAAGCCAGCGAGCGCGTCGCGCTGGTCGTCGAGGATGACGATCAGACTGCCGAGCTGATCCGGCTGCTGCTGGAAGCGGAAGGGTTCTCGGTGGTGCGCTCCAGTACTGGCGAAGCCGCCCTGCTGTTGGCGCCCACCCAGAACTTGAGCCTGATCACGCTGGATCTGCAACTGCCCGGGATCGATGGCTGGGAGTTCCTGTTGCGGATTCGCCAGATTGAATCGCTCGCAGCGGTGCCGGTGGTGGTGATTGCCGGTGTGACTGATCTGAGCCTGGCGCTGCGCCGCGGCGCTGCTGCAATCCTGCAAAAGCCAATCGGCCGCGCCGCGCTCAAGGCTTCGCTCAACGATCTCGGCCTGTATCCCATCGAGGCGCGTACGCACACGATCCTGGTCGTCGACGATGATCCCAAGGCCGTGCAAGTGGTCGCTGCATTCTTGCCGTCACCGGCCTACAACGTGGTCTGCGCCTATGGGGGCAGCGAGGCGATCGTGCTGGCGCAACGATTGCGGCCGGACCTGATCCTGCTCGACCTGATGATGCCGGTAGTCAGCGGGTTCGACGTGGTCGCGGCTTTGCAGCGCAGCGAGCAGACTGCGCGCATCCCGATCCTGATCGTGACTGCCAAGCAGATCACCGCGCTCGACCGCGCCCAGCTCAACAGCGGTAACTCAGCGCGGATCATCCACACGGTGCAGAAGGCCGGGTTCAACCGCAACGCCTTCGTCGAAGACGTGCGCCGCGCACTGCAGCCGGCCTGAACATGGCACGCATTCTGGTGGTTGAGGACAACAAGGCCAACCTCAAGCTGGCGCGCCTGCTGTTAGTCAACGCGGGGCATACGGTGCTGGATGCGGAGGACGCTGAATCCGGGGTTGCCATCGCCCGTACAGAGTTACCCGACCTGATATTGATGGACATCCAGCTGCCCGGCATGGATGGGCTCGCCGCAACCGCACTGCTCAAAGCGGATTCAGCGACTGCGGCGATCCCGATCATCGCACTCACCGCGATGGCGATGACCGAAGACCGCGAGAAGTGTCGCGCTGCCGGATGCGACGGTTACATCGCCAAGCCGCTGCGCTACACGGAGCTGTACTCGGCCATCGACAGGCTATTGGCGAGAGCGGCCTCAGTGTGAGCCCGGTTTGTCGAGCGACCCTGTCTGGCGGACGCGCCAGCACTTGCTCGGACATACGCAGAAGCGCGGAAAACTCTCTGATGCGCGTGCCCTGCATGGCCTCCAGCCGGGTGCGGATTGCAATTTGCCAGAGTCCAAGCTTGGTGAAAATCCAATTTATCAACAACTTAACGAATTACTGTCGCGGCATGCAAAGTGCACGGTTGCAGCCACATCCAGAGCAATGGGCGAGCGCATGAACAGTGCAGCGACATTCCCGATCACCCGCCCGCCCCTGAGCCTGCTCGGCAGCGAACCCCTCCGGGCCGCCTGGGAATTTCTCTCGCACAAGCTCACGGCCAAGCCCGCGCCTTTGGTCCGCGGCGACGGGCACCCGGTCGTGTTCTTCCCAGGGCTCGGCAGTGATGGCCGCGCACTGGCGCCGCTGCGCCAGTACTGTCGAAACATGGGCTATGAGGCGATGGACTGGGGACGTGGTTTCAACACCGGCCCCAAAGGCGAGGTCGATCCCTGGTTGCACGAGCTGGCCGCGCATACCGCCAACCTGATTCGCGAATACGGCAAGCCGGCCACGCTGATCGGCTGGAGCCTCGGTGGCTTCTATGCACGCGAGACGGCGAAAATCCTCAAGGGACATGGCATCCGCCAGGTGATCACCCTGGGCACACCGTTCAACGACGGCGTCGGCTACACCAACGTCGCCTGGGTGTTCCGGCTGCTCAATGGCTCCGAACTCAAATTCGCGCCCGCCCTGACTGCCCGCCTGCGCAAGCCCCCACCCGTGCCGACCACGTCGATCTACAGCCGCTCCGACGGCGTCGTCGCCTGGCAGACCTGCCGCCACGCCAACCAGCGCCGCCAGGTCCGCGACATCGAAGTCGAAGGCAGCCACTGCGGCATGGGCTGGAACCCCAAGATCATCAAAGTCATCACCGAGTTGCTCGCTGAACCGGCACGTCCGCGGCGCGAACGCTGACGAGCAAGATCAAGATTTCAACGCAGAGACGCAGAGACGCAGAGGAAGCAAAAGAGAGAACGGCAAAAGCACAGAGCATATTCATGATGGGGCCTGGCGCCGTGCTCTACGCCTTCTAAAAAACTGTCGTTTTTTTGCCTCCCTTTTTTTTCCTTCCCTCTATTTTGCTTTATCTGCGTCTCTGCGTCTCTGCGTTGAACTTTTGACGTTGACGTTGCCGTTGCCGCCGAGTCTCACGACGGTGAGTCGTGCCGTATGTCGGTGATTTCGACGTCGGTGACGACACGGTTGCGGCCTGCGGCCTTGGCGGCGTAGAGGGCGCTGTCGGCGGCGGACAGGAGGCGTTCGACGCTCATTCCGGGTTCGGGCACCACGGCGGCGACGCCCACGCTCACGGTCACGCCGAAGCCGCAGGCGAGGACGCGGGCGCGGACACGTTCGGCCTCCTGGCGTGCAGTGGTGCCATCCGCATGCAGCATCAACACCGCGAACTCTTCGCCTCCCCAGCGCGCGCTCAGGCGCTCGCCGTGATCCTCGCGGGCGATCTCGGTGGCGAGCGCGCGCAGGAGCTCGTCGCCCTGCAGGTGTCCGTGATGGTCGTTGAAGGCCTTGAAATGGTCGGCATCGATCATCAGCAAGGCGAGCGGCGAGTGTTCGATCGTCGCCAGGTGCCAGGCGTCGTGCAGGGCATTGTCGAATGCGCGCCGATTGGCGATGCCGGTCAAGCCGTCGCGCAGGGTCTGCGCGCGCAATTGCACATTGGCCTGTTCGAGCGCCTCGGTGCGCGTATGCACGATCTCTTCCAGACGATCGTTGCGCGCACGCAGGCGCGTCAGCCGCCAACGCGCGGCGGCGCTGGCGCCCACCGCGCCGAGCAGCAACAGCATGCCGATCAACAACAGTCGAAGGTCAGTCCGCTCATGCCACAGCGGCGTGATCTCCCAGGTCAGCGAGCGCGCCGGTCCGGGCTCCGCGCTGCCTTTCCTGGCTTGGATCTGCAGGCGCATCCGGCCACTCGGCAGCGCACCCAGGCTGGCCTCGGCGACCGGTGACCAGTCGGACCAGTGGCGATCAATGCCGATCACGCGTTGACGGAACAGCACGCCAGGTTCGCCAGCCAGCATGGGCGCCGCGTACTGCAGGCGCAGGGTCGCACGTGGCGGCAGCTCGCCCAGGTGATCGCCGCGCAACGGCAGCGGGCGGCGCTGCCCGCTGCCCTCCAGCCAAGCGTGCCGAAATTCGACATTGGCCAGGACCGGGGGCGGCGCTGGGCGGCTACGATCGTAGATCAGCAGGCGCCCGGTGGATCCATACACGGCCAGTTGTCCGTCGACCAGATGCAACGAGCGCAGGGCGGGGCCGTTGGCGGTCGGTGCGACGAGCTCGCGCCAATGGCGGCCGTCGTGCAGAAAGGCGCGGCCAGCACTGAGCGCCCAGCGGCTGCCGTCGGCCGACTGGACGATAGTCGGCACCGATGCGGGCGGGAGCAAGGCGCGCAGGCCGCCGAGGTCGTCGGCCACGAAAGCCTGCCCGTTCCAGCGATAAATCGCCTGCCCGGTTGCGGCGAAGGCCACGGGACCCAGCGCGAACACGCGTGCTTCGCTGTCGGGCACGAGCGCGAGGCCGAGCTCGCGCCCGGCCACCGCGCTCTTGAAGCTGCCGTCGGCCGCCACGGTGAGATCGAACACACCAGCGGTCGGGCTGCCGGCCAGGACGCGCCCTGGTGCCACCTCCACCAGCGTATCGATGGATGGCCCGAGCTCGGCCTGTTGAATCCGAAACTCGTCGCCAGTCCCCAAATCGACCACCGCAAAGCCGTCGCCGGTACCGATGTAGAAGCGCCGGGGCGGGCTCTGCGCGGCCAGCAGGACGCGCGGATACAGTTTCTTGTCGGAAATTGCGCGGGCGGGAGCGCCGGGGCGCACCCGCCACAGCGAGTAGCTCTCACCCACCAGCATGTCATCGCCATCGGCGGCAATCGCCCAGGCCTCCGTGATTGGAATATCGACACGCGCGAAGTGCGGCTTGCCCGTTCCGACCGCGGGCGCCCGGTAGAGCCCGGCCGACGACAGCGCATACCAGTCGCCGCCGAATTCACGCAGCTCGGCCTGGGTGCCGCGGACGCCATCGGCAGCATCCAGCAGGCGCCACGGCGAGGCCAGCTCGACGCGCGACAGCGCCTCGTCGTCGACCGTCCACAACTCACCATCGCGACCTACGACCATGCCGCTGATGTAGTCATTGGAGACGCTGCTGATCTTCGCGGTTTCCGCCAGGAAATCGATTTCGAGCAGCCGCCCGTCCTGGACCCCGGAGACCGCGATGCCGCCGCGCAGCGTGGCATGCGTGCTAAGCGCGGTCGGCGGCACCTCCGCCGGCAACCAGTCGATCTTCCGCACCGCGCCCTCGTGCAGCCAGTCCAGGTGCGGCCGCTGCGACACCACGACTTGTCCGCCGCGCGGATGCATCCACAGGTGATAGATCTGGGTGTCGGCGAACGCCGCGCCACCGGGCACCATCTCGAAATCGTCGCCGACGAGCTTCTTGAGACCCTCGCCGCGCCACTGCAGCCACAGCTCGCCGGCGACGAATTCGATCGCTCCCAGACGCCCTGGGGCCGTCCAGACGCCGGTCAGGCGGCCATCATGGTTGAATCGGAACAAGCGCTTGAGCGTGCGGAAATACACCGCCTGCGCGTCCGCGCGGACATCCCAGACGTCTTCGAAATCCTGCCGGTGTGCGCTGGGCAGCCGTTCGGTCCAGTCCGTGTAGATCAGTACGCCGAAGGCATCGCGGCGGATCACCCCGAGGCGGTTGAAGCCACCCACGTACATCTGCCCGGCCGGGCCGCGTTCGAGCGCACGCGCCACGATGCTGCCGGGCGTGGCTACGCGTTCCCAGCGCACGCCGTCGTAGACCAGCACGGCCTCCTCGGTGGCCACGTAGAGCAATCCACGCGCGTCCTGCTCGAGATCGTAGCTGGCCGAATTCGGCGCAAGCGGCAGCGCGATATGGTTGGCTGGCGGGTCACCGATGACACTTGCCTGCGTCACGGCAGATCCCAGCAGGAGCAATGCACAGGCGCAGCCACGCATCCGCGCCATTGCGGATCTGCGCCCTGCCCCGCTGCAACGCTCTGGGAGCATCGCCAACCCCCACGCTGTCAACACTTCGAGTCTAGCCCGCGCGCGAGGGTGTCACCGGCCTGCGAGCGCCGGATGTGAGATGTTTGCAAATTTGGGGCCTTGCCAAGATGGCCGACCGTTGAAACGCAGGCCAGGTTGCGCCCGCGCACCCCGGCTTGAGCGACGCAAGGCATTCGGGCGCTACGTGACAATGCGCGCTGCCCCAGGTCACCGGTGTCACGTAGCCCATTCCCCGTTTGCGCCACCCCCGCCGGGCGCGGGCACATCGTGACCTACGCAAACCCCGTCGCCACGCAAACCCGCGTACACTTCACCCAACCCCGCCGAGCCGGCGTCGGTCAAACGGTCGCGGTGAGCCCACAAGGCCCATCGAGGAAAGTCCGGGCTGCACAGGGCAAGATGCCAGGTAATTCCTGGGGGGCGAGAGCCTACGGACAGTGCAACAGAGAGCAGACCGCCAGCGGCTTGTCGTGCAAACGCCAAGTGCGGGCAAGGGTGAAAGGGTGCGGTAAGAGCGCACCGCGTCGGTGGCAACACGCGACGGCAAGGTAAACCCCATCTGCAGCAAGGCCGAATAGGGGGAACATGGCGCGGCCCGCGTCTTCCCCGGGTAGGCTGCTTGAGGCGTACGGTGACGTACGACCCAGAGGAATGACCGTTCAACGACAGAACCCGGCTTATCGACTGACCCGGGCGGCGGGGCCCTTTTCCAGGTTTCGGTTTCGGTTATCGGTTTCGGAAGAACGTTAAGCCGCTTCTGCTCTAACCGAAACCGACAACTGACACCGAAACCTGCTTCACCTCAGCTGCGCCAAAATTGCGTCCGTCATCGCGCGCGTGCCGAGCGTGCCGCCGATGTCCGCGCTGCGTGCGCCCTGGTCGATTGCGGCGGAGACTGCAGCTTCTATCGCCGTTGCCTCGGCCTCGAGCTTGAACGCCCAGCGCAGCATCATTGCGACGCTGAGGATCGTGCCGATCGGGTTCGCCTTGTCCTGGCCGGCAATGTCCGGGGCGCTGCCGTGGATCGGCTCGTAGACGCCGGGACCAGAATCGCCGAGCGAGGCGGATGGAAGCAATCCGAGTGAACCGGCGAGCACGCCGGTCTCGTCGGAAAGAATGTCGCCGAACAAATTTTCGGTGACGACCACATCGAAGCTGGCCGGACGCGCAATCAGGTACATCGCCATCGAATCGACCAGCTGGTGCTCGACGCTCACGCCCGGGAATTCATCGCGAATGATCTGCGTCGTGAGCTGCCGCCAAAGGCGCGAAGTCTCCAGCACATTGGCCTTGTCGACCTGGGTGAGCTTGCCGCTGCGCGCCTGGGCGAGACGACCGGCGAGGCGCACCACCCGGGATACTTCTTCCACGCTGTAGGAGCAGCCATCGAACGCGACATCACCATCGCGGCGCTTCTCGCCGAAGTAGATGCCGCCGGTCAGCTCGCGCACGATCATGAGGTCGACACCGGCGAGGCGATCCGCCTTGACCGGGCTCAATGCCGCCAGCGCCGGATGCACCTTGACCGGGCGCAGGTTCGCGTACAGGCCGAGCTCCTTGCGCAGCGCCAGCAGCCCTTGCTCCGGACGCACCGCCGCCGCAGGATCGCTCCACTTCGGGCCACCGACCGCGCCGAGCAGGATCGCGTCCGCGCGCTTGCAGGCGGCTAGTGATTCAGGGGGAAGCGCGCTGCCAGTGGCATCGATCGCCGCGCCACCAATCAGCGCCTCGGAAAAATCGATGCTGTGGCCGAATTTTTCGGCCACCGCCGAAAGCACCGCGACCCCGGCCGCGACTACTTCGGGGCCGATGCCGTCACCGGGCAGGAGCAGGATGTTTGCGTGCATGGGTCTCTCAAATGCTGGGATGGTTTTCTACGTAGGTCATGTTGACCGCGCCAGCGGTCTACTTGACGGCTTCTGGTACAAAAGCCGTCAAGT
>JANPJV010000088.1:0-39363 GCA_031425695.1 Rhodanobacteraceae bacterium | reverse complement strand
CCGGCCCGGGAGGTGGTGCTGTGGTGGCCGCCCCCCGTGTTCGGCGTTGCTCGCCAGCTCGTCTCGTCGCCCCTGTACGCCATCTCCCTCCGCCAAGGGCCCGGACCCACGCAAAGCCACGCTTGGCGGGCAGCGCTCCTGCGCTGCCGCGTTTAGTCAGGAAGCGCGGCCGAGCAGGAGCTCGGCCCTCCCGAAAGGCCGCGCTTGAAGGGCAGCGCTCCTGCGCTGCCGCGTTTAGTCAGGGAAGAGCAGCCGAGCAGGAGTTCGGCCCTCCTAAAGCCCGCACTCCCTAACGCCGCCTAACCAAAAATCGAAAAACCCGAACTAATACCCTCGACAACCGCCGATATTGCAAAAGTTCTGGATGCGAAAACCCAGCAGGCGCAATCGCTCCGGCGTGTCCTTCAATCCGCGCAGCCGGCGCACATCCTCGACCTTGAAAGCGGCCAGCGAGTACAGCGGCCCCGCGGTCACGCCGGCGGCCTTGAACAGCGCCACCGGCTGCGAGGTCTGGCGCAGCAGGCGATACTCGTCGCCGACGCGCTCGAGCTCTACCATTTCCGCAACTGCGAGAAACTGCGCAAAAGTCGCTTCCAGGCCCGGACGATTGTCCGCGCGGAAGGGCGGTCCGCGGGTGGCCACGTCGTTGACGAAGAACAGGCGGCTACCCGGCGGCACCAGCGGCAGGTCCAGCTTTTCCTCGACCTCGACGACGCGCATCGATTGCTCGTCGTAGCCGTGCAGGAAGCGGACCTGATCGCCGATCAGATTGGTGATGCGATGGAAGCGGTCGCGATGGAAGGCATATGGCTCGGGCGACACGAAACTCAGCGGGAAAGTCATCACCAAGGGCGCGTCGAGCTCGGCTTTGGAAGGCAGGCTCGCGAAAAAGCCGGTGATCTCCTCCCGGTAATACGGCGAGCGCAGGCGCGCGGCCTCGCCGACGATCGCAAAGAGATCGAACGCAAACAGCGCCACCAGCAGCCAAACATAGGCGCGCCGCAGGTTCACCAGCGCCGTGATGGCCGGAATGATCACAAAGGCCGTCATCGGCGCCAGGTAGCCGAGGTAGCGAACCTCCTTGAACTGGATGAACTGCATCGCCGCGAACAGCACCAGCCACGCAATCGCCACCACGCGTTGCAGGCGCGCGCCCCGGCGCAGGCTGAAGTACAGCCCGGGGAGCACGAGCGCCATGGCCAGCAAGCCGTACGCTGCGAGATTGCGGAAATACAGCGGCTGATAGATCAGCTCACTGATCACACCCGCATCGCTGACATGGGAAACGATCAGCTGGATCTGCCGCCACGGCCCGAGCAGGAACGGCGTAGCGCCGAAGCTGTTCCTCAGCACGATCGCAAAGATCAGCCAGGTCAGCACGCCAGTCGTCAGTGCCCCGGCGGCGAGCGCGAGCAGCGGGCGCACGAGCTTGCGACGCAGGGGCTCCATCCACAGCGCCACCACCCCGTTGGCCAGGAACACCGCGATCCACACCAGCGCATACGTGTGCTTGACCAGGGCCAGCGCGGTTCCGAGCACGACCAGCGCCAGCCAGCGCCGCCAGCTCTGCTCAAGCATGAAATCGTGGCCGAGCTTCAGCATGTAGAGCGCCAGCAGACCCGGGAAGAGATCGTGGCTGATGAATGGCGCGTAGCTGAAAAACAGGAAACTCGGCACCGCAGCGACAAACGCGCAAAGCACGCTGGCCCGCGCGCCGAAGTGGCTGACGAGCAGGCGCCAGACCCCGAAAAGATAGCCAAGATGGATCAGCACCATCACCACATGGTGTGGGCGCACGTCGAGCGGACGCAGACCGAGCCCATTGGCGACGGCTTCTGCGGGCATCAGCAGCCAGGCGATCAACGGCCCGCGTTGCCAGAAATAGCCCGAGCTGATGCCGAGGAAATGCTGGCTGTTGGCGATGGTCGCATAGCCGTCGTCGAACTCCATGTTCACCCACGCGAGGCTCAGCAGCAGCCACGCGGCAATGAGCCCCAGGACCAGGTAGTACGCGCCGTGGACTTGCTTTTCATTCGCATCGATCAAGATCGTTCCCCGGTCTCGCTGGCGCGCAAGCGCCGTTCTGGAGCGGCGAAGACTGCAGGATCGCCATGAAGTTCGCGGGCATGCTGTAGCCTATCAATTGCAGTGATCTCGGAGACGCTGGCAGGTGCGCAACTCCGGGTCGAGATGGCCGTCAAAGAGGAATCGATCCTGGCCGCCGACGCTCCCGAATTTTCAACTGCGCAGCGCGATACGGCAACTGATTCGCCCTGGGTGAAGCGCGCCTTCGGGCTCCTGGCCGCAACGATCTGTTGCTGGCTGGCCTGGTCGCTGTTCGTCGTAAATGTCGAGTTCGACGATGGTTACGCGACCATCGCCAACAGCCAATATTTCCTCGGCATCTCGAACGCTTATCTGTGGTCACGGGCTCCCATGCTGGCGTGGATGCTGATGCCTGCGGAGTGGATCGCGAACGCGCTCGACCTGCACCCGCTGGACGTGCGGCCGCATCACCTGCTGATGGCAAGCATCCATCTTGCGTATTTCTGGGGTGTGTGGCGACTGTTGCGCGGTCGTTTCGGCAGCAATCTTTCCACCCTGATTGCGTTTACTGCCGCGATTCCGACGGTGCTTTTCTTCTGCTACGCCGCATTCATCAGCAGCGATCTATTTCCCGGGTTGATTGCCTTGTCGATGGTGTTGCTGGCAGACCGCCACGCGGAGCGCCCACGACTGTGGACCTGGCTTGCGCTGGTGGCACTTGGGGCCGTTGCTGCCCTGGTCAAGCACATGTACGGCGCCATCTGGCTCGCACTGCTCGTCGCCCATGGTTGCCTGACGATCGCCGGGCCCAGGCGCAACTGGATGGCCCTGGCGCAACTCGGAATGGCCGCCGCGATCAGCGGGCTGATCTTCTGGTTTGCATTCGCCCTGGTACTGGCCCACACCCTTCCCGAGGTGCCGCTGCTGCTGCGGCCACTGCATCAGATGCGTGCGGTGGTCGTCGCGTTCCAGCAGGACGGCCCGATCGCCTCGATCATCTATCAATGGGTCTACATCAGGAATCTGTCCATCTACGGAATACTGGCCATGGCGCTGGTGCTGCCGGGGCTCGTCCATGCCTGGTACCGCGGCGACCGGCTGCAACGCAGCATTGCCATCACCTGGGTGGTGCTGTTCGCAGTCATGCAGGCGGTCAGTTTCAAGGAAGCCCGCTACCTGGCCTACCTGGCGCCGCTGACGGCTTTCCTGATCGCACCGGTAATCGCGCATTTGCTGCGCCGGCAGCGCCTGTACCTGCTGCCGATCGTTGCCGTGCTGCTGGTAGACCTGGGGCTTGCGGCCCGCGAAGCAGCACGCCTTGCAGCGCCGTTCTACCAGGACCAGGTCAAGGAGTTCCTGGCCCTATTGCCGCCGGCGTCCAAGCTCGAGGCGCCGATCATCACCACCCGCCACCTGAGCTTCCTGGCGCCCGAAAAGTTCGCGTTTTTCGGCGACCGCTATCACCGCATCATCAACCTCAACCGTGACCAGATCCGGCTGCTCTACGGCTATCCCGCCGGCATGATCCGCTCATTTCCAAGCGTCAGGGCATTGACCACCAAGGCCTTCTCGCCCGGCAGCATTCTCATCTACGTCAACGACGTGGCGGCGCGGGTTCCGCCCATTCACAGCGACAACCGCACCACCTTGCGGCCGTACTTCGCCCAGCTCATCGCGGTGGCAGAAACCCTGGACCTGCGCAGAAGTGGGGAGAACTATGTCTGGGGCGCCTCCTCGAAACAGCCAATCATGTTGCTACGCGCGGATGGCGTCGCTGCCGAACCCCTGACCTCCTTCGACGGATTTCCCGTAGCCGCAACCACTGCCACGCTGGGCCTCGCAACGCCTCCGGAACATTTGCAGGTCCTCGGCTTTCGAATTCATGCCTTGTGCAATCTCTCGGGATGCCGCTCCTTTTGACATCGCAATGGGCGGGTCAGAATCGGCCTGTTCGCGCAAACGCCGCCCGTTCGGAAGCAAGAAGGCGAGCTATTCCCAGCGTGAGACTGGTGTTCCTCCAGGCTTCCGCGAATGGAAGCACGTTTGATCGGAATTGGATGCGACGCCGGTAAAGCTTGGCCAGGCTGCTGGTGCTGGCGATGATCTTCGGCATCCGATGCGCAAGCTTCTTGAAGGTTGCCGTAATTTCCGAGATGGTGGTCGGCTGCTCCGACGCAATGATCTTCATGCGCATCGGCGACTGTTCGATGCCGCCGCGCGCGAGGCCGACAAGGGCGTCTGCTGCATCGTCGACCTCCAGATAATCGCGAATGGTGTCGAGCGGCACAAAAATGTGGATGGGCTGGTTGAGAATGACCCTGCGCGCCATTTCGGCGATGAGCCCCTGGCGCTTGTCGACGTTGGGCTGCAATCCGTAGAGCGTCGACAGTCTTCCGATGACCGCCCGGGCGCCGGGATGCCGGGCCACGTAGTCGGCGACGATAAGCTCCTGATCCAGTTTGGCGCGGGCGTAGTCGGTGGTTGGGGACGTTGCCGTCGCCTCACTGATGATGTCGGCCGCACTGCCCGCGTAAATCCCACCCGCGGTGCTCGCAAGCGCCAGCGTACCGCTTGACTGCATGAGGGTCGATTGCTGGACCGTAACGGCCAGCAGCTTTTCCACCAGGCGAGTTTCAGCAGCCATGGAGCCCGCGCTGCTGGCCATGGTGCCGAGGCCGGCTGCCCAATAGATCTCCCAGGATTGGCCCGGCGAAACCAATTTTGCGAAAGCCCGGGTTGCGGCTTCGAGCTGGCGCGACGCAATCGCCTCGTCGCCCCACTCGAAACGCGTTTCAGGGACGAACAAGGAAGTTTGAGTAGCGGCCAGGCTGCGGCGCAGGGCAGCACCAAGCATGCCACCCGCGCCGATCACCCAGGCCACGGTCATCGCGGAGTCTCGGGCCGCGTAGGCTTGGAGCTGACCACATACAGTGGCCGACCCATGGCGATGCCAAGCGTGATCGCCAGGTACTCGGCAATGACGCCGAGCGACATCAGAATTACGCCGGAGAACGCCGACATCACGATCAACAACGACGCCCAGCCCGGCACGATGTCATTGGCGAAATACTTGCCATAGAGGGCGTACCCAGAGAGTCCGACAGCCATGATGATCGACGCAAATCCCATGAGCGTAATGAGCCTCAACGGTCGCGTGCCAGAGGTCAGCACCATGGTCCAGAAGTGCCTGAGCAGTGTCCACCAGGAATATCCGGACGGCCGCTGCAGCTCGCCGCGAAGTTTCACCGGGCAGCTGCCGATCCGGCCGACCATCCAGAACAGACCGACGTCGAGATAGACGCCATGGCCGCAGTACGCGGCCAGCGTCCGCGCAGCTTCCCCATCGACCAGCCGAAAGCTGTTGAATTGCAGATTTCGATCAGTGCCTTGCATCGCTGCAGCAATGCGTTTGGCCGTGCGACTGGCGAGATTGCGCAGCCAGCCATGCGGCGGCGCATTGGCAGGTTGCGCGTAGACCAGTTGCAACGATCGCGCGACAGCGACGTCGAGCATCGGTCCTATCTCGAGGGGGTCATGTTGCCCATCCTCGTCGATGGTCACCACCCAGTCGCCGGTGGCGCTGGCCATGCCCGCCATGGTCGCCGCGTGTTGTCCGAAATTGCGCGAGAGCCAGACGATGCGCGCAGCCGGATATTCCTGCGCGATCTGCTCGAGCACGCGATCGGAACGGTCCGGGCCGCAATCGTGCACGAGGATGACCTCGCAGACCTGGTATGCGAGGCCAGCGGGAGTCGATCGCCCCAGGGTGAGCGGCTGGATTTCGGCAAGCACGATTGGCAGCGTCTTTTCACCCCTGTACACCGGGATGACCACCGAAACGCGAAGGGGAGATGGGCTCATGCCGCAGTTTCCTGCGCACTTCGCCTGACCACCGCCATCAGCGATACGCCATACGGGAAGCTCATGTATCTGAGCAGCGGCTTTTCAATCCGGAAAATGCGGGTGAGCGCCGCATTGACGGAGGGGTTGGGCAGCTCCAGGTCGCGGGCACCGCTGCGCTTGAACAGCCGGTTGAGTGCCCGGACCGCCAAGGCCAGGGGGAACAGCAGCGTGTTGAAGTAGGACAGTTTCTCGACGGTGAACCCGGCTTGGCGCAGCTTCGTCTCGAGCTCGGCCCGGGAATAGCGCCGCTTGTGTTCGTTGATTTCGTCGAACTCCGTCCACAGGAACATGAATGCCGGCACCGTGATGACGGCCATGCCGCCGGGCACCAGTAGAGCATGCATTGCCTTCAGGGATTCGACGTCGGAATCGATGTGCTCGATGACGTCCAGTGCCGTGATCAGGTTGAAGGATCCTTGCGGATAAGGAACCTGGTCTGGAAGTTCTCCGAAGCGAACCGTCCCCGGAAAAACCTCGCGGCTGAGCGTGATTGCCGCCTCGGCGTTATCCATGCCGAAAGTCTCGCCGAAGTGCCCGAGCGCGTTCAACATCAAGCCGGCTCCGCAGCCGATATCGAGGATCTTGGCGTCGGCTCCCGGCCGGAAGTGTCGCGCGATCACGTCGACCACGATATCCCGGCGCGCGACGAACCACCAATGCTTCTGCTCGACATTGAAGAACAGCCGATACATCTCGATATTCATGTCACGCGGTCACGCACGTCATCTCTGCCGTTCAGGGAATCAATTCTTCAGGCGATACCCGGTCCTGAAGATCCACCAGACCACGCCAAGGCACAGCAGCAAGAACAGCAGTGCCATCGCAATACTGATTCCGACGCTGACATCGGAGACACCAAAGAAACTCCAGCGAAAACCACTGATCAGGTAGACCACCGGGTTGAACAGCGTGATCTTCTGCCACAGCGGGGGGAGCATGTCGATAGAATAGAAGCTGCCGCCCAGGAAGGTCAGCGGCGTGATGATCATCAGGGGAATCACCTGGAGCTTTTCGAAGCTGTCGGCCCAGATGCCGATGATGAAACCGAACAGGCTGAACGTGACCGCCGTGAGGACCAGAAAGAACAGCATCCAGAACGGATGCAGGATGTCGTAGTCGACGAACAGGCGCGCGGTGGCAAGGATCAGCACACCCAGGATCAACGACTTGCTCGCAGCCGCGCCGACGTAGCCGGCTACCACCTCGACCACCGAGACCGGGGCCGACAGCAACTCATAAATGGTCCCCGACCATTTCGGCATGTAGATCCCGAAGGAGGCATTGGAGATGCTTTCATTCAACAGCGAGAGCATCACCAATCCCGGAATGATGAAGGCGCCGTAGCTGATGCCGCCGCCCATCTCGCCCATGCGGGAACCAATCGCGGCACCGAACACGACGAAATACAACGAGGTCGACAGCACCGGCGAGGCGATGCTCTGCATGAGCGTACGAAAGGTGCGCGCCATCTCGAAACGGTAGATGGCGCGGATCGCGTGAACATTCACGGGCGCGCCCTCACCAGCGACACGAAGATGTCTTCGAGCGAGCTCTGGCTGGTGTTGAGGTCACGAAAATCGATGCCGTGCAGGCTCAGGCGTCGCAGCAGGTCGGCTATGCCAGTCTCTTCGCTCTGGACGTCGAAGCTGTAGGTGAGCCGGGTTCCCTCGTCGCTCAATGAGAGTGGCAGCGGTGCCAGGTCCGCCGGGATCGTCGCCAAGGGCTGCTTGAGTTCAAGGGTCAGCTGCTTCTTGCCGAGCTTGCGCATGAGCGCCGCTTTTTCCTCGACCAGGATCAGTTTCCCGCGGCTCATCACGCCAATGCGGTCGGCCATTTCCTCAGCTTCTTCGATGTAGTGCGTGGTCAGGATGATGGTGACGCCGGTCGCGCGCAACGAGCGCACCATCTCCCACATGTCACGCCGCAACTCGACATCGACGCCGGCGCTCGGCTCGTCCAGGAACAGGATGATGGGCTCGTGCGACAGCGCCTTGGCAATCATCACCCGGCGCTTCATGCCGCCCGAGAGCGTCATGATCTTCGAATCCTTCTTTTCCCACAGCGAAAGCTTGCGCAGAAGCTCCTCGACCAGTGCGTAATTGCGCGGGCGACCGAACAGGCCGCGGCTGAAATTCACCGTCGCCCAGACGGTTTCGAAGGCGTCCGTCGTCAGCTCCTGCGGCACCAGTCCGATCTTGCTGCGCGCCGCACGGAAGTCGCTGACGATGTCGTGCCCGTCTGCGACTACGCGCCCGGCGCTCGCACCGACGATGCCGCAGACGGTGCTGATCAAAGTGGTCTTGCCGGCCCCATTCGGACCGAGCAGCGCAAAGATCTCGCCGCGGTTGATCGTCAGGTTGATGTTGTCGAGCGCCTGCAGACCGGAGGCATAGGTCTTGGTCAGCTCGCTGATCGTGATGATGGGCGACACGAGGGCTCCGCGCAGCGCCCGGACCGGGCGCACGGAGTGTAGCCCGATGTGCGCGCAGCGCTCACCGGGTTTCCAATTCCAAAGCGCCGCCGATCGCGTAGGCCGGTGTGGCCCGCGCCGACCGATCCAATTTTGGCGACTCGATTGGACCGGGGCTCACCGGCACTCCGGGTCGCCATTCACAGAGCGCCGCAGAGCGCGCAAGCAGCCGCGCGCACTGCAGCCTACGGCCTACCCTGGCATCACGGGCTCTGGTAGCTCGCCGTCAACGTCAACCCGCTGAATGCCGAATACCCATACACGCCAATGTGATACGTGCCTGCGCTCGGTGCACTGATCAGGCAGCTCTCGGTGTTGGTGGCGCCATTCGACCGGCAGTTGTAGGTGCTGGTCGTCGGAGCGCTGCCGAAGCGCACGTACAGATCCGCATCGCCGCTGCCGCTGTTGGTGGTGATGCGCAGGTTGCTGGCGCCAGCCGGCACGACGATGGTGTACGCGCGCATCTGCAGCCGGGCGCCGGAGATGCCGGTAACGGGCACGCCATTGCCGAGACCGCCGCTCGTGCTCACGGTCACGGAACGGCTGCTGGAGCGGGCGGCGCCAAGATTGTCGGTGACCGTCAAGGTGACCGTATAGGTTCCCGCGGCCGCATATGTGCGACTCGGGTTGACGGCGGTCGAGGTGCTCCCATCACCGAAATTCCAGCTGCGCGAAGCCACCGTGCCATCGGGATCACTGGACGCATCAGTGAATGTGGCCGTGAGCGCGCTGGTGGTGAAGTTGAAGTTCGCCACCGGCGGCTGGTTGGCTACGCTGCTCACCGTAACCGAGCGGCTGCTGCTATGTGAGGCACCCAGGTTGTCGGTGACAGTCAGCGTGACCGTGTAGGTGCCCGCGGCTGCGTACGTGCGGCTCGGATTGGTGAGCGTCGAGCTGCTGCCATCGCCGAACAACCAGCTGCGTGACGCGACCGACCCATCCGCATCAGTGGAAGCGTCGGCGAAGTTCGCGCTCAAACCGGTCGTGGTGAAGTTGAAATTCGACACCGGCGGCAGATTGCCACTCCCACCGGTGACCGTGAAGCGCACTGCATTCGGCGTGCCGGCATTGCCCGCAGCGTCGGTGCCCTGCACGTAGACCAGATGCACGCCAGGGCTTAAGGATGCGGTGCTGATGCTGCCGCGGACGCCTTCCGTGACCGCATTGAAGCTGCCATCGGTCGCGCTGAGCGAGATCGGCACGGCGCCGGCCGTCCAGGGCAATTTGTCAATGTAGGCCCGTGCGGAAATGATCGTCTGCGTCGCTTCGGTGCCGTTGCTCTGGTTGAAGCGCGCGTCGTCGACAGTGGCGTTGAGCGTCAGCACACCGCCCTGAGTGATCGTGTTCGCGGACAGCGTGACTGCGGTGGTATCAGGCCCAGTGGGCAGGGTGTAGGGGGACTGCAGGGTGCGCGCGGCATAGCGCAGGGCGGCCAGGTTCTTCGGCAGCGTGGTACTGGTGAACGTACTGCAGCTTTCGAAGAAGGCGACGCCCAGCTCCAGCGTGAACGCAGGCGCGCCGAGCAGGCCGTACACGGCGTCATCAGTGGAGCCATCGGTTGCGTAGAGCTCGCTCGCCTGCTCCGGGCTGTAGTTGTTGTGCCAGGCCATGCGCCGGCCGAGCGTGCGCATCTGCGCGCCATTCGGTGCGAGCGAGAAGCTGTCGCCCCAGGGCCACAGCACCAACTGCGAATAGCTGTGGATGTCCATGAAAATGCCGGCGTAATCGGCGGGCGACACGCTCGTGGTCGAGTCGAGCCGACGGTCTGGCAGCACGCCGCCGGTGTAGGTCCCATCGGCGCCCCGGGTGCCCGCCACATAGCGGAGGATGTTGGCCGTCTCCGGCTCCGAGGCCGCGCTCACGCCACGATAGGTGTCGACGCACGGATTCGGGCTCGAACCACCGGAGACGGTGCCCCAGTGGTAAGGAAAATTGCGGTTGAGATCGACGCCGTAGGAACTGCTGCTGCAGCTGCCGACCGTGTTGTTGGTGTTCTTGCGCCAGAGAGACCGGTCTCGGCCTTTTTGCGCCCATCCGGGTTGGCCTGCAGCACCAGGTGGAAGCGGTAGTTGTCGAGCAGCCAGGTGGCTTCCGGATCGGTGCCATGGTTCTGCACCAGCCATTCGCCGAAGCGCGTCATCAGCTCGGCGGTGGTGTACTCGCGTGCGTGGATGGCGCTCAGGAGCACCATGTTCGGCTTGTCGGGAATGCTCGCGTTGGTGGCGGCATTGGTCAGCTTGAGCACCTTCATGGTGTAGCCGAGCGCACTGTTGCGCGATTTTTCGAAGCTCGGTCCGAGGTCACTGACCTGGGCAAGATTGGGGTAGCTGGTTGCCAGCGTCACCATCGTCGAATGGGTTTCTTCGACCGTCCGGTAACAGGCGTAACCCGGAATGCTCTTCAGGCTGCCGGTGCGTGTGAGCGCTTCCTCGATGCTGCGGAGCTTGGCGGTGGCAACGGTATCGACGTTGACACTCAAACCCGCGCCACGCAACGCAGCGATATCGCGCCCGGCGGCTTCGGTACTGACGCTCTTCAGCTTCTTGTCGACGATCACATGCTGGAACTGCGCAGCGATCGCCTGCAGCTCGGCGGCGTCGCGATACTTCACGGTGACGAACGAGACCTGATCTTCCGGTGCCACAGTGCTCGCAGCCCCTGCAAGCGAAGTGACACACGCCAACGCCAACAACGCGAGTTGTTTGAACATTGAAGCCTTCCTCCCCAGTACCCCAGCGGACACGCCGGCATTGCGCCAACGCGGCAAAGGCCCTGCAGGATTCGGTCTCTCCCCAGAGACCGCCAAAGCGCCCGGGTTACGGGCGTTCGGTGCAAGGCGCACGGAGAATCCCAGAGTGTGGTCACGCAAGCGAGTTGCGCTGCAACATTTCGTAGCGTTTGACGTGCGGCAGCGTACAATCCTTCGCATTCTTCTCGAAAGCTCGCCATGCTGAGCCAGGACCAGAAAGATCACTACCAGCGCGAAGGCTTTCTCGTGCTCGAGGGGTTCAAGTCGGCAGCAGAAATTGCCGCGGTTCGGGCGCGCGCACAGGAGCTCGTCGATGCCTTCGATCCGGCTCAGCGCAGCGTCTTCACCACCCGCGACCAGGCCCTGGCGACCGATCACTGGTTTTTGGATTCCGCCGACCAGGTGCGCTGTTTCTTCGAGGAAGAAGCCTTCGATGCGAACGGCAACCTGGCGCAGCCCAAGGCGTTGTCGATCAACAAGATCGGCCATGCGCTGCACGACCGCGATCCGGTCTTCGACGAGTTTTCACGCGGTCCGGACCTGGACGCGCTAGCGCGCGACCTCGGCGTTGCCGAACCCTTGCTGTGGCAATCCATGTACATCTTCAAGCAGCCAGGGATTGGCGGCGAAGTCGGCTGGCACCAGGACGCGACCTTTCTGCACACCGACCCGATCACCGTCACCACGTTCTGGTTCGCGTTGGAGGACGCGTCGCTGGAAAACGGCTGCCTGTGGGTCGAGCCCGGCGGCCATCGCAGTCCGTTGCGCGAGTTGTTCGTGCGCGAGGGCCACAAGGTGGGCAAGCGCCGGCTGGACGACACTCCGTGGCCACCCGCCGAGCGCGCGCGCCCGTTGCCGGTCAGCGCCGGCACCCTGGTGTGCTTCCACGGACTCCTGCCGCACTACAGCGCTCCCAACCGTTCAGCCCGCTCCCGCCACGCCTATTCCCTCCACGTCACCGACGCCCGCAGCCACTACGCCGCCAGCAACTGGCTGCAACGCGGCAGTGACCCGCCCTTGCGCGGTTTTCGTCGGCAGGCAGCTTGACGGGGCCGGGGCGCCCTGGATGGCACAGATCAGAGCAATCTGGGGTTGCCCACAGATGACTAGGATCAAAACAGAGCAAGAGTTTTATCCGCAGATTTCGCAGATTTCTGCAGATTTCCTTATGCCGCGGCGCTGTCAAACTGCAGAAATCCGCGAAGTCTGGGGATGAGTTTCGTCTGCCCCGCCTCCATCGACGACCTGCGGGGACGACATTTCCTCGCGCTTTCATCCGCGTCAGCTGTGGAATGATTTTTTGCTCTGGCGCCGATTGGAGTTCAACCACCTCGCAACAGCGCCCACGTGAACAGCAGGTGTCCGATCATTTCTCGCACACCTTAGCTTGACGTTCCTCGCCGCGAGACGCGGCATTATTGGTAGGTGGCGTGCGTGGCCTGTCTGCGTGCGTGATTGCGTGATGCTTTTCACCGTGATGCCTTTCAGGAGCGCGAAAACAATGACTCGCTACGCGGAAAAACGGTTTCAGTCACTCGGAAGCTCGGTACGCATGCTGGCGTTCGCTGTCGCCGGATTGTTCTGCGCAGGCGCCGCCGGGGCGATGCAGGTCGATGGCGAAGCTGGCCCGACCAGCGTCAAGGCGGCAGAACGCTATGAGCTACGGCATCCGGGCTTTGCGCCTGGCGGACGCGTGGAGCTCACGCTGCCGCGCATGGTGGACGACCAGGTCAAGAGCGTCCGCGAATACAACATGCGCGAAGGCAACAAGCCGCTGCAGATCGGTGTCGAGCGCGACCTCACGGATTTCACCAAGCTCGACCGCACGCCAGAGCTCAACTGGGCGCGGTTGGCCGATGGTTCGCAGGTGACCCAGTTGGCGGTCAGCTCCGAAGGCGCAGAGGCGCTGCGCGTCGGGCTCAGGGTCAAGGCCCTGCCGGCCACTGCCGAGCTGCGTTTCGTCGCCCCCGGGCAGACGCGCAGCGTCGTCGAAGTTGTTTCCGGCACCGAAGTGAAGTATCAGCTGACCGATTCGCTGTATTGGACACCGGTGTCTCCCGGCGCACGCCAGATCATCGAACTGTGGCTGCCGTCGAATGCTTCCGTCGACCAGGTTGAGCTTTCGGTTGACCGCGTTGCGCACATGTTGGTCTCGCCGTACGGCGACATCGACCTCGCCAAGATCGGCGAGTCCGGTCCGTGTCAGATTGATGCCAACTGCGTATCCAATCCGTCCAATGCCTTCCTGCTGGCGAAGAGCGCCGTCGCGCGCATGAGCTTCCAAAATGGCGGTTCATTTGTCTGCACCGGCACGCAGCTCAATGACACCGTCCCCAGCAGCTTCATCCCCTACTTCTTTTCGGCCAACCACTGCATCAGCACGCAGGCGGTCGCCAATACCCTGGTGACATTCTGGTTCGAGGAAAGCACCAGCTGCGGTTCCGGTGTCGCCGGTCCGCGCACCCAGGTCAGCGGTGGCGCCGCGCTCCTTTACAACAACCCGAACACGGATGCCTTGCTGCTGCGCCTCAACAACCCGGCGCCGAGTGGTGCCGGCTTCAGCGGCTGGGATGCCACGCCGGTCGCGGCGGGCACGCTGATAACGGTCATTCACCACCCCGCCGGCGACGTCAAGAAAGTCTCGCAAGGCCAGACCACCGGTTTTGGCACCTACCAGGGCGTCGGTAGCTTCATCCGCGCCGGTTATACCCAGGGCTCGACCGAAGGCGGCAGCAGCGGCGCCGGCCTCCTCACCTTCGCCAACAGCCAGTACTCGCTGCGCGGCGGTCTCTACGGTGGCTCTGCCTCGTGTTCAAACAGCGGCAATATCAGCACGCCTGCCAATACCGACGCGTTTTCGCGCTTCGATCTCGACTACCCGAACATCCAGCAGTTCTTGTCGCCGGGTGGCGCGGGCACGCAGTCGCTCACCGTCGTCCGCGCCGGCAACGGCACCGGTACAGTGACCAGCTCGCCGGCCGGCATCAATTGCGGAGCGACTTGCAGTGCGGGCTTCGCCTCGGGTGCGCAGGTCATATTGACCGCTACGCCGGCCAGTGGTTCGACCTTTGCTGGCTTCACCGGCTGTGACAGCGTCGCTGGTAGCGCTTGCTCCGTCACGATCAACGCCGCACGCAGCGTGACCGCCACCTTCAACGGCAGCGGCGGTGGCGGTGGCAGCGTGCTGCAGAACGGCGTGGCCGTAACCGGCATCTCTGGTGGCTTGAATTCCACCACGTTCTATACCTTTACCATTCCTGCAGGCGCCACCAATCTCAACGTCCAGACCAGTGGCGCGGCAGGCAATACCGGTGACCCGGACCTGTACGTGCGCTTTGGCGCCCCGCCGACCACCGAGATCTATGACTGCCGCGGCTTCGACACCGGCCCCGCAGGCCTGTGTTCGTTCGCGAATCCGGCCGCCGGCACCTGGCACGTGATGATCCACGGCTTCACCGCCTATAGCGGTCTCAACCTGACCGCGAGCTGGCAGGTGTCTTCCGGTGGCGGCAGCGCCGACGAGCCGCAGTTCAGCAACTTCACCCTGCCGATCCCAGTACCGCCGTTCGCCAGCTGTCCGTTCGGTTATTTCACGGCCAACGTCGAAGACGGCCCGGGTCCAGGCGTCAGCCCAGGGATTTTCGGCCTGCAGTTCGTGATCAACCCGCCGGGCACCCAGCGGCTGGAAGGCGGGCTCAATTTCGGTGGTCTGGTCGATGGTACCCAGGCGGCGTTTGCCGGGGTCAACTTCGCCAATCCGGCCAATGAGCAGCAGCGCCTCGATCTGGCGATCAACGGTCGCCCCACGGGCAATCCGTCGGGCTCACTGCCGGTCCGTATCACCGTCATCCGCAACCCGGCGCCCGGCGTCAACGAGACCGTGCTCGAGCTCACTGCGAACCTGACCACCGCGCAACAGTTCACGCGTTCGATCAACCTCAACCCAGGCTTCTACGTGGTCACGGTTGCCCCGACCGGTGCTGCCAGCCAGCCCGGCGGAGCCGCGGACGGCGAGGTCTTCGTTTCCATGGTGACCCAGTTCGTAAACCGCCCCGGTGGTGGGTTCAATAGCGGTGCAGTGGTCGGCGGCTACCATGCAGTGAACCCGTTCGGCGGCGTGTCGGGCTTCGCGGCGATCTGTCTCGGCTCGCAGCACACCTCCAACGCCCGCGTGTTCTCGGCCCCGACCTACGGCCCAACCGGTGCGCGCGATCTGCGCATTCGCGTCGTTGATTACCTGCAGCGGGAAGTCATCCGCACGCCGCAGTAAGCGTGAGGGCATCCCCGGTAGCATGAGCTACCGGGGATGCGGGTCCTTGTGCGGACCCTTTTGCTCGTGGGTTCTCGGCACACTGACACCGAAAGCGTCCGGACAAGGTCCGGACCCACAAGCGTCCGGACAAGGTCCGGACCCACAAGCGTCCGGACAAGGTCCGGACCCACAAGGTTGAGGCCGTCTCTGCTGGTGGGCCTGGCCACACTCAAATCGAAAGCGTCCGGACAAGGTCCGGACCCACAGGGTTGAGGCCGTCTCTGCCGGCAGGTCTGGCCCTACTGGAAAGCGTCTGGACAAGGTCCGGACCCACAGGGTTGCGGCCGGTTCTGCTCGTAGGTACTGGCCCACTGGAAAGCGTCCGGACAAGGTCCGGACCCACAGGTGTTGAGCCTGCCTCACCAATCCGTCGGCTTGTAGTCCTTGAGGAACTTGCCCCAGGTATGTACGCCGGTATTGATGCCATCGATGATGGGATCGACGATGCGGGCGGCGCCGTCGACGATGTCGAGTGGCGGGTGGAAGCGGCCTTCGCGGGTCTTGCGCTCGGCGATTTCGATGGGATCCTCGTCGGTCACCCAGCCAGTGTCGACGCTGTTCATGTGGATGCCGTCGTTGTGGTAATCGGTGGCCGCAGTGCGCGTCATCATGTTGAGCGCGGCTTTTGCCATGTTGGTGTGTGGATGGCGGGTGGTCTTGAGGTTGCGATAGAACTGCCCCTCGACCGCGGAAACGTTGACGATGTGCTTGTCAGCGCCTTCCGTCTGCAGCATCAGCGGTTTCAAGCGCGCATTGATGATGAAGGGCGCCACCGCATTGACCAGTTGCACCTCGAGCAGCTCCACCGACGAAACTTCCGCGAGCTGCAGGCGCCACGAATTGCGACCGCGCAGGTCGACCTGCTGCATGTCCTTATCGAGCCGGCCCTGCGGGAACAGGTGATCCTGGGCCAGGAACTCCTCGGGCAGGAGTCGGATCTGCGAGAGCTCGGCCGATGAGGGCGTGGCGCTCAGCGCAGCACCGATCACATTGCCCGGCACCAGGCTGGGGTCTGGCAGCGACTGCTGCTCACGTGCCTCGGTGTAGCTGCCGAGCAGCCGCTTGAGCGGTGCCGGCGCATCCTGGAGCGCGTTCTCGGCCGCCATCATGTGCTGATAGAACTCCGGCGGACGGCGTACCGTCTGGCAGGCGTTGTTGATAATGAAATCGAGACGCTTGTGGGTGCGCAGGAGCTGCGTGCAGAAAGCCTCGACACTCGGCGTATGCCGCAGGTCGAGGCCGAAGATCTCCAGCCGGTCGCTCCACTGCTCGAAATCCGGTTCCAGCGCATAACGCGCGGCCGAGTCGCGCGGGAAGCGCGTGGTGACAATCAGGTGCGCGCCGGCGCGCAGCAGCTTGATCCCGGCTTGGTAGCCAATCTTGACGCGCCCGCCAGTCATCAGCGCGACGCGACCCGTCAGGTCCGCGGTTTCGGTCCGCTTGGCATAGTTGAACTGCGCACAACTCGGGCACAGCTGGTCGTAGAAATGGTGAATCTGCGAGTAGTGGACTTTGCAAACGTAGCAGTGCTGTGGCTCGATCGAGCCGATCGCCTCGTCGGATGGGCGCACGCCGATGGTATCGGCGAGTGCGGCGAGCGCGTCCTCATCGTCGACATCGCGCGCTTGGAAATCCAGCGGCGCGAACACATTCGGCGTGGTGAACACCGGCTTGCGTCGCAGTGCGCGAATGCCGGTCTCGTGCAGCACCGCCTCCTCGGTACGCACCTGTGCGCGGTTTCGCTCACGCGCTGCGATGCGTCGGTGCTGCCGGCGTGCGATCGGATCAGGGATGTAGACGCGGCCGATGCACTCGTGCAGCCGGCGGCGCTCTTCGAGTGGAATCTGCTCGAGCAGCCGGCCATTCGCGGCGATCTGTTCGAGCACGCCGAGCGCGACGGCGACCTGATCGGCAAAATTCGAGCTGGGCGCGGTTTCAGCAGACGGCGCGACGTTCTCTTCGCTCACAGCTTCATTTGACACAGGGGCAGCCGGAATCAGGCGGGGCGCGCAGCATAGCCAGATCCGCAGGAGCTTGGCGCTTGAGGCAGTATGTCGCCCTCTTGCTGTTGTATTTTTTTGACGCAAAGGAACGCAAACCTGGGCAAAGGGACGCAAAAAAGGCTTCCTTTCCGTTCATTTGCTTTTCCCCGTTGCGTTCTTTTGCGTCAAAAAGATTACCGCCGCCGCGAGCGACTCAGCCGAAGACTCAGACCAACCGAATGTCCAACAGCGCAGCGCCCCAGTACTTCGGCAAGGACCTAGAGGCGATGTCCTTTGCGCGTAACTATCACCAGTGGATCCTGGAGGAGCTGCGCCCGTTCCTGGGATCCAATGTGGCCGAGGTCGGGGCCGGGGTGGGGAGTTTTTCCGAGCTCCTGCTGGGCGCGGCACTCACGCGGCTGACTGCCTTCGAGCCCTCGCAGAACATGTTTCCGGCGCTTGCCGCCAGGCTCGAGGCGGATCCGCGGGCGACTGCGATCAACGATTTCTTCGGTCCCGCGCATGCCGGCGCGAACTTCGATTCGCTGGTCTATGTGAACGTGCTGGAGCATGTCGAGCACGATGTCGCCGAGCTCGAGCAGGCGCGCGCCGCGCTCGCGCCGGATGGTCACGTGCTGATCTTCGTCCCCGCCCTGCCCTGGCTCTACAGCGAGCTCGACCGCCAGGTCGGCCACTTCCGGCGCTACACGCGGAAAAGCCTGCTGGCCGTGACCGAAGCTGCGGGTTTCCGATGCGTCCAGGCGCGCTGGTTCGATATTGCCGGGATCCTTCCCTGGTACGTGAACTTCACGCTGCTGCGCAATCCGATCGGCGCGGGCAGCGTCTCCGCCTATGACCGCTTCGTGGTCCCACCGATGCGCCGGCTCGAACGCCTGCTTCCGCCACCGATCGGCAAGAACCTCCTGCTGGTCGCACGTCCGAGGTGACGCTGGCGCAGTCCTTGCGTCGGCTGGCGCATGGACATCCTGGACACCAGCGATCTCGCCGCCTGCATCGAACCTGCGCCTGCCGCAGGGCCGAGCCTGCACGGGCCGCCACCATGGCATGCGGCGCTCGAGCTGCGCTGCGCGCGCGATGACGCGGGATGCACGCGAATGGTGCAGAACCTGCATCGAGGCCCCTTGCGAGTGCAGCGGCTGCTGTACCCGGAAGGCGCCGAGCTCGGCCACGCGCTGATCCTGCATCCGCCCGGCGGCATCGCCGGTGGCGACGTGCTGGACATCGAGCTGGCACTGGACGCTGGCGCGCGACTGCTATGCACGACGCCTGGGGCCGCGAAGTGGTACCACGGCGAACGCGGCAGCGCGCGCCAGCACCAGCGGCTCAGCGTGGGCGCCGACGCGCAGCTCGAGTGGTTGCCGCAGGAAGCCATCTTGTTCGATGGCAGTGACGTGATCCAGGACACGCTGATTGAGCTCGACGCACGCGCCAGCATGTTCGGCTGGGAGATCGTCCAGCTGGGTCGCGGACAGCAGTGGCAGCGCGGGCGCTGGCGCCAGCGCCTGGTGCTGGTGCGCGCCGGACGTGAGTGCTGGCGGGAGACTGCGGATGTGCACGCCGCCGACCGACTCTGCTCATCAGCGCTCGGACTCGCCAAATACGCCGTCACGGCAACCGCCTGGGCGGCCGCGCCGGACCTGGGACGGCGTGCCGACGGCATCGTCGATCAGCTGCGCGAGGCTGCCGCGGCGCATGCGCTGCCTTGCGGCATCAGCTGGCTGCCTGAACCCACTGCCCTGCTCTTGTTCCGCGTCCTCGGCCCCTCCAGTGAGCCAGTACGCGCGCTGCTCGAAGCACTCTGGCATGGGCTGCGTCCGCATTGGAGCGGGCAGCCACCGCAACGCCCGCGAATCTGGGATACCTGATGGAGACCGCGACATGGAGCTCACTCCGCGTGAGAAGGACAAATTGATGTTGTTTACCGCGTCCCTGGTTGCCGAGCGCCGCCGCGCGCGCGGCCTCAAGCTCAATTACCCGGAAGCCGTTGCGCTGATCAGCGTCGCGATCCTGGAGGGCGCCCGCGATGGCCGCAGCGTGGCCGAGCTGATGCAGTTCGGCACCACCCTGCTGACCCGCGACGAGGTGATGGACGGCGTGCCGGAGCTCGTCCCCGACATCCAGGTCGAGGCCACGTTTCCCGATGGCACGAAACTCGTGACCGTGCATGGACCGATCGCATGAAGACTAATCCCTTGCTTGCCCTCTCCTTCCTGTTGATTCCGGCGCTGGCTGATGCCCATCCCGGGCACGATCACGAGGAATTGCACTGGATCTTGTCCGCAGTCGCAACTGGGGTGATAGCCGCGGGCTTCGTGCTGTTCAGGGGCCGGGTGGATCATGCGACCAACAAGTTTGGAGTGCGGCGCTCCGCGCCGCCTTGGATGCTCTTGCGTCGGCGTTCAAAAGCGAAGGGCATCCAAGGCGGCGCAGAGCGCCGCACTCCAAATGAGAGCCGCACTCCGAATGAGCGGCCATGACGCCAGGTGAGCTCATGGTCGAGCGAGGCGAGATCGAGCTCAACCTCGGGCGCGAAAGGCTCGTGGTCCAGGTCGCGAATTCCGGCGACCGGCCCATCCAGGTCGGGTCGCATTACCACTTCTTCGAAACCAACGACGCGCTGGCTTTCGAGCGCGCGGGCACCCGCGGCTTCCGGCTGAACATTGCATCCGGGACCGCGGTGCGCTTCGAGCCGGGGCAGACGCGCACGGTCGAACTGGTTGCGCTCGCTGGTTCGCGCGAGGTGTATGGGTTTGCGGGGCGCGTGATGGGCGCCTTGGTTGCGTGTGGTGGGTCTGCGCTAAGCGCGGACGCTTTTGACCTTGTTTCAGAAAAAGAGTCCGCGCACAGCGCAGACCCACCAACAGCCAAGAAATGACCAGAATCACGCGCCAGGCCTACGCCGAGATGTACGGCCCGACCGTCGGTGATCGCGTACGCCTCGCAGACACCGATCTCATCATCGAGGTCGAGCGCGACTACACGGTGTACGGCGAGGAGGTCAAGTTCGGCGGCGGCAAGGTGATCCGCGATGGCATGGGGCAAAGCCAGCGCATGAGCGCCGACTGCGCGGACACGGTGATCACCAATGCACTGATCGTCGATCACTGGGGCATCGTCAAGGCCGATGTCGGGCTCAAGGATGGACGCATCAGCAGCATCGGCAAGGCCGGCAATCCGGACATCCAACCGGGTGTCACGATCGTCATTGGCCCGGGTACCGAAATCATCGCAGGCGAGGGTTCGATCCTGACTGCCGGCACCATCGACTGCCATATCCATTTCATCTGCCCGCAGCAGATCGAGGAAGCGCTGATGTCGGGCGTGACCACGATGCTCGGCGGTGGTACCGGACCGGCGACCGGGACCAACGCGACGACCTGCACGCCGGGTCCGTGGCATCTGCGGCGCATGCTGGAGGCGGCCGAGGCGTTTCCGATGAATCTGGGTTTCCTCGGCAAGGGCAATGCGAGCCTGCCCGGTGCGTTGACCGAACAGATCGAAGCCGGTGCGATCGGGCTCAAGCTGCACGAGGACTGGGGCACCACGCCCGCGTCCATCGACTGCGCGCTCGGTGTCGCCGAGGCCACCGATACCCAGATCGCGATCCACACCGACACGTTGAACGAGTCGGGCTTCGTCGAGAGCACGCTGGCGGCGTTCAAGGGCCGCACCATCCACACCTATCACACCGAAGGCGCCGGCGGCGGCCACTCGCCCGACATCATCAAGGCGGCCGCGCTGCCGAATGTGCTGCCGTCTTCGACCAACCCGACGCGACCGTTTACGGTGAATACGCTCGACGAGCACCTGGACATGCTGATGGTCTGCCACCATCTCGATCCGGCCATTGCCGAGGACGTGGCCTTTGCCGAAAGTCGCATCCGTCGCGAGAGCATTGCTGCGGAAGACATCCTGCACGATCTTGGTGCGATCTCGATGATCTCGTCCGACAGCCAGGCCATGGGCCGCGTCGGCGAAGTGATGATCCGTACGCTGCAGACCGCGCACAAGATGAAGCAGCAGCGCGGCAGCCTGCCGGAAGACTCTTCTCGCAACGACAATTTCCGGGTCAAGCGCTACCTGGCCAAGATCACCATCAACCCGGCGATTTCGCACGGGATTTCCCACGAAGTCGGCTCGATCGAAGTCGGCAAGTGGGCGGATCTCGTGCTCTGGAAACCGGCATTCTTTGGCATCAAGCCGAGCTTGGTGATCAAGGGCGGGAGCATCGCTGCAGCGCCGATGGGCGATCCCAACGCCTCGATCCCGACGCCGCAGCCAGTGCACTATCGACCGATGTTCGGCGCGTACGGACGCAGCCTGACGCAGGGCTCGCTCACCTTCGTCTCGCAGGCGGCGCTCACTGCAGACATCGGTGCGCACTTGCGCCTGGAGAAGCGCCTGGTCGCGGTTCGCAACTGTCGCAACATCGGCAAGCGTTCCATGATCCACAACGCAGCGATGCCGCAGATCAGCGTCGACCCGCAGACCTATGTCGTCATCGCCGACGGCGTCCCGCTCTGGTGTGAACCCGCCAAAGTGCTGCCGATGGCGCAGAGGTACTTTCTGTTTTGACTCAAGCGTCCCAGCCACTGTGGGAGCAGCCATGGCTGCGATCTTTGCTTCGCTTTTAACCTTCAAGCACAACAAGAGCTCGCAGCCAAGGCTGCTCCCACAGCAGCAACAACGAGAATTGAATGACCGATATCGACGACGCCGCGCCGCGCTGGCTGATCCGCTCCCTCGTGCGTGCTGCCGATACACCGCCGCTCGACCTTTCGACGCGCGTGCTCGAGCTCACGTCGGCACAGCGCCAGCGGGGACGCCAGCGCATCACGCTGGCGCACGGCGACATCATCGCGCTCGCGCTGCCGACCGGCACGGCGATGCAGCCTGGCGACCACCTCGTCGCCAAGGACGGAACGCGCTTCGAAATCTGCGCTGTGGCGGAGAGCGTCCTCCGGATCACCGCCGACAGCCACTTTGACCTCACCCGCGCCGCCTACCACCTCGGCAATCGGCATGTCGCAGTGGAGGTGGGAGACGGTTACCTCGCGATCGAACTCGATCCGGTGCTGCGCGAGATGCTCGAGCCCCTCGGCGTGCGGAGCGAGCTCGTCGAGGCGCCCTTCCTCCCCGAGACGGGCGCCTACGGTGGCGGGCATCGGCATGGGCACGACGCCAGCTTCGCCGATGACTACCAGCTCGCACAGGCTGCCTACGCCGTGCATGCGCACCCGCATCCGGGCGGTCATCACCATGATTGACCCAGGCACGCTCGCGGGGTTGTTGCAGCTGAGCTCGGCTGCGCTGCCGATCGGGGCATTCAGCCATTCGCTGGGACTCGAAGCGGCGATCAACGCGGGGTGCATCCGCGACCTGCCGAGCGCGGAAGCTTGGCTCGGCGACCAGCTCGAACTGGTCTGGGCGCGCGGCGAGGCACCGCGCTGGCTGGCGCTGAATGCAGCCTGGGAACGTGCAGACCCCAGCGAGCTCTTGCGCTGCAACGACTCGCTGCTGGCCACTCGGGAAAGCCGGGAGTTGTTGCTCGAATGCACGCAGACCGGGCATTCGCTGCGGGCATGGCTGCTCGAGCTGCCGTCGATGCCCAGTCTTGATCGCGCCCGACGGGACACGCTCGCGGCCATGCAACCGGTGGGGTTCGCGACCGTGCATGCGCTGGCTGCGCGCGCGCTCGGTCTGTCGGCTGAAACCGGCCTGCATGCGCTCGGCTGGAGCCTGCTCGAAAACCTGGGATCGGCGGCCTTGAAGCTGGTTCCGCTCGGCCAGACCCAAGCCCAGGGAATGCTGCGGCGGCTCTCGTTGCGCCTGCCTGCGGCCATCGAGGTCGCGAGCCGGATCGACCCCGAAAACGCCAGCACCTTCGCGCCCATGCTGGCGATTCTCTCGGCGCAGCACGAAACCCAGTATTCCCGATTGTTCCGGTCCTGAAAGGCGTTCACTCATGAACCAGATCGACTGGCGGACGCGTCGCACACGCGCGCTGCCACCCTTGCGCATCGGCATCGGCGGGCCGGTAGGCTCCGGCAAGACCACCCTGCTCGAAGTGTTGTGCAAGGCGCTGCGAGATCGCTACGACCTCATCGCGATCACCAACGACATCTACACCAAGGAAGACCAGCGCTTGCTAACCGTCGCCGGCGCCTTGCCGGCCGAGCGCATCCTCGGCGTGGAAACCGGCGGCTGTCCACATACGGCGATCCGCGAGGACGCCTCGATCAATCTCGAGGCCATCGAGCGCATGCTCGGAAGCTTCCCGGACGCCGATATCGTCTTCATCGAGTCCGGCGGCGACAACCTCGCAGCGACGTTTTCACCGGAGCTCTCCGATCTGACCCTGTACGTGATCGATGTCGCCGGCGGCGAAAAGATCCCGCGCAAGGGTGGTCCGGGAATCACCCGCTCGGACCTGCTCATCATCAACAAGACCGACCTTGCCCCGCACGTCGGCGCCTCGCTCGAGGTCATGCGGGCAGATGCGCAGCGCATGCGTGGCGACAAGCCCTTCGTGATGACCGACCTGCGCAGGTTGACCGGGCTGGACGAGGTGATCGCGTTCATCGAGCGGGAGGGCTTGTTGGGCGATTGAGGAGGCGGTGCGGCCTGCCGGTGTGGGTCCGGACCTCGTCCGGACGTTGGCTTGTTTGCCCGACAGGAAAGCGTACGGACGAGGTCCGGACCCACGTAGGGCATTCGCGTCGGCGCACCAGACGCTCCCATCGGCGCGCGTGCACAGTCGTTTACCCCGTCGTCGCCGACGATCGTTAAACTCAGCGCATCACATTCCTGAACGCGCCGTCCGCGGTGCCCGGAGCTGCAATGCCGCGCCTTTTTCACCTGTTGTTGTTCGCTTGCGCGGTGAGCGCGTGCTCGAAAGAACCCGCGGCACCGGCGGGACCGCCCGGCGGCGCGCCGCGACCCGTCAAAGTGGTCGCCACTACCATCCAGTCCGAGCCATGGGCCGACACTATTGAAGCGCTCGGCACCGCGCATGCGAATGAGTCGGTGACGCTGACCGCCAAAGTGACCGAAACGGTCGGCAGCATCAACTTTGAAGACGGCGACAAGGTCGAGGCCGGCGCGGTGCTGGTGGAGCTCACCGGGCGTGCAGAAGTGGCGCAGCTGAAGGAGGCACAGGCAGCTTTTGCCGACGCCCAGAAGCAATACACGCGCCTGGCCGGCGTGGTCGAACAAGGGACGATCACGCGCTCGGCACTCGACAGCCAGATGTCGATGCGCGACCAGGCCAAGGCGCGTGCGGACACGATTCGGGCGCGCCTTTCGGATCGCGTGATCACCGCGCCGTTCGCCGGCGTGCTCGGCTTCCGCCGAGTCAGCCAGGGCACGCTGGTGACGCCCGGCACCGAAATTGCCACGCTCGACGATATTTCGGTAATCAAGCTCGACTTCTCGATTCCGGAATCTTTCCTGGCCGCGATCACCAAGGGCCAGGAAATCGGGGCACGCAGCTCGGCGTATCCAGAACGCGAGTTCAGCGGCACGGTGAGCTCGATCGACTCGCGCATCGATACGGCCAGCCGCGCAGTGACCGTGCGCGCCACCATCGACAATCCGGACGGTGCCATCCGCCCGGGCATGCTGCTGACCGTGGAGCTGTACAAACCTTCGCGTGATGCGCTGGTCGTCGATGAGATTGCGCTGATTCAGACCGGCGGCCAGGCGTCGGTCTTCCGCGTCGATAGCGCCGGCAAGGCCGAGCTGGTCGCGGTCAAGGTCGGTGGGCGCAAGGGCGGCCGGGTCGAGATTGCCGAGGGTCTCGCCGCCGGCGACCAGGTCGTGGTCGAAGGGCTGGTGAAGCTGCGTGCCGGCATGCCGGTCGAAATCGCGGCCGCTGCGCCCGCAGCAGTCACCGCGGCGGCGGAGGAGAAATAAGGTGTTCCTCTCGGATGTGTCGATCAAGCGTCCGGTGCTCGCGGCCACCATCAGCCTGCTGCTGGTGGTGCTCGGCGTGGTCGCCTTCCTGCGTTTGCCGCTGCGGGAGATCCCGAACATCGATCCGCCGATCGTCTCGGTGGAAACCAATTACCGCGGCGCTTCGGCCGGCGTCATCGAGTCGCGCATCACCCAGGTGATCGAGGATGCCGTCGCCGGCATCGAAGGCATCGAGCTCATCCAGTCTTCTAGCCAGAATGGTCGCTCTTCGGTCTCGATCGAATTCACCCTCGCGCGCGAAATTGAAAGCGCCGCGAACGATGTGCGTGACGCCGTCGGCCGCATCAGCTCCAATCTTCCGAGCGAGGCAGATCCGCCGCAGGTGTTCAAGGTCGACGGCGATTCGGACGTCATCATCTGGCTCAACCTCGCCAGCACCACGCTCGATTCACTGGCGCTCACCGACTACGCCGAGCGCTACATCGTCGACCGGCTGTCCACCATCGACGGCGTGGCGCGGGTGCAGGTCGGTGGCGGCTTCCGCTACGCGATGCGCATCTGGCTCAAGCGCTCCGAGCTCGCCGCGCGCGGGCTCACGGTCAACGATGTTGCGACGGCGCTGCGCCGCGAGAATATCGAGCTTCCCGCCGGTCGCATCGAATCGGCCCAGCGCGACTTCACCGTGCGCATCACCCGCGGCTATCGCGAGGCCGATGATTTTCGCAACATGGTGGTGGCGAAAGCGGCCGATGGCCATGTCGTTACGCTCGCGGAAGTTGCCGACGTCGAGCTTGGCGAGCTCGAGCGGCGTTCCTATTTCCGCGGCAACGGCCAGCCGCAGGTCGGTCTCGGCATCATCAAGCAGAGCACGGCAAACGCGCTCGACGTCTCCCGTGGCGTGCGCGACGAGCTGGCGCGGCTGACGCCCACCCTGCCCGCGGGCATGGAAATGTTCCTGGCGGTCGACACCAGCGAGTTCATCGAAGCGGCGGTCAACGAAGTCTATTTCACCCTCGGCATCACCATGCTTTTGGTCGTGCTGGTGATCTATTTCTTCCTCGGTTCCTGGCGCGCCGCACTGATTCCGGCAGTGACCGTGCCCGTCTGCATCGTCGCCGCGTTCATCGCCCTGTATGCGTTCGGCTTTTCGTTGAATCTGCTAACCCTGCTGGCGCTGGTGCTATCGATTGGGCTGGTGGTCGACGACGCCATCGTCGTGCTCGAAAACTGCCAGCGGCGGGTCGATCTCGGTGAGACACCCTTGCTGGCAGCTTATCGGGGCGCGCGCCAGGTCGGCTTCGCAGTGATCGCCACGACGGCCGTGCTGGTCGCGGTGTTCGTGCCGATTGCCTTCATGGAAGGCAATCTCGGCCGCCTGTTCCGCGAGCTCGGAGCGGCGATCGCTGCCGCTGTGGCGATCTCTGCCGTAGTCGCGCTGAGCCTGTCGCCGATGATGTGCAGCAAGCTCCTGCAGCCCTCCACTTCTCACCGTGGCTTGGCGGCCAGAGTCGATCGTGGCATGGAGCGCATCACTCGCGGCTATCGGAATCTGCTCGCAAAGAGTGTCGGCCGTCCGCTGCTGTTCGGGCTCGCCCTGGTGGGCACGCTCGGGTTGTCGGCCGTGTTGTACAAGCTGGTGCCCTCCGAGCTGGCGCCCGCCGAAGACCGTGGGATTTTCTTCGTCAGCGTCAACGCACCAGAAGGCGCGGGCTACGACTACACCGTGCAGCAGATGCAGGAGGTCGAGAAACGAGTGATGAAGCTCGTGGACGACGGCGTCCTCTCTCGGGTCAACACCCGCGCACCGCGTGGTGGCGGGGGTGGCAGCACGTCAGAAGACATGCACACCGGCATGGCAATCGCCGTCATGGCGCCCTGGAACGAGCGCACCGTCGACACCGGCACGGCGATGGAACAGCTCGCCAAGAGCTTGAACGAGATCCCCGGAATCCAGGGCTTTCCACAGATGCGCCAGGGCTTCGGGCGCGGTTTCGGACAGCCGCTGCAGTTCGTGCTGCTCGGCTCCAGTTACGAGGAATTGGTGCAGTGGCGCGACCAGGTGCTCGCGCGCATTGCCGAGAATCCGAAGCTGTTGCGTCCGGACAGCGACTACAAGGAAACCCGTCCGCAGCTGCGCGTACAGATCGACCGCACGCGTGCAGCCGACCTTGGCGTCAGCGTGGAAGAAATCGGCACGACCCTCGAAACCATGCTGGGTTCGCGACGCGTCACCACCTTCATCCGCGAAGGCGAGGAATACGACGTGCTGCTGCAGGCCCAGCGCTCCGATCGCTCGGACCCCTCCGACCTCAGCAATCTCTTCGTCAAGTCGCGTGACGACAAGCTCATCCCGCTCTCGAACCTGGTCACGCTGACTGAGCTCGCCGAGCCCGGCAGCTTCAATCGCTTCAACCGATTGCGTGCCATCACCATCTCGGCCGCGCTGGCGCCGGGCTATCCGCTTGGCGAGGCCCTCGAGTACCTGCAGGGCGTCGTGCGCGACGAGCTTCCTTCGGGCGCCGCCTATGACTACAAGGGCGACTCACGCGAGTACCAGAAGGCCGGCTCCTCGACCATGATCACCTTCGCGTTTGCGCTGCTGGTGGTGTTCCTGGTGCTCGCCGCGCAGTTCGAAAGCTTCATCCACCCGCTGGTGATCATGCTCACGGTTCCACTCGCGGTTCTGGGCGCCTTGTTCGGATTGTGGGTGTTCGGACTCACGCTCAACATCTACAGCCAGATCGGCATCGTCATGCTGGTTGGCCTTGCCGCCAAGAACGGCATCCTGATCGTCGAGTTCGCCAACCAATTGCGCGACGAAGGCCGCAGCATCGTCGACGCGGTCATCGAGTCTTCGGCAGTTCGACTGCGGCCGATCGTCATGACCTCCGTGTGCACAGTCGTCGGCGCACTGCCGCTCGCGCTTGGACACGGCGCGGGTGCCAATAGTCGCATCGCGATCGGCGTGGTAATCATTTCCGGCGTGGTCTTCTCGACCCTGCTCAGCCTGTTCGTCGTGCCCGCTTTCTACGTCCTGCTCGCACGCTTCACCAACTCGCCCGAAACCATCGCCAAGGAAATCCGCCGCCTCGAGATCGCCGAACCGGACCGGCACGAGGAAGCGATCGCGCATTGAAATGTTGTTGGAGATTGAACGTAGGTCACGTTGCGCCCGCGAGTGGCCGCAATTGAGATGCAACCGCTACGGGCGCTACGTGACAAGTGTTGAGCACGCGGCGGGATTGTCATGTAGCGCCCGGGCGCCAGACCGCAACCAGCACACCCGCGCGGGCGCACCGTGGCCTACTGCTGGCGCTCGCCAGCCCACTGCAATCTGAATGCGCTGCGACGGCCATCGAATTGACTACCAGCCATTCAGACATCGCGTCGCATGCTGCAAACCCATACGCAGTCGGTCGTCAAGTCCGACATCCCGCCGGGGGGTTTGCCGGTAAGTGCAGGAGGTTCAAAATGAAGCGGTTGATTGCAGTGACGATGGGATTGTTGCTGGGCGCGTCGGCGGTCACCGCTTCCGCGCAGGATTATGGTCGCGGCCGCGATGAAGGCGGCAAGGAAGAGCGCCGTGCCGAGCGGCAGCAAGAACGACAGGAGCAACGCCAGCAGGCGATTGAGCATCTGCAGGGGCAGGATCGGCCGCAGCACTCCGCGCCAGGAGAGTACGCACCGGGCGCGACGCAGCAAGAACATACACAAGCGTGGGGCCGCCAGGACCGTGGCGAAGGCGGGCGTCGCGATAATGGCTATACGCGTGGCCAGACCCAGGGTTTCGGCGTTCCGGTTGCGGGCCAGCAAGCACAGGACTATTCGGGCGGAGAGCGGCATGGTCGTGGACAACGTGACCACACGCAAAGCCATCGCGAAGTCTATGGACTGTCGAATCCTGGCCGTGGATACGACGGCGGTGATGGCCGCGGCGGCTACCGGGACCGTGGCGATCGCCGCGGCTGGGACAACAACCACGGCTACGGCCGCGACTACCGCCACGGCCGCCACAACGGTTGGAGTGGACGCCACAGCTGGCGCAACGATTGGCACCATGGCTGGTCGGGCAACCGCTGGCGCTCGCCGTCGCGCTACTACTACCCGCGCGGCCATTCACGCGTGTCCTGGAGCATCGGCTTCAACCTGCCGCGGGCTTATTACGGTCCCAGCTACTATGTCGACTACCGTCCGTATGGTCTGGCACCGCCGCCATACGGCTACCGCTGGATCCGCGCCGATGGCGACATCCTGCTGGTCCACCTGGCAAGTGGTGAAGTAGTTGACGTGCTGTATGACTTCTTCTACTGAGAAGAGCGCCTGATCGATCGTTGATCGAACAGGAGTGAACCGGAACCGGCGCCGCACGGCGCCGGTTTTTTTTGTGTGTTCGAGACCCGGGATCATTCGAATCGCACAGCGCGATGGCAAGGATCGGATCGCAACGCCAGCGGCGGGCGAACCATCTCAGATTTCGAATATCGGTTGGTAGCAGCCGATGAGCGCGCAGCGCAGCGTCGCGCGACGGACTAAGCTCTGTTGCATTCGAGAAGGGCAAGCCATGCATTCGACGATGACTATGAGCACGACCACCGTGCTGCTGTTGCTGGGCGCGTCCGCCAGCGCGCAGGCGGTTTTCGATTGCAGTGCGCCGGCGCCACCGGTTCTCATCAACCCTGTAGTGCTCGGCAATGGCAGCCCCGGCAGCGTCAATGCAGCGCAGCTGCAAGCGGCGCTCGACGCGGGTGGGTCCATCCGGCTCGACATCGGCACCAGTGAAATCGTCCTCAGTCAACAGTTGCGCATCACCCGCGCGACGACCCTCGATGGCAACGGTGCGCGCCTGAGTGGCGGCGGCGTCACCCGGGTCTTCGATATCAGCAATCCGCAGCTGGCCGAGTACACCCTCAACGTGCTCAACATCGAGCTCACCGGCGGCAATCCCCAGGGGCTCCCCGGGAACGAGTTTGCCCGCAGCGGAGGAGCCCTGCTCAGCGATCACGGCGCGGAGCCGTGGCGGGCCATGCGCGTGCGGCTGTTCAATGTCGACATCACGGGCAACCATGCGATCCAGACGGCGCAGGACGGCGGCGGCGGTGGTCTCTACGTCATCGGCCTGAAAGAGCTGACGCTGGTGGACTCGGCGATCGATGACAACTCTGGCAGCAACGGCGGTGGCCTCTATTCCCTCGGCACCGAGACCTTGAATCTCTTCGACACGGTGGTCAGCGACAATCGTGCGACCGGCAGCGGCGGCAATCCGGGCATGGGTGGCAATGCCGGCGGCATTGGTGTGGATGGCGACACGCGCTTCGTCAACCTGTGCCGAGTGCGCGTCACCGGCAACCAGTCGCGGGCATTCGGTGCCGGCCTCTTCACCACGGTCTACGACCAGCTGAGCTTCACCCGCATCGAGGATTCGTTCGTAGCCTTCAATAACAACACGGGTACCAGCAATGCGCACACGGGAGGTGTCTACCTGCAGGGCGGACCGCTGCTGATCAGCGGGACCACGTTCCGCGGGAACCAGGCTGCTGGATTCGGGGGCCTCGCGCTGTTCGACCACCAGGTCGGCGCGAACCTGATCACGACCGGTGGCACCATCATCAACTCGACCTTCGTCGGGAATCTCGCGCGCACGGGTCTCGGCGGCGCCATGAACATCTCGTCGACCGGAACTTTGCTGCTGCAGAACCTTACCATTGCCGACAACCGCGCCGACTGCAGCGTGTGTTTCGCGGGCGGGATCCAGAATTCGCCCGGCCTGCCGATCACGCTGCGCAACAGCATCCTGCACAACAACACCGGCGGCAATGCGTTCAACCCGTGGAACATCCGCAATCCCGTGTCCGGCAGCAATAACCTGCAGTTCCCGCAAGTTCGACCAGGCAGTGGCGGGCAGATGGAGGCCGCGGCGACGCCGGCGACGGTGTTCGCCGATGCACAGCTCGATCCCCCAGCGAACAACGGCGGGCTCACCGAAACCCTGGCGCTGCGCGCGGGCTCGCCGGCGCTCGACACCGGTACCAGGACCGCTGCCCTGCCCCACGACCAGCGCCGCTTCCCGCGCTTCGGAAGCGTCGACATCGGCGCCTACGAGCGCCAGAACGCCGACCAGATCTTGCGCAACGGGTTCGAGTAGCGGAGAACCGTGCAGGGTTTTGTAGGTCATGTTGATCGCGCAGCGATCGACTTGACGGCCCTGCGACTCACCCTGTCAAGTAGGCCGCTCCGCGGCCAACATGACCTACTTAGGAGCGCGGAACTCTTTACGTGGCGGGCATGCCGGCGATTGCCTCATCGTTTTCGCGTCGCGCGTACCAAGTTACCCAAAGCACGCTGAACACCGCGATGAGCCCTGTGGTGATGACCACAGAGCGCGGCAAGGTTGAATCTGCTCCGTAAACCAGCCAAGCGAAAATCGCCACGGCCATCACAACCAGGCGCAGTCCCTCGAACATGAGCGCAACCCGTCGCCCTTCCATGAGCCACCCGACCAGCATGAAGCCCGCCAGCAGATACCCCAGGCTGGCAATCTTCTGTGCCGTCGACAAGCCCCCTGCGACCGCGATCAAGTAGAGCGAGCCGAGCACCAGCAGCGCGAACTGCACGGCGCAGTACAGCCCCAGCAAGTGCGGCAGCGGCGGCGCATATTCACCGCGCTGAAGCTCGAAGGCCGGCTTCGGAAAGCGCGCAGCGACATCGGCCGGGCGCCAGCCGGTTGGTGCAAACCAGATCCAGAGCTTGTCGCGCCAGCGGCGTGCGCGCCAGGCGTCCAGGGCCAGCGACCAGTACACCTCGGTGAGCGCCCACAGCGGGTTCCAGCTGCGCAAGGGCGCGCGCGTACCGTAGACCGGCGGCTCGTCATCCTTTTCTTCGGCGAAGCTCCCGAACATCCGGTCCCAGAGAATCAGGATGCCGCCGTAGTTCTTGTCGAGATAAGCGTCGTTGACGGCATGGTGCACGCGGTGATTGGACGGCGAGGCGAATACGCGATCGAACCAGCCGAGCTTGCCAATGTGCTCGGTGTGAATCCAGTATTGGTAATAAAGATCAATGATGCCGACGACGGCGACCACTTCGACCGGATAGCCGCACAGCGCGAGTGGCAGTCCGAAGATGAAACCGAAAAAGCCGAAGCTGCCCTGGCGCAAGGCGGTGGACAGGTTGTAGCGCTCGCTCTGGTGGTGCACCACGTGATGCGCCCAGAACAGGTTCATGGTGTGGCCGAAGCGGTGCGACCAGTAGTAGGTGAAGTCGTAGAAGACGAGCGCGGAGATCCACACCAACGGGTTGGTCGGCGACAGCTGGGCCAGCGCGAAATGCTCGAGTACGAAGGCATAGGCGCCGATCTTGATGACCAACCCCATGAGCCGAGAGATCGCGCCGAGGCTGATGCTGTTCAGTGTATCCGCGAGGCGGTAGGTATCGCGCCCGCGCCAGCGTCCGTATAGATACTCAGCAATCACCAGAACCAGGAAGATCGGACCGGCGATCAGGATGATCTTCATGCAATCCCTCGTGGAGCGGCGCATTAAGAGCGCTGGCGAGCGCCCAGTGTACACATCCACCCGTCCAACTTAGCGGCTCCTGACTGGCGGTTATGGCCACTCAAGCGCAAGCAACACAACGCCTGGTGCTTGTGAGACTATCGAGTCTTTCGGGGTGGAGGAGCCAATGGGCTTGCGTGCTTTCTGGTTGATTTGCGGCTTGATGGTGTTCAGTTCGGAGGCCTACGCGCACTTCACTTCGGTGCTGACGGGCACGCAGGAAGTGCCTCCGAACAATTCGGTCGCGCTCGGCAACGGCAACTTGGAGCTCAACCAGGCTGAGGATTCGGTGACCGTCTGGACCGACTTCTACAACCTTTCCGGCGCGCCGACGATGGTCCATGTGCACGGCCCGGCTGACCCTGGCGCAACCGCACCGCCGATCCTCACCCTGACGCAAATCCCGGCGGCCACCTCCGGCGTCTTGGGGCCGCAGGTCTTCGCGGTAACTCCGGCGCAGGCAGCCGACCTCAAGGCGGGACGCTGGTACCTCAACATTCACACGCCCAATTTCCCGAACGGCGAGATCCGCGGTCGCATCCTCCGACACCAGTCACAATTTACCGGATACTTGAGTCCCGACCAGGAAGTGCCGGCGGTCGTCAACAGCCCAAACGCGCGTGGCTTCGGTAGCGTGACCGTGCACAGTACCGAGGACGCAGTCGACATCGTGCTCAGCTTCAACGGTCTCGGCTCGGCGCAGACGATGTCGCACATCCACGGGCCGGCGCTGGCGACTGGAAGCGCGGGTGTCCAAATCGACGTCGGCGTCGCGCCCGGCGCCGTCACCCAGGGCGAGATCCGCGTAACCCGCCCGATCACCCGCGTGCAGCTGGCCATGCTGCGAGCTGGCCTTACCTACTTCAACGTGCATTCGAGTACCAATGGCGGCGGGGAGATTCGTGCGCAAATCCGTCCCGGAATGCCCGTCTTCGGAGTGATCGAAGGCGCGCAGAACGTTCCCGGCAATGCCACTAGCGGCCGCGGGCTGTTTCGCATCTATCTTGATCACTCGCAGACGATGGGATTCGCCGAAATTACCGTTTCGAATATGGCCGCCCCCATCACTTCATTGGCGCTGCACGGTCCGGCTCCTGCTGGCGCAGTCGGCCCGGTTATTTCCTCGCAGACATTGACGCCCACCGGCCAGACTGGGTTTCGCCAGGTGAATATCCCCTTCGCGCTGAGCGTGACCGAGGTTGCCGGCTACTACTCGGGGTTGCTGTACGCCCAGATCAATTCCGATACGCCCGGCGCCCGGATCCGTGGCCAGATCGACGGAATCTTGCAGGACGGTCTCGAGTAAGTAACTTCGGGATGATCGTGTAGGTCAGGTTGCGCCCGCGCGCTTTCGGCAAAGGCCGAAGATCGATCGGGCGCTACCTGACAGCTTTCGATTCACCGCGCCTTGAAAAAAAGCGCGCAGGCCGATCGCAAAGCTGTGTGCCGGCAGCTCAACGACGTCCTTGCAGAAAGACGTGCCAATCGCTCTTGATCTTCCTCGGCTCTACCGTCCCGTCGTGAAGTCGCGCTTCTCACGTTCGCCGCCGGGGGGCTTGCCGTGGATGATGAACCAGATGTTTTCGGCGATGTTGGTAGCGTGGTCGCCGACGCGCTCGAGGTTCTTGGCGATGAAGAGCACGTGGATGGAGGAGGAAATGCTGCGCGGGTCCTCGGCCATGTAGGTGAGCAGTTCGCGGAACAAGGATGTGTACATGGCATCAAGCTCGGCGTCGCGGGCGCGGACCGCCAGGGCGCGGTCGCCGTCACGGTCGCGGTAGGCGAGCAATACTTCGCGCAGGAGTTCGGCGGCCAGGCGCGCCAGCGCGTTGAGACCCGGGACCGGGGCGATGGCGGGTGATTCGTTCAAGGCAATCGAGCGCTTGGCGGCATTGGCCGCGTAGTCGCCGATGCGCTCGATGTCCGAAGCAATGCGCAGCGCCGCGAGGATCTCGCGCAGGTCGCGCGCCATCGGCTGGCGCAGCGCAAGCAGGCGCACGACGTCGTGGCCTACTTCGAGCTCGAGGGCATCGATCTCGGTGTCCGCTGCAATCACCTGGCGGGCCGCTTCCGAATCGCGGCGCTCGAGCACGTCCATGCCGGCTTCCAGCTGGGCCACGGCAATCTCGCCCATGCGCAGGATTTCGGCGGTCAGGCGCGCCAGCTCGTCGTCGTAGCCTTTGAGAATGTGGTCAGTCATTTGCTTTCCTGTGCTCGGATCGTCCGCCCGAACTCAGGGCGAGCGCCGCAAAAGAGTCCGCGCGCAGTGCGGACCCACCCAAAGCTAGCTCTTGCCCGTCGGGATGGCCGCCGGGGTTTCATCGCTGCTGACGCATGCGTCGGCACGAGCTTGGCGCAACCGCTCTTCACCCAAACCGGCCAGTGATGTAGTCCTCGGTCTGTTGCTTGCCGGGGTTGGTGAACATCTTGTCGGTGGCACCGTGCTCGATGAGCTCGCCCAGGTACATGAACCCGGTGTAGTCCGAGCAGCGTGCCGCCTGCTGCATGTTGTGGGTCACGATGACGATCGTGTAGCGCGCCTTGAGATCGGCAACCAGCTGCTCGATGCGTCCGGTAGCAATCGGATCAAGCGCCGAGGTCGGCTCGTCCAGCAGCAGGATTTCCGGCCGCAGCGCGATCGCCCGGGCAATGCACAGACGCTGCTGTTGCCCACCCGAGAGCCCGAGCGCACTGCGCTTGAGCTTGTCCTTGACCTCGTTCCACAAGGCGGCCTGCTGCAGCGCCTCTTCCACGCGCTCGTCCATCTGCGAGCGGCCCATGCGCTCGTGATGACGGATGGCGTAGGCCACGTTTTCGTAGATCGACATGGGAAAGGGCACGGGCTTCTGGAAGACCATGCCGATCTTGCTGCGCAGCCGGCTCAAGGGGTATTTGGGACCGAGGATGTTCTCGCCATCGAGCAACACTTCGCCGCTGGCCACCTGCTTCGGATAGATCGCATAAATGCGATTGAACACGCGCAGCAAGGTCGACTTGCCACACCCGGATGGCCCGATCAGCGCCGTGACCCGGCGCTCGGGAATGTCGATGCTGACTTCGCGCAGCGCCTGCGTGTCGCCGTAGTGGAAGCCGAGCTTGCGCGCGACCAGCTTGTTGACGACGGCTTCCCCACTGGACGCAGTGGCCGCTGCCGTTACCGCGAGGCGTATCTCACTCATTGGTGATCCGATTGCGAAGGAGGATCAGGCGGGCAGCGATGCCCAACAGCAACACGAACATGGACAGTACGAAGGCGCCCGCCCAGGCCAGCGCCTGCCAGGATTCATACGGGCTGGCAGCGTACTGGAACACCACGACCGGCACGTTGGCCATCGGCTGGGTGATATCAAGACTCCAGTACTGACTGCTGAAAGCCGTGAACAGCAACGGTGCGGTCTCGCCGCTGATGCGGGCGAGTGCAAGCAACACACCCGTGACGATGCCCCCGAGCGCGCCGCGATAGAGGATCTGTACGGTCACTTTCCACTGCGGCACGCCAAGCGACAGCGCCGCCTCGCGCATCTGGCTAGGCACCAGCCGCAGCATGTCGTCTGTGGTGCGCACGACCACCGGCAGTACGATGAACGCGAGCGCGATGGAGCCGGCGATCGCGGAAAATTGTCCGGTGGTGGCGACGACCAGGGTGTACACGAACAGGCCGAGCACGATCGAGGGCGCCGACAGCAGGATATCGTTGACGAAGCGGATCGCGCTGCCGATCTTGCGGAAGTTCGCGTACTCGGCCAGGTACGTACCCGCGGCAATGCCGATCGGTGCGCCGAACGCGATCGCCATCAGGCACATGATCGCACTGCCGGCAAAGGCATTCAGCAAGCCGCCCACTTCATTCGGTGGCGGCGTCAGTTGCGAAAAAAGCGCCCAGTTGATGGCGCCAATGCCACGGCTCAGGGTGGTCCACAGGATCCAGGCCAGCCAAAACAGCCCGAACAGTGCGGCCGCACCGGACAACACCATGGCGATCTGGTTCTTGAATGCGCGCCAGCGCTGCAGACTCGATTCTCCGCTCATACGCTGCCCTCGCGCCGCTTCAGCTGGCGCAGCATCAGCCGCGAAATGGCCAGCACCACGAAAGTGATCAGGAAGAGCACGAAGCCCAGCGCGAGCAAGGATGACTTGTGCAGCGGATCAATGGCTTCGGCGAACTCATTGGCAATCGCCGAGGCGATGGAAGTCCCCGGCTCCAGCAGTGATGTCGAAATGTTATAGGCGTTGCCGATCACGAAAGTGACCGCCATGGTTTCGCCGAGCGCGCGGCCGAGGCCCAGGAACACGCCGCCGATGACGGCCGTGCGCGTGTAGGGCAGGACGATGTCCCAGACCACTTCCCATTTGGTCGAGCCGAGAGCGTAGGCCGATTCTTTCAGCCGCGTGGGCACCGTCAGGAAGACCTCGCGCATGACCGACGAGGTGAACGGAATCACCATCACCGCCAGCACCAGGCCCGCGGTCAATATGCCGATGCCGATCGGCGGCCCCTGGAACACCGTACCGATCCAGGGCAACTCGCCGAGGTTGTCGTTCACCCACGGGTAGACGTGCTCGCTGAGGTAGGGCGCCAGAACGAACAGCCCCCACATGCCAAAAATGATCGATGGTATGCCGGCCAGCAACTCGATCGCGGCTGCGACCGGGGTGCGCAACCACGGCGGCGCCACCTCGGTCAGGAACAGCGCGATACCGAAGCTGATGGGCACCGCGATCAACATCGCAATGGTTGCGGTCGCAAGCGTGCCGAAAATCGCCACCAAGGCGCCGAATTGGCGCGCGCCGGGATCCCAGTTGCTGCTGGTGAGGAACTCCCAGCCGAAGGTCGAAAACGCCTCCCAGCCGCCCCACAGCATCGAGACCGCCGCACCGGTGAGTGCGATCAGTACAAAGAAACCCGCGCACGCAACCAGCCCCGCGAACACGCGGTCGCCGCTGGCGCTCTTCTCTGCTCGGATATCAGCTTCGAGGGTGGTGCTCATGGGTTCCGGGGTGCTGCTCACGACCTAGGTCACGTTGCGCCCGCGCAAGGCTGCGTCGAGCGGTTCACATTATTCGGGCGTTACGTGACATTGCGAAGGCTGAAAATGTCAGCGGGTGCTGCGCCACATGCATGGGCGCCACTTTCAAACGACGCGTTCTGTTGGGCGTTTCGGAGCAAGGCCGGGGTGGCCTTGCTCCGACCGCACCTAGAACTTGAAATTCGCCGTCCAGTATTCCTGAACTTGCTTGACCAGTGGCTCGGGCAGCGGCACGTAGTGCAGGGCTTCGGCCTGGGTGCGGCCGTTGACGTAGACCCACCCGAAGAAATCGGTCACGGCCTTGGAGCGGGCGGCATCCTTGGGCTGCTTGTACATCAGGATGAAGTTGGTGGCCGCGATGGGCCAGGAGGCATCGCCGGCGGCGTCGGTCATGATCAGGTAGAAGTCCTTGGCGCTCGCCCAATCGGCACTCGCGGCGGCCGCCTGGAAGCTCTCGGCGTTGGGCTGCACCCACTTGCCGGCCTTGTTCTGCATCGAGGCGTACGACATCTTGCTTTGCAGCGCATAGGAGAGCTCGACGTAGCCGATGCCGCCCTTGATCTGCTTGACGTAGGCGGCGACGCCTTCGTTGCCCTTGCCACCAATACCGATCGGCCACCTGACCGTGGTGCCTTCGCCCGCCTTGGATTTCCACTCGGGACTGACCTTGGACAGGTAGTTGACGAAGTTGAAGGTGGTGCCTGAACCATCGGTGCGATGAACCACTGTAATCCGCATGTCAGGCAGCGCCACGCCTTCATTGATCGCGACAATCGCCGGGTCGTTCCACTTGGTCAGCTTGCCCAGAAAAATGTCGGCCAGAACCGGTCCGGTGAATCGAACCTGTCCCGCAGCGATACCCGGCAAATTGACGACCGGCACGACGCCACCGATCGCAGAGGGAAACTGACCGAGGCCAGCTGTAGCCAACTCTTCCGGCGACAGCGGTGCATCCGACGACCCGAAGTCGACGGTTGCGGCCTTGATCTGCGCAATGCCGCCGCCCGATCCGATCGACTGGTAGTTGACTTCGGTTCCGGTGGCCTTGTTGTAATCAGCCGACCAGCGCGTCATTACTGGGAAAATGAACGTCGCGCCGGCGCCAGTGATGTTGGTCGCGTGAGCGGGGGTGACGAGCGTGGCCGCGAGGGCCAACGCCGCGATTCGAAATTTGTGGCTAAACATGTGCATTCCTTGAATTGAGGGTTGCGACAGATCGCTACCCACACCCCGAGCTTTTTCGGGAGAGGGGTTGGGGGAGAGGGGCTGTTGACGTGCAAACAAAAGCCCCTCTCCCCCTGCCCCTCTCCCAACCAAGCGAGGGGGAGGGGCGCCACACGTATCACCCAAAAAAAAGCGCGCCGGCCGCGCGGATGCGCGGGTAGTCGC
>JANPJV010000087.1:0-20463 GCA_031425695.1 Rhodanobacteraceae bacterium | reverse complement strand
GGTCTTCAAGAACGGCCAGGTCCAGGGCACGCAGATCGGCGCCGTCAGCAAGAGCCAGCACGCGCAGTACGTTAACAAGGCGATGTTGGGTTTTTGCTCCCCCCTCCCATGCTTTTGGGGTGTGGGGTCGGGGGTGTGGGCGCCTTGGCGGTTGATGAAAGCAGAGCGCCCTGTCCCCCAACCCCTCTCCCCAAAAGCGCGGGAGAGGGGAGCTTTTACGCTTCGCAACTGCTGACCAACTCCTCCTCGCGGGCCGCGACCATTGCGTCCGGTCCGCTTTCCACCTTCCTCGCTTCCGGCGGGAAGTCGATGCGGACGACGTAGTTGTCGCCTTCCGGATCGCGCACATTGCTCAGGCCGGAGAAGCGCAGGATTGCGCGCGAATCGGCATCGTAGGAGACGTCGATACCGGAGACGAGCAGCCCGATTACGCCGCCGAGGGCGAGGCGGAAAGTGCGCGCCGGACGCTCGTAAATTTGGCCTTCGCCAGTCTGCCTGACCTTGAAGCCGAGGAAGTCGAGCCGGCTCGGCACCAGGAAATCGAAGCGCACGGTTTCGCCGGCAACCAGCGCGTCCCAGTTGTCGCGCACGAAGACATCGAAGCCGGCATCGGCGACGAGGTTGGGCGGCACCTCAGCGAGCGCTTCTCTTTCGACCGCCTTTTCGCCGGCTTCGCGTACGTACACCTCGACCTTGTCGCTGCCGACCTCCAGCCCCTCGCTGTAGTCGAGACGCCGGTCATCCAGCGTGAAGCTCGGCACCGCCGGTAGGCGCGAACGCTGCACGCGCTTGCGCGCGAAGGCGCGGCCGTTGGGGCACCGATAGCTCACCCAGCGCTCCAGCACTTCATCGCCTTCGAGGACGAGCTGGTGGACCTCGGCATAGACGAGCTTTTCGGTGTCGAGATCGAAGGCGTTGCCGGAGTAACTGGCGTAGGTAGTGGGCTGGGGGCTTTCCGCGAATACGGGCAGCGCGAAAGCAACCAGTACCGAGATTCGTGCGATTCTGGAGTTCATGTTCACCGCAGTTCGGCATCCGAGTGAGGTAGCGTGGCTCTGAGCGCGCTCAGCGTTTCTACAGCGCCCGCAATGGTTCGCGCCAGCGCCGCGTACATCTACGTAGCGAGAGCCGGGGTCGCACGTTCGATCGGCCGAGTCGAAAACCGCATCCGTCCGACGTGTAGACCCCAGCCTACCTCAATCGGCGAAATCTGCGGATGAATACTCGCTTCACCCCGGCACGCTGCGCAGCGCCGCCTGGCGCGGACCGCGTCCGTCCAGCAGGGCGAGGCAGTTGTCGGCCGGGATGGGCCGGGAAAACCAGAAACCCTGCAGCTCGTCGATGCCGAGGTTGCCGAGGAAGCGCGCCTGCGCCTCGTTCTCCACGCCTTCGGCGACCGCGCGCAGCTTGAGGGTGCGGGCCATGCCGAGGATGGTTTCGATGATGACGCCAGAATCGGTATCGCCAGGCAGGTCGCTGACGAACGCCCGGTCGACTTTCAGGATATCGATCGGCAGCTTGCGCAGGTAAGCGAGCGATGAATAGCCGGTCCCGAAATCGTCGATGGCGATGCGCAGGCCGAGCTTGTGCAGCTCCACCAGCTGCGCAATGGCGTCATCCGGATCTTCCATCAGCTGGCTTTCCGTGATCTCGAGCTCGAGCGCGTCGCCCTTGAGGCCGAGCTCGTTCAAGAGGATCGCGATGAACTGCTGCAAGGTGCCTTCGCGCAGCTGGCGCTGGGCGACATTGACCGAGACCGAGACGTCGTGGTGGCCGCGCTGGCGCCATTCGCGCACTTGCGCGAGCGCCTCCGACAGCACCCAGCGCCCGACCGGCACGATGAGCCCGGTCTCTTCGAGCACGCCGATGAATTCTTCGGGGCTGACCAGGCCGCGATCCGGATGGCGCCAGCGCAGCAGCGCCTCGAAGCCGGTGACCCGATTGGCGGCCACTGAGTACCGCGGCTGGTACATCAGCAGGAATTCGTTGCGCTCGACCGCGAGGCGGATGCGGCGCTCCATTTCCAGCCCGTCGCGGATCGCCTGGCTGCGGCCGGGGTTGTAGAAACGGAAGGTGTTGCGCCCTTCGGCCTTGGCCTCGTACATGGCCGAGTCGGCGGCGTTGACCAGGTGCCGCGCATCGCGACCGTGCTCCGGCCACAAACTGATGCCGATGCTCGGCGTGACCGTGATCGCGCGGCCATTGACGACGAAGGCCTCCGAAAACGCCGAGATCAGGAACTGCGCGTACCAGACCAGCGATTCCGGCGTACGCGCCGCCACCGGCGCGATCGCAAACTCATCGGAGCCCAGCCGCGAGAGCAGGTCGCCTTCGGACAAGCAGGCTTCCAGGCGCAAGGCGACCGCCTGCAGCAGCTCGTCGCCGGCGTCATGGCCCAGGGTCTCGTTGACGTGCTTTAAGCGGTCGAGATCGATTTCGAGCACGCCCAGCACGCCCTCGGCCGGGCGCAACTCGGCGAGATAAGCATCCAGCTGCTGCATGAACGCATTGCGGCTGGCGACCCCGGTAAGCCCGTCATGGCTGGCGAGGCGCTGCAGGCGATGCTCGTTGCGGCGGCGCTCACCGATATCCGAAAGCACCGAGACATACAGGCGCTCGTTGTCGGGGGCCAGCACGATGCGCGAGGTGCGCACGGCGACCAGCAGCTCCTCGCCATTTTTGCGCCGCTGCCAGCGCTCGCCTTGCCACTGGCCATCGGCCTCCAGGGACACTCGGGTGCGCCGATAGTGATCCGGATCGTGGCGGTCGGAGTTCAGCAGTGAGCTGGCCTGGCCAACGATCTCGTCGGCTGTGAATCCGGTCATGCGCTCGAAGGCCGGGTTGACGGTCACCAGGTCGTGGGCGGCATTGGTGACCGCGACCGCTTCCTGCATCGACTCGATGACTTCCTCGGCGATGCGGCTCGCGCGCTGCGCCTTGCGCACTTCGCTGACGTCGCGGAAGGTGCCGGCGAGGCGCGCCGGTTGTCCATCAGCCTTGCGCTCGACGGTCGCGCCACGAACCAGCATGAAGCTCAGGTGCTCGTCCTTGTCGATCATGCGAACTTCGACTTCGAGTTGCTGGTCAAGACCGGAGAGGTGGCGCGCGAGGGCGCTTTCGAATTTGCCGAGATCGTCGCGATGTAGGCGCTCGCGCACTTCCTTGGAGGTGAAGGTACGCTCGACGACCAGCCCGTGTTCGAGATCGAAGGCGGAGCGATAGACGACATCGTTGATGAGATCGCAATCCCAGTAGCCATCACTCGACGCGTTGAGCGCGAGCTTGAGGCGCTCGTCACGCTCGCGCAGCGCGGCCTGGGCTTCAGCGAGCTCGGCAACTCGACGGCGATAGCGCGAGATGGTCAGCGCCGCAAAGGCCAGGATCAGCGCTTCAAGGGCAACATGCGGAAGGTGCCCGGAAAGCTCCAGCGCGTGCGCGGCGCGTGGCCAACCCAGCCCGAGCATGCCCACGGCGACAGTCGCCCGCAGGCCACCCAGCGCAATGAACGCTGCGGCTTTCATGCAAAACTTGGCGGGCCGTGGCGCATGAAAGTGAAGATAACATGCAGGCCGGGAACCCGAACTGTGACGGAGGTCCTGCCCTCTGCACAGCGCCGCCTCACAACTAACTAACTACCAGGCGAGCTCTGCGCCATCGTGCGCGAAGAAGCGGCCGTTGTGTTCGGGCTCACGCGAATCGATAAGGCGGATGAGATCGCCGATCGAATCGGGGGCCTCGAGCGGCGCCTTGTCGCCACCCATGTCGGTGCGTACCCAGCCCGGATGCACGGAGAACGCGGTGATCGCCCGTTCGGCCAGCGCGAACGACAGCACGCGCATGCCCATGTTGAGCGCGGCCTTGCTCATGCAGTAGCTCGGGTTGTAGAAACTGTCGCGGGCGCCGATCGAGCCCAGGATCGAGCTCAGGTAGACCGCCTTGGCGCCGCGTGCGAGCCGCGGCAACAAGGCCTGCGTGAGCAGCACCGGCCCGACCGCATTGACCCGCAGGCTCTGCTCGAGATCCTCGGCGGAAAGGTCGCCCAGGCGCTCACCCGAGATCAGCACGCCGGCATTGGCAATAAAGAGATCGATGCTGACGTCGAGCGCGCCGAGCTCGCGCACCAGCTCATTGATCGATGCGACATTCGCGGCATCCAGCGGCAGCACCGTCAGGTGCCCGGGGAACTCGCCCGCCAGGTGATTGAGCGCCGCCGCCCGGTTGGCATGACGCGCGGTCGCGATTACGCGCTCCCCGCGCTGCAGGTACTGGCGCGTGAATTCGAGCCCAAGCCCACGATTGGCGCCGGTGATGAGGATGCGCATGAGGTGCTCCTGTTGGCGTTGGTTGGGGTGCATAGTACTGGCGTCATGTTGGTTTCGGATGTCGGTTTCGGTTTCGGTGCAAAGCCCTGGAGCGATCTGCGCTGCGCCGGTGATCTGACCGAAACCGAAACCGAAATCCGAAACCAGGAAAGACCCCCCATGCGCCTGCTGCTCGCTGTATTCGCTCTTTGCATCGCCCACTTCGCGCACGCCGCCGAAGAGCTCATCCCATTCGAGAAGTTCAAGCTGGACAACGGCTTGACCGTCGTCGTGCACACGGACCGCAAGGCGCCGATCGTGGCCGTGTCGATCTGGTATCACGTCGGCTCGAAGGACGAGGTGCGCGGGCGGACGGGCTTTGCGCACCTGTTCGAGCACCTGATGTTCCAGGGCACGGAGAACTACAACGACGAGTACTTCAAGCCCTTCGAGCGCATCGGCGCCACCGACATGAATGGCACCACGTCATTCGACCGCACCAATTACTTCCAGAGCGTGCCGGTGACTGCGCTCGACATGGCCCTGTGGATGGAATCCGATCGCATGGGCCATCTGCTCGGGGTCATCGACCAGGCGCGCCTCGACGAGCAACGCGGCGTGGTCCAGAACGAAAAGCGCCAGGGCGAGAACCAGCCGTACGGGCGCGTGTTCGAGGCGCTCCTGCGGGCCAGTTACCCGGCCAATCATCCGTACTCATGGGAAACCATCGGTTCGATGGACGATCTCAACGCGGCGACACTGGACGACGTCAAGGCGTGGTTCGCGCGCTATTACGGAGCGGCGAACGCGACGCTCGTGCTCGCGGGCGACATTGATGTCGCAACTGCACGCGCCAAGGCGCAGCAGTACTTCGGCCATATTCCGGCAGGCCCCCCGGTCAGCCGACTCGAATCCTGGGTCGCGCCGCGCACCAGCAGCACCCGCGAAGTCATGCAGGACCGCGTTGCGCGCTCGCGCGTGTACCGCGTGTGGAATGTTGCGGAGCGCAACAGCGTCGACGCCGACGCCCTCGAGATCGCGGTATCGATCCTTGGCCAGGGCAAGACTTCGCGTCTTTACCAGCGCCTGGTCTACCGGGACCAGCTGGTCGATTCCGCCGGCGCTTTCGTGCAGACGCTCGAGCTGTCGAGCCTGTTCGGGATCACCGCCGACCTCAAGCAGCCCGGCGATCTGGCAAAGGTAGAAGCGGTGATCGCCGAAGAGCTCGCGCGCTTCCTCAAAGATGGCCCCACCAGCGAGGAGCTCGAGCGTACGCGGCTGGAGTACAAATCCGGCTTCCTGCGCGGCATCGAGAAGGTCGGTGGCTTCAGCGGCAAGGCCGGGATCCTCGCCGAATGCGAGGTCTACGATGGCGACCCGGGTTGCTACCGACAGGGATTCGCGCGTCTCGAAACCGCCACGCCGGTGCAGATTCGCGACGCCGCGCAACGCTGGCTCAGCGCTGGCGACCACACGCTCGAGGTGCATCCGGTCGGTACGTTCAAGAACACCGCAACCAGTGCGGTCGATCGCAAGCCCGGCATTCCGGTCGTCAACGAGTTTCCGGAGGTGGATTTCCCGAAGATCGAACGCGCGCGCCTCGCCAATGGCATCGAAGTGGTCCTCGCGGCGCGCTCGACCATCCCGCTGATCAACATCGAGCTGCTCTTTGGTGGCGGTTCGGCGGGGGACCGCGAGCAGCCTGCAGGCACTGCGGGCTTTACCTACGCCATGCTCGACGAGGGCGCCGATGGCATGGACCCGATCGAGATTGCCCGCCAGGCCGAGCTCATCGGCGCGCAGCTCTACAGCGGTGCCAGTCTCGACAATGGCTACGTCGGGGTCTCCGCGCTTGCCGAAAAGATCGAGCCCTCGCTCGACATGCTGGTCGCGCTGGTGCGCAAGCCGGAATTCCCGGAGCGCGAATTCGAACGTCTGCGCAAGCAGTGGCTGAGCAGCATCGCCCAGGAAAAATCACAGCCGGGTGGGCTCGCCCAGCGCATCCTGCCGCCGCTGCTCTATGGCGATGGCCACCCTTATGCGATGCCGTTTTCCGGCACCGGGACCGAGGCCAGCATTGCCGCGCTCAAGCGCGATGACCTGGTCGCCTATCACCGCGAATGGCTGCGTCCGGACAACGCCCGCATCATCGTCGCCGGCGCCACCAGCATGCGCGAGATCCTGCCCCTGCTCGAACGCAGCTTCGGGCAGTGGCCCAAGCCGTCAGGGCCGGCACCGCAAGTCGAAATCACTGAGGTCGCCCTGCCGAAGGCGCCGCGCGTCTACCTCGTCAATCGGCCCGAAGCGCCGCAGACCCTGATCATCGCCGGCCTGCTCGGGCCGTCCAATCGCGCGCCGAACGTGACCCAGATCGGCACGATGAACAGTGTGCTCGGCGGCGGGTTCACCTCACGCATCAACATGAACCTGCGCGAGGACAAGCACTGGAGCTATGGGGCCAGTGTGAGCATGCCGGGCGCGCGCGGACAGCGGCCGTGGCTGGTGGTGGCGCCGGTGCAGACTGACAAGACTGCCGAATCGATCGGGGAAATCCGCCGTGAGCTCGCCGAGTATCTGGACCAGCGTCCCGCCACTGACGACGAACTGGCCAAGCTCAAGGCACGCGACGTGCGCTCACTGCCGGGCGCCTACGAGACCATCGGCGCTGTCCAAAGCGCGGTGCGCGCGATCCTGATCAACGATCGACCCGATGACTGGGTGGTCACCGCCAAGCAGCGCATCGAAGCGCAGACCCTGGCCGAGTTGGCAGCCGCCTCTAAAGAAGTCATCCATCCCGATGCACTGACCTGGGTCATCGTCGGCGACCTCGCACAGATCGAAGCCGGCGTCCGCAAGCTCGACATCGGGCCGGTGACGGTCGTCGATGAGGATGGGAAGGCAGTGCGGTGAAGCGTGGGCGCGTGACGTCGCCGTTGTAGCCCGGGTAAGCCGAAGGCGCACCCGGGAATATTCTGGCGTCCAAAATTCCCGGGTGCGCTGCGCTTACCCGGGCTACCAAGTCCGCGCTCTTCAAGCCCAGGTCAGCGTGCTCATGAACACGGCGCCAGCAATCAAGATCAGGCTGCCGAGCCCCAGGAAAGCCCAACGCATGGAGGTCTTGAAGATCAGCGAGAGGCCGGCGAAGAACAGCGCGACGGTGAAGATCACGCCGGCGAGTGAGAACTGATCGCCATTGCCGTTCGCGGTCCGGCCTTCGGCGAAGCGTTTGTCGGCCGCTTCAATTTCCTCGGAACTCGCAACGAAGACCGAATCGACGTAGTCGCCGTCGAGATCGATGTTGAGCGCAGCGACCAGGTCTTCATTACTCAGCACCACGTCGGCATCTCCACCCTCGTACGCCTTGCGGCTCGCCTCGGGCAGTTTCAATGCGGCATAGGCAGGCTCGGACAACTGGGTCAGCAGCATCCAGGAGGCCATGCCGAGCTTGCGCTTGCCGGCATCCGCGTCCTCCATCTCGTCGCCTTCCCAGATCAGCTCTTTCGCGCGGACGTCGGTCTGGGTGTCCTGCATGTAGGTCGTGAGCTCATCGTTGTAGGTGCTCGAGGCCTTGGTCGTCAGCGCCGCTGCTTCACCATAGGCTTCGACGCTGGCGCCCCCCCAGAGCCCTTCCTGGTGCCCGGCGATCGAAGCCGCGATGGCTCCAAGGCCAAGCAAGATGGCCGCCATCAACTCAAACGGATCGAAGGGTTTGCTGTCGTCTGCGGACGTGCTCATAGAATCCTCCTTAGGCTCGGTCGGATTGATGAGTCTCGCGCATGTGAAGGCTTTGTGCACGACCGCGCGTGGCGGTCAATGACAAAAGAAACGTCAAAAGTTCAACGCAGAGACGCAGAGGCGCAGAGACGCAGAGGAAGCAAAACAGAGGAAAGCAAAACAGAGAAGCCATTTTTGGGGAGCTGTACTTGGACATTGGCGGCGCGTGATCTAGAAGAGCAGCCAAACCCATAAAGATTCTTTCGTTCTTTCTGCTCTTCTGCTCTTCTCTCTAATGCTCCCTCTGCGTCTCTGCGTCTCTGCGTTGAACGGTTGATCTTTCTTGGTTTTTGTCGCGGTCACCCCAGCCTGACTCGCCGGAAGTTGCGCTTGCCGACTTGCAGGATGAACTCCGCAGGCGTGGTGAAGCTGCGCTCGCGGTCGCTCACCACTTCGCCGTCGATGCGCACGCCGTTCTCGCTGAGCTTGCGCAGCGCCTCGGCGGTGCTGGGAGTCAGGCCGCTCTGCTTGAGCAGTGCAGCGATGCGAATGCCGCCTTCCGGTAGCGCAATGTCCACGCTTTCGATGTTCTCCGGCAGCGCACCTTCCTGCGTGCGCCGATGCCAGGCGGCCACGCATTCCTCCGCCGCCGGCGTCCCGCAGAAGCGCTCGGTCAGCTCGTGGGCGAGCTTGAGCTTCAAGTCGCGCGGGTTGAGCGCTCCGCTCTGCGCATCGGCGCGCAGGGTCTTGAGCTCGCTGGTGCCGATCTTGAAGGACAGCAGCTCGAAATAGCGGTACATCAAGTCGTCGCTGATCGACATCGTCTTGCCGAAAATCTCGCCTGGCGGCTCGTTGATGCCGATGTAATTGCCGAGCGACTTGCCCATCTTGTTGACGCCATCGGTGCCTTCCAGCAATGGCATGGTCAGCACGATCTGTGGCGCCTGGCCGTAGTCGCCCTGCAACGAGCGGCCCACCAGCAAGTTGAACTTCTGGTCGGTGCCGCCGAGCTCGACATCGGCTTTGAGCGCGACCGAGTCGTAGCCCTGGACCAGCGGGTACAGGAATTCGTGCACGGCGATCGGCTGCTCGCCCTTGAAGCGCTTGGAGAAATCATCGCGCTCCAGCATCCGCGCGACGGTGTACTTGCCGGCGATCTTGATCAGGTCGTTGGCGCCCATCGCATCGAACCACTCGGAGTTGAAGCGCACCTCGGTCGTGGCTTCGTCGAGCACCTTGAACACCTGCTGGCGATAGGTGAGCGCGTTCAACTCCACATCTTCGCGGGTGAGCGCCTTGCGCGTCGCGTTGCGCCCGGTCGGGTCGCCGATCATTCCGGTGAAATCGCCGATCAGGAAGATGACCTGGTGGCCGAGCATCTGGAACTGGCGCATCTTGTTGAGCAGCACGGTATGCCCGATGTGCAGGTCGGGCGCGGTCGGATCGAAGCCGGCCTTGATCCGCAATTTCTTGCCCGTCTTGAGGCGCGCCTCCAGCTCATCGAGCTTGAGGATCTCCTCCGCGCCACGGGCAATGAGGTCGAGGGCTTCCTGAGTGCTGCTCATATTGGTCTTCAAGCGAAAAGCGAGGCGCCGAAGATAGCCGAGAGCGACACGGCTTGTTCTTCGAACGTAGGTCATGTTGCCCGCGCCAGCGGGCTACTTGACGCTCTCGGCGGGGAGAGCCGTCAAGTAGCCCGCCGCGCGGGCAACATGACCTACCGGGGACTACGCAAACTGGAGCTCCAGGCTCGCCCAGCCTTCCAGCACGCACGCCACTCGATCGGTCGGCTGCAGCGGCCCGACCCCGGCCGGCGTGCCGGTGAAAATGAGATCGCCCGGTTGCAGCTCGTAGAGCCCCGACAGCAGCGAGATGATCTCCGGCACGGGCCACAGCATGTCGGCGACGCTCACGCTCTGGCGCACTTCGTCGTTGACATAGAGGCGCATTTCTTCAGACTGCGGGTGCCGATCCGTGCACGGGACGATGGTCGAAATCGGCGCGCTGTCGTCGAAGCCCTTGGCCGTGTCCCAGGGTGCTCCGCGGCTCTTCGCGGCGGCCTGCAGGTCGCGGCGAGTCAGGTCGACGCCGACTGCGTAGCCGAACACCAGCTCCAGGGCGTGCGCGACCGGAACATCGCGGCCACCCGAGCGCAGCGCCACTACCAGTTCGACCTCGTGGTGGAGGTTGCTCGTCGCTGACGGAAAGCGTGCTGCACGGCCATCCGTGACCACCGCGTCGGCCGGCTTCATGAAGAAGATCGGGTCGCCTTTCTCGGCGGCGTGCCCCATCTCCTTGGCGTGATCGGCGTAGTTACGCCCGATGCAATAGATCCGATGCACCGGAAAGCGCGCGTCGGTGCCGGCAATCGGCACGCTGGGGAGCGGGTGGGGAGCAAGGGCGAAGGTGGGCACTGGAAGAGATCTCAAGCTGGCGGGATCCCCTCTCCCGCCTGCGGGAGAGGGGCAGGGGAGAGGGCGCTCTTGCGGAATGAAAACGCCCTCTCCCCCACCCCTCTCCCTTGAAGCATGGGAGAGGGGAGCAAAACCTAGAAATTGGAGTGATCGAAGAAGGCGTCGCCGCCGCTTTCGCCGCCGCCTTCTGAAAGGCGGATCTTGAGCGCGAGGCCGTCGCGGGAGTCGGCTTTGCGCAGGGCTTCCTCGAGCTCGACCTTGCCTTCCTTGTAGAGGCGGAACAGCGCCTGGTCGAAAGTCTGCATGCCCTCCGACAGCGAACGGTCCATCGCTTCCTTGAGCTCGTGAACCTGGCCGCGGCGGATCATGTCGCGGATCAGCGGGGTGTTGAGCAGGATCTCGACGGCCGGCAGGCGGCGGCCGTCCTTGCCGACGATCAGCCGCTGCGAAACGATCGCGCGCAAGTTCAGCGAGAGGTTCATCAGCACGTTCTTGTGCGACGCCTCGGGGAAGAAGTTGAGGATGCGCTCCATGGTCTGGTCGGCGTTGTTGGAGTGCAGCGTCGACAGGCACAGATGGCCGGTCTCGGAGAACGCGATCGCGGCCTCCATGGTCTCGGTGTCCAGGATCTCGCCGATCATGATCACGTCCGGCGCCTCGCGCATCGCGTTCTTGAGGGCGTTGTGATAATTGCGGGTGTCGAGACCGACTTCGCGCTGGTTGACGATCGATTTCTTGTGCCGGTGCAGGAACTCGATCGGATCCTCGATGGTGAGGATGTGCCCGGCCGTCGTGCTGTTGCGGTAGTCGATCATCGACGCCAGGGTCGAACTCTTGCCTGAGCCGGTCGCACCGACCATCAGAATCAGGCCGCGCGGCTCGACGATCAGGTCGCGCAGGATGGGCGGCAGCTTGAGCTGGTCGAAGCTCGGAATCTCGCTTTTGATCGCGCGGATGACCATGCCGATCTCGCCGCGTTGCTTGAACACGTTGATGCGGAAGCGGCCGGCGTCCTTGACCGCGATCGCAAGATTGGATTCGAGATCACGCTCGAAGGCCGGCACCTGGCCCTCGTCCATCAGCGAATAGGCAATCTTCTTGACCATGCCCGCGGGCAGCCCGGTGTTGCCGAGCGGGTAGAGCTTGCCCTCGACCTTGATGTTCACCGGAGCACCGGTCGTCAGGAACATGTCCGACGCGTTCTTCTCGGTCATCAGTTTCAGGAAGTAACCGATATCCATACGCGTGTCCTTGTTGTCGCTGACGCGGATTGAACGATTCGTCGGTTGCGCGGCATTGCCTGCGCTGCCCACAATACCGGGCCAGCCCAAACTTAGTGCAAGTGCGATGCCAGATGCTACGCCTGTTTACGAAACTCTCCTGTACCGATCTTTGGTGCTCGCAGCCCTGCTCGGTTTGAGCGCCTGCGCGAGCGTGCCACCGCCGAGCCTGGAGCTCGGGCGCGCGCGCGATGCAGTCGAGAATGCGCGGGCACAGGGCGCCGAGGACTACGCCCCGGTGGACTACCGGCTCGCCCGCGAGGCGCTGGAGAGCGGCCGCGCGCAGATCGACGCCCGCGACCACGAGGATGCGCGCCAGTCCCTGCAGGTTGCGGCCGCCCGCGCCGAGCTCGCCGCGGCCAAAAGCCAGGGCGCGCGCCTGCGCGCCGAGGTCGCCGCCCAGGAGAACGAGAATTCAAAGCTGCGTCGTGAGCTGCTCGGCGAGGGGCAGGTGCCATGATCGGTAGAAAGTGGACGCTGATGGTCGTTTTCGCGCTCGCCGCGTGCGCATCCCAGCCCAAGCGTGACCTGGATTTTGAGCGCCTCCAGGCCGATTGGCGCACCCTTGACTCGCGCGAAGACCGGGTCCGGGCGCCGCTCGAGGCCGCGCGCGTGGACGACGCGCTGCACGAGATTGCGGCAATACCCAAGAACGATCGCGAGCTGCGGAAGCACCTGGCCGACCTGGTCGAGCTGCGCATTGCCAATTACACGGCGATGGTCGCGGCGGCGCGTGATCGCGAGCGTTTGGCCGCGCTCGAGGACGAGCACCGGGCGATCCTGCTCGAAGCGAGCCGCCGCGATGCCGAGCTTGCGCGCCTGGACGCCGAAAAGCTGCGGGTGCAATCGCTGGCCCGCGCCGAAGAATCCGAGCGCCTGGCCGAGGAGGCCGAGCTCGAGCGCGCGCACAGCCTGGCGGTCGAGGAAGACGCGGACCTGGCGCGCCAGGAAGCCGAGGCGGCCAAGCGCCTCGCGGCTGCCCGCGAACGCGAAGCCAAGCTCGCGCGGCAGGAGGCCGACCTGGCCTCGGCGCAGGCGCAGAGCCTGCAACAGCAGATGGTGGCCCTGCGCCCGGTGAGTACCGAGCGCGGCCAGGTGCTCACCCTCGGCGACGTATTTTTCGCGGGTGGACAGGCCGAGCTCAAGCCGGAAGCGCGCGGCAATCTGCGCTCGGTCCTGGACTTCATCAACCGTTATCCCGGCCACACGGTCTACATCGAGGGCCACACCGACGACCGCGGGGCCGACGAGAACAATCTCGCGCTGTCCAAGCGCCGCGCCGAATCGGTGCGCGCCGCGCTGGTCGAGCTCGGTGCCGACGGCGGCAAGCTGAGGGCCCGCGGCCTCGGCGAGGCCGCGCCCATGGCCGACAACGGGAGCAACGAGGGCCGCGCCCGCAACCGGCGGGTCGAAGTAATCGTCGACGCGAAATAGTGAAGCCCGGCGCTTGCGACGGTTAGATTTGGAGTGCGGCGCTCTTCGCCGCGTTGGGTTGTTTCGCTTTTGTTCCCAAATCAAGCATCCAAAGCGGCGCGGAGCGCCGCACTCCAACCTTAATCCCGCTTAGCGGCAGTTGCCCGTTCCCCGGAACAGGAGTAACGTCAATCGGCGCTCCACGGCAACCGAGGGCCCCATGGCCCAATGCAAGCTGCGATTCGGCCACGTTCTTACCGACATCTCGTCGGCGCGAATCCCAATGCTTGGCGTCTGCCGCTCTCCTTCTGAAGCTCCTCGCTCCGCGGCGTCGTCGCGGGCTCGAGCTGGTGCGCGCTCGTCGATTTGTCAACGCAAAGGAGGTTGGTGATGTTCGAAAACCAGAACGCCGACGATGTTCAGGCAATGCTGGAACGCAATGACGAATTCAAACGTCTGTTCCAGCGTCACAGAGAGCTCGACAAGCAAGTGCTCGATGCTGAACTCGGCGTACGCCCGATGGACGATATGACCCTGCACTCATTGAAGAAAGAGAAGCTCCGGGCGAAAGACCGCCTGACCTTCATCTGGGAACGTCGCGCTTAGCGCGAACCCACCCGAATCGATCGACGGCTGGCACCGGAGCCGCTATTCGGCCCGTGCCGCCGCCGATCGTATTCCTGAAAAGTCCGTAGAACCCGCCTAGCCGCCGAGCTCGAACAAAGCGCGCGCCTATTTGGAGTGCGGCGCTCCGCGCCGCTTTGGATGCCTTTTCAGTGCATTCGAAGTCCAAACGCCTGGCCCTCGGCATAGCCTCGGGCGCTCGCAGGCGCAGTACGCTTCGCTCCCTGACTCGCGCCTGCTCACCCAAAGCGGCGCCGAGCTGCTTCCGGCGGTGCACGGGATCACAGCGTTTCCGCGTTGTCTTGCTGAACACTGAGGGCAACGGATCCGGGGGATCGAACATGCGCCACCGTTCAGCGGTTGCAGTCCTGATGGCGGCAATTGCCAGCCCCGCCCAAGCCTTGCCGGTCGATTACGACATCGTCTACGTGCGCCAGGCGCGCTATGGGGACGCCACCAATACCACCTGGCCAGAGGTCTTCCACCCGGCAGCGTTCGATCCGGGTGCCGACCTCATGTTGCTGCATCCGAATGGCAGCGAGGAAGTGCTGGTCGCGGGCGGCATTGGCGGGGTCACCGATCCGTTCGTTTCTTTCGATGCGCAATGGGTCTACTACAGCTACTTCCCGGATCTGCGGCCCATCGAGGGCATCAATCCCCAGCGCGGCCTGCCTTACCAGGGTGCCGACATCTACCGCATCAACCTGACGACGCGGCAGGTCCAGCGGCTGACGAATGGCGAGTTCACGCCAAACACCGGCGCCGGCACCTGGTTCGAAGCCAATCCGCAGAATCCGCCGAACCAGTTCGCCTGGAACTGGCTCGGCTACGGCGTGCTCAATCTCGGACCGTGTCCGCTGCCTGGCGGCAAGATCGCGTTCACCAGCAACCGCAATGGCTTCGAGCCACCGAAGGGTTTTACCAACCCGACCTTGCAGCTGTATGTCATGGACCAGGACGGCCAGAACGTCACCGCGATCGCGCCGATGAGCATTTCGAGCGCGCTGCACCCGACCATCCTGCGTGATGGCCGGCTCATGTTTTCATCCCACGAGAGCCAGGGGCTGCGCGACACCCGTCTGTGGGGCATCTGGACGATCCATCCGGACGGGCGCAACTGGGCGCCGCTGGTCAGCGCTTTCCGGGATGCCCAGGCCTTCCACTTCATGACCCAGCTCGGCAACTCGAACGTCGTGCTGGTGGACTACTACAACCTCAACAACAACGGCTTCGGTGCGCTCTACAAGATGCCGCTGGCGCCACCGGTCGGGACGCCGCCTTTCTATCCGGCTGCGCTGGCGCTCAATCCGCCGATTGCCTGCACCGTCGAAGCCGGGTTTCGATACGACTTCCAGATGCCGTTCACCCCATACGGCCTGCATTCGCTGGTGCCGTTCACGCACGGCGACGACGAGGCGGCACCGCGGCCGACGCCGCAGTCGACCGATGCCCAGCGCGTCGGCAAGTTCACCCACCCGTCGGCGGCCCCGGACAACGACCTGCTGGTGGTGTGGACGCCGGGGCCGGCCAACGATCTCGCGCGCCCGGTCGTCCAGCCCTATTACGACGCCGGCATCTACGTGCTGCCCGGCGGGAACGTGATCAACTCGCCGGCCGCGCTGGTGCTGGTCAAGAATTCGCCGCAATACAACGAGGCCTGGCCCCGCGCGGTGGTGCCCTATCAGCGCGTGCATGGGGTGGCCGAGCCGGCGCAACTGCCGTGGTTGCCTAACGACGGCACCCTGCATCCCGCCTTGCCGGCCGGCACGGCGCATGGGCTGACGGGTACTTCGAGCTTCTACAAGCGCGAAAGCTTTCCCGGCTACATCTCGCCGTTCGCGAATACCTTCAATGGGCTGGATGCCTTCAACACGGCCGAGAACGGCCAGTCCGGCAACTGGTTCACGCAGGGCGCAGACGCCGGCCGCTACACCAACGCCGACATCTGGGCGGTGCGCGTGGTAGCGATGGAGCCGCACACGCATCGATCCTACGGGCCCAACGAAGGTCGCCAGTTCCGCAGCCATGCCGAAGAACGCTTGCGCGTGCTCGGCGAGATCCCCCTGCGCAAGCCGGATCAGGGCGGGCAACCGGTGCTGGATGCCGATGGCAATCCGGACACCAGCTTCCTCGCCAAGATCGTGGCAGACACGCCATTTACCTTCCAGACGCTCGACCGCAACGGCATGGTGCTGAACATGGCCCAGACCTGGCATCAGGTCCGTCCCGGTGAAATGCGGGTCGACTGTGGCGGCTGTCATGCGCACAGCCAGCAGCCGACTGCTTTCGCCGGGACCGCGGCGGCGCAGCCGGGCTACACCATCTTCGACCTGAGCCAGGTGACGCCGCTGCTCTCTCGCGACGGCAACGGCAACCCGAGCCTGCGCGTCGAGCCGGCGCGCGTGGTCGACGTCGAATTCATTCGCGATATCCAGCCGCTGCTACAGGCGCGCTGCGTTTCATGCCACCAGGGCGCCAGCCCGGCCGGCAACCTGAACTTGGGTGACTTGAGCATCGTGGGTGGCCTGCCGGGCGACTATCGGCGACTTGCAAGCGATCAGGCCGCGCAGTTCGGCTTTCCGCCCGTGATTCCTGTCGGACAGTGGCGCCAGACCAATGCGAGCCGCTATGTGCGCATGTTCCAGAGCCGCCGCAGCTTGCTGATCTGGAAGATCTTCGGCCAGCGCCTGGACGGCTGGACCAATGCCGACCATCCCACCGAAAGCACGCCCGGCGTGACCGCGACCCTGCCTGCCGGTGCCGACCCGAATGCTGCCGACCTCGACTTCACCGGCAACATCATGCCGCCGCCGCCGGCGCCACCGCTGACCGCCGACGAGCGCCTGATGTTCGTGCGCTGGATTGACCTCGGCGCGCCGATCGATGCCGGCAATGCGGCCTACGGCTGGCTGCTGGACGACCTGCGTCCGACGGTGACGATCAGCTCGCCGCGCGCCGGCAACAATAGCCAGGCGATCAATGTGCTGCGCTTCGCCATTGCCGACGCCAACTCCGGCATCAACCTCGCTTCCCTGCAGGTCACGGCCGACTTTGCCGTCAACGGCCGCCCGGCCGGCGCGGCGCTCGCCGATCTGGCGGTCCCGTTGAGCGAGGGCCGCTATGCGCTGACGCTGTCCGCCCCGCTCGGGCTGGTCACCAACCGGCACCTCACCGTCAGCGTGCGCGACGTGCAGGGGAACCTCACGCGAGTGGTGCAGGCGTTCAGCGTCCCGGTGGCGGGCGATGGGTTGCTGAGGGATGGCTTTGAGTAATCAGGGCCGCTCGGGGGCCATGGCCGCAATGCTTTAATCTCGTGGGTTCGGACCTTGTCCGAACGCTCTTCCGATGGAAAAGCGTCCGGACAAGGTCCGGACCCACGTAATCAAAAGCCCGGCGCTATTTCCCCGGACGCGAGTCGTACACCCGTTCTTCCGCATCCGCCGCGGCAGCGCGCGCCAGCACCATCCCTTTGATCTTCCCGTGCGGGAAAATGTAGAAGCGCCCGGCTTCAACGGCTTCGAGTGTGATCTGCGCCACCTGCGTTGCGCTCAAGCGGCCGTGCTCGACCGCGTAGCGCAACTGCTCCTCGCTGCGCCGGCGGGCTTCGCTCGGTGCTTCCTCGGAGGCTAGATCGGCCGGACGGTTGCGTCCCGAATCGACGATGCCGGTCGGGAAGAACGCCGGTGACAGCACGCTGACGCCCAGGCTCGCACCTGCCTGTGCCAAGTCCATCGCCAGGGTTTCGGACATCGCGACGACCGCGCACTTGCTCGCGTTGTAGACGCCACTGCCGGGTGCGTTGACCCAGCCCGCGGCCGATGCGGTGTTGATGACGTAGCCGTGCCCCTGGGCCAGCAGCCGCGGCACGAATGCCTTGATGCCCCAGGCGACCCCGAGCAGGTTGACCCCGAGCACCCACTGCCAGTCGCGCTCCGAGTTCTCCCAGATTGGGCCGTTGACGCCGACGCCAGCATTGTTGAATACCCAGTCGACCCGTCCGAAGCGCTCGAAACTGGCCGCGGCCAGGGCTTCGACGGAGGCGAGCTTCGACACGTCGACCATGTGGGTCAGGACCTCGCAGCCGGCCGACTGCTCCGCAATCTGGCGCACGCTTTCGTCGAGACCGGCGCGGTCGACATCCGCCAGCACCAGATGCATCCCGCGCGCCGCGCAGCCCAGCGCAAGTGCGCGCCCGAGGCCACTGCCGCCGCCGGTGATGACGGCGACTGGGGTGGTGAGTTGGGTCATGCCTGCGCCTTTTCTGTGCGGGTGGTGGGTCTGCGCTGGGCGCGGACCTTTCGATTCTTGAGGTGGCGGAAAGCGTCCGCGCGCAGCGCAGACCCACAAAAACACGTAGGTCACGTTGCGTCCGCGAGCAGCGGACAGTTGCGAGATGGGGATCGGACGCTACGTGACACACCAGTCAAGTAGCGCCCGAACGATGTTTCCGCCCGGTCCAAAACGACGCGGGCGCAACATGACCTACGACAGCGGGGTCCCGCAGCGCCCCGCCGATTACAGCGCCGCGATCAGCGCGTCCGCAAACTCGGAGCACTTCACTTCCGTCGCGCCTTCCATCAGGCGTGCGAAGTCGTAGGTGACGCGCTTGCTGCCGATCGCCGAATCCATGGCACGGATGATGGCGTCAGCCGCTTCGGTCCAGCCCATGTAGCGCAGCATCATCTCGCCGGAGAGCACGACCGAGCCGGGATTGACCTTGTCCAGGTTGGCGTACTTCGGCGCGGTGCCGTGGGTGGCCTCGAACACGGCGTGGCCGGTCATGTAGTTGATGTTGCCGCCCGGCGCGATGCCGATGCCGCCGACCTGCGCGGCGAGCGCGTCGGAGATGTAGTCGCCGTTCAAGTTCAGCGTCGCGATGACGTCGAATTCTTCCGGGCGCGTCAGTACCTGCTGCAGGGTGATGTCGGCGATTGCGTCCTTGATGATCACCTTGCCAGCGGCGATCGCGGCCTTCTGCTCGGCATTGGCGGCGGCCTCGCCGTCCTTGGCCTTGGTGCGCTCCCACTGGTCCCAGGTGTAGACCTTGTCGCCGAACTCGCGCTCAGCCAGGGCATAGCCCCAGTTGCGGAAAGCGCCCTCGGTGAACTTCATGATGTTGCCCTTGTGCACCAGGGTCACCGATTTTTCCTTGTGCTCGATCGCGTACAGGATCGCCGCACGAATCAGCCGCTCGGAGCCATCCTTGGACACGGCCTTGAGGCCGATGCCGGAGGTCTCCGGGAAACGGATCTTGTTGTATTCCTTCGGGAAGGCCTCTTTGAGCATCCCCAAGAACTTCTTGTTGGCCTCGGAGCCGTTCTCGAATTCAATGCCCGCGTAGATGTCTTCACAGTTCTCGCGGAAGATCACCATCGAGACTTTTTCCGGGTGCTTGACCGGGCTCGGCACGCCCACGAACCAGCGCACCGGGCGCAGGCACACATAGAGATCGAGCATCTGCCGCAGCGCGACGTTGAGCGAGCGGATGCCGCCACCGATCGGCGTGGTCAGAGGACCCTTGATCGAGACCAGGTAGTCGCGGCAGGCCTGCACCGTGGCTTCCGGTAGCCAGGTGCCGAATTCATCATTCGACTTCTGGCCGGCGTAGACCTCCATCCAGTGGATCTTGCGCTGGCCACCGTAGGCCTTCTCCACGGCCGCGTCGAACACACGCACGCTCGCGCGCCAGATGTCGGGTCCGGTGCCATCGCCTTCTATGAAAGGGATGATCGGGTTGTTCGGTACGTTCAACCGACCGGTATCGTCGATCGTGATCTTCGCACCACCTTCCGGCACCACGGGCTCGCCTGCATTCATGACCTGTCTCCTGCGCGTGTAGACCGCCGATGATAACCAGCCCCGGTGGTTTCGGTTTCGGTTTTCGGTTTCGGAAACAGCGGGGGCCTGCGCCGCACTGGACTTTGCTCCTTCCGAAACCGAAACCGAAAACCGAAACCAGCTCGTCGTGTAGTGTCCGCCGATGAGCTCCCCATCCGACGCCCGCATCGCGCTCGCCTGTCTCGACCTGACCTCGCTCGACGAGGACGACACGCCGGCAACGACCGCTTCGCTGGCGCGGCGGGCGCACACGCCGTACGGCACGCCAGTCGCACTCTGCGTAAATCCCGAGTTGGTGATGGCGGCGCGCATGAGCCTGATGCGCGAGGGCATCGGCGGCGTGCGCGTGGCGACGGTCGTCAACTTTCCGGACGGGGCCGGCGACGCTGATCGCGCCGAGCGTGAGACGCGGCGCGCCATCGCCGCCGGGGCCGACGAGATCGACCTTGTGTTTCCCTGGCGCAGCTTTCTCGCGGGCGAACGCGGCGCCGCGCGCGACCTGGTCGCCCGGGTCAAGGCCCGCTGCGGTGATCGCGCGCTGCTCAAGGTCATCCTCGAAAGCGCGGCCTACCCAAGCGTGTTCGAGCTCGCCAAGGCGGCCAGTGCGGCCGTGCGCGGCGGGGCCGATTTCCTGAAGACGTCGACTGGCCGGTTTTCCCGAGGCGCCACCCCCGAAGCGGTGCGCTGCCTGCTCGACACCAGCGCCGCCGCCGGCCGCCCGGTCGGCATCAAGGTCTCGGGCGGCATCAAGACACTGGCGCAAGCGAGCACTTACATCGAGCTCGCAGCCGCTGCCTTTGGCCGCGACCAAGCGGTTCCTGCGCGCTTTCGCATCGGGGCCAGCAGCCTGCTCGACGAACTGCTGGTGGTGCTGGCGCA
>JANPJV010000086.1:0-14783 GCA_031425695.1 Rhodanobacteraceae bacterium | reverse complement strand
CGACCCCAACAAGCTTCTTATGTGCATTTTGTGTCCGCTCTTTTTGTGCATTTTGTGTAAGAAAGGCCTTTGATCTCCAAAGCCTAGAGCCGACACGCACGCCTTTCCTGCGATCATCCGCGGATGAATGAATTTTCTACTTTGAAGTTGGACCCCGCGCTGGTTCCGGGGCTCGAGGCGGCGGGCTACACGCAGATGACGCCGATCCAGGCGCAGAGCCTGCCGGATATCCTGGCTGGGCGGGATCTGATTGCGCAGGCGCCGACAGGCAGTGGCAAGACGGTGGCCTTTGGCATCGGCCTGCTGCAGCGCATCGATCCCTCGGTTACGCGCGCGCAAGCGCTGGTGTTGTGCCCGACGCGGGAGCTCGCGGATCAAGTCGCGAAGGAGATCCGGCGGCTCGCGATCGGCATCCCCAATCTCAAGCTGCTGATCCTCTGCGGGGGCATTCCGCTGCGGCCGCAGTTGGCGTCGCTGGTGCACGATCCGCACGTCGTGGTCGGGACGCCGGGGCGCATCCAGGAACTCAGTCGCAAGAAGGCGCTGCACCTCGGCGGCATCAAGGTGCTGGTGCTGGACGAGGCGGATCGCATGCTTGACATGGGCTTCTCCGAAGCGATCCTCGAGATCGTCGGCAAGACCGCGAAGGATCGCCAGAGCCTGTTGTTTTCAGCGACCTTTCCGGCCGAGATCCGGGACATGGCGCAGTTGGTGTTGCGCGATCCGCTCGAGGTGACCGTCGGCGGCGAGGCCGAGCAGCCTGCGATCACCCAGCATTTCTATGAAGTCGATTTGTCGAACAAGCCGCTGGCGCTGGCCAATGTGCTCGGCGAGCACCGGCCGGAATCGAGCGTGGTCTTCTGCAACATGCGCCGTGATACCGAAGACTTAGTCGCGGCACTCGGTGCGCTCGGCTTTTCGGCGCTGGCGCTGCATGGGGAGATCGACCAGCGCGAACGCGACGAAATCCTGGTGCGCTTTTCAAATCGCAGCTGCCAAATCCTGGTCGCCACTGACGTCGCCGCGCGCGGGCTCGACATCAAGGATCTCGGCGCGGTGATCAACTACGAATTGCCGCCGGATCCCAACGACTATCTGCATCGCATCGGCCGGACCGGGCGCATGGGCATGGACGGGCTGGCGCTGAGCCTGGTCACGCCGCGCGAAATGCCGCGGGCCATCGCGATCGAGAAAGAGCAGGGGAGCAAGCTCAGCTGGCGCAAGTCGCCGACCCTGGCGCGTCCGCGCAATCTTGGACCCGCGGCCAACATCACCTTGTGCATCGATGCCGGGCGCACGGAAAAGTTGCGTCCGGGCGATATCCTCGGCGCGCTCACGGGCGACGCCGGCCTGCCAGCCACCGTGATCGGCAAGATCGACGTGTTCGCCACGCGCTCGTACGTTGCGGTCGCGCACAGCCGGGCGGCCGAAGCCTTGTCGCGCCTCAAGGCCGGCAAGATCAAAGGCCGCAAGCTGCGGGTGCGCCAGATATGAGTGACATCGACAGCGCCGACAGCACGGTGATCGCCCTGACCCGGCGCTGGGTGGAGCGCGCCGTGGTCGGGTTGAACCTGTGCCCGTTCGCGCGCGCGCCGTTCACCGCAGAGCGCATCCGCTACCGCGTGAGCCATGCAACCACCGCGGAGGCCCTGGTCGATGACCTCGTGACCGAGCTGCAGTCGCTCCAGCTCAGCGATCCAGAGGATGTCGAGACGACGCTGCTGATCCATCCGCAGGTGCTCAACGATTTCCTCGATTTCAACGATTTTCTCGAGGCTGCCGACGCCGCCGTCGAAGGCCTGCAGCTCGAAGGCCTGATCCAGGTCGCCAGCTTCCATCCCGATTATCAGTTCGCGGACAGTGCACCAGACGACATCGAGAACTACAGCAACCGCGCGCCGTATCCGATCCTGCACCTGCTGCGCGAAGCCTCAGTCGAGCGTGCCGTCGAGCTGCATCCCGACACCGACCAGATCTTCGAGCGCAACATCGAGACCCTGCGCAAGCTGAGTCTCGCGGGTTGGGCGAAGCTCTGGGCGTAGGCCACCCAAAGGCATCAGAGCGAAGAGCAAGATTCATCCACAGATTTCGCAGATGTTCGCAGATTAAGAGCGTAGGGCAGAGTGCCTTTTAATCTGCGCAAATCTTCGAAATCTGTGGATAAAATGCTCTGCTTGGCCTCTGTGCGTCGCTGTCCTCACCTGCGCACCAGCTTCGCCACCAGCCCCAGCATCTGGTGTGCATCGATCGGCTTGGTCAGGTGTTCCTGGAAGCCCGCCTGCAGTGCCTGCTGGCGGTCTTCGGCACGCGCGAAGGCGGTGACTGCTACCGCAGGCAAGGCGCTTGCGGGGCGTGTCTCGCGGACTTTGCGAATCAGGTCGTAGCCGTCGCGGACCGCCATGCCGATGTCGCTCACCAGCACTTGTGGTTCGAAGTTTTCCAGCATCTCGAGGGCGTGCGCGACATGGTCGCTTTCGCCGACCTCGGCGCCGGCGTCGCCGAGCAACCTCATCATCAGGGCGCGCGTGTCGGCATCATCGTCCACGACCAGCACGCGGATACCGTCCAGTCGCGCAGCCGGGGCCACTGTCGGCTCTGGCTGAACCTCAATCGCGACCCCACTCAATTGCGGCAAGGTGACGACGAATCGCGCACCGCAACCCTCGCCGTCGCTCTGCGCCTCGATGTTGCCCCCGTGCAGGCCGACCAGGTGCTGCGCAATCGCCAGGCCCAGCCCCAGCCCGCTATACGACTTGCGGGAGTCCGATTGCTCCTGGCGGAAGCGTTCGAAGATATGCGGGAGAAAGTCTGCTGAAACGCCCTTGCCGGTGTCGCTGACCGTCACCACTGCGCTCCCGGCGTGTTCGCTGATCGCAACCGTGACGATCCCGCCCGCGGGCGTGAATTTCACGGCATTGCTGAGCAGGTTCCAAAGTACTTGCTGCAGGCGCGCGCTATCGCCGTCGACCGTGACCGGGACCACGGCCGGTGCCTGCAGATGTACCCCTTTTGCTGCAGCCATCGGCTGCACACTCTGTAGCGCGGCGGCCACGATCTGATCCAGGCGCAGCGGGTTCCGCTCGAGATCGAGCTTGCCAGAGGCGATTCGTGAAACGTCCAGCAGATCGGAGATCAACTGGGCCTGCATGCGCGCGTTGCGGTCGATCGCAACCACCGCCTGCTTGAGATCATCGGTCACGCCACTACGCAGCAGCACATTCGCCCAGCCGACGATTGCGTTGAGCGGATTGCGCAGCTCATGCGAGAGCGTAGCCAGGAATTCGTCCTTGATGCGGTTGACACGCTCAGCCTCGGCGCGTGCTGCGCGCTCGCGTTCGTAAATATCTTCGCGCGCGCTTTCCAGCCGACGCCGGTCGCCGATGTCGGTGGCGACCGCGACGCGCAGATCGCTATCGGCCGATTGGCTGATGCGCCACTCGAGCTCGGCAATGCTGCCATCTCCCCGTAACAGCGGCAGGTAGCCCTGCCAAGTTCCTTCGGTGTCGATGATCGCGCTCACCGCGCCGACCGTCGCCTCGTCGAAGACTTGCAGCTCAATGGTGTTCATTCCCACCAGTTCCTCACGAGTGCGGCCAAGTATCTGGCACATCGCCGGATTGGCTTCGAGGCACACGCCGGTGCGAGCGGTGAGCATGATCCCATTGGAAGCAAGATCGAACACGCCGCGAAACCGCGCTTCGCTGGCGCGGACGATCTCTTCCGCACGCCGCGTGCGCAGAAACGCGCGCACGGTGCCGAGGAGCACCTGCGGCTCGACCGGGTGTTCGAGATAGCTGTCGGACCCGGCCGCAAGGCCCTCTGCCTTGTTCGCGTCGCCGGTCAATGTCGCCGACAAGTGCACGATCGGCAGCCGTGAGCTGCGCGGATCGATGCGTAGCCGTCGCGCGACTTCGAAACCGTCGATATCCGGCAGATTGATGTCGAGAATGACCAGGTCAATCGCGCCGCGCGCGAGGCTCAGTGCCTGGGCACCGTCAATCGCCGCGACCACTGCATACCCGGCCGCGCTGAGCACCCGAGACGTGGCATAGCAGGTCGCCGGATTGTCGTCGACCACCAGGATGCGAGCGACCGGCGCACTCAAGTCGGCGCCTCCATTGCAGGATCCAGACGCAGTGGAATAGCGACGCTGAAGACCGAACCTTTGCCGGGAGTGCTGGTCGCCCAAACCCGGCCGCCGAGCAGTTCAGCGAGCTTGCGGCTCAGGGACAGGCCAAGACCGGTCCCGCGCAGGCGCTTCTGGATGGGCGAATCGACCTGCACGTAATCGTTGAAGAGCGCGTCGAGATGCTCGGCTGCGATCCCGATGCCAGTGTCGGCCACCGAGAAAATCACCCAGTCGGGACCGTCGAGGTGGGCACTGATGCGTACTTCGCCCGCGGTCGTGAACTTGAGCGCATTGCTGATGAAATTGCGCAGGATCTGCGACAGCTTCTGGTTGTCCGTGAACGCGCGCGGCAACTCGTCGGATGGTTCGAACACCAGGCTCACCGCGTCCGATTCCAGGATCGGCCGGAACATTCCGCGTAATGCCGCGAACATGTCGACAAGATCGAACCAATCTGGTGAAACAGTGACGCGCCCGGCCTCGATCTTGGCCAGGTCCAAAAGGTCATCCACCAGCGCAGTCAGTTCGCGCGCCGAGGTCTGAATGAAGCCGACTTGCTTGAGCTGCTCTTCACTGAGCGGCCCGTCCATTTGATCAGACAGCAACCTCGCGATACTGCGGATCGCGCCGAGCGGCGTCCGGAATTCGTGGCTCATGTAAGACAGGAAACGGCTCTTGAGTTCCGAGGCTTCGGCCAGCCGCATATTCTTGTCGTCGATTTCCGAATACAGGGCGACCACGCCACGATTGGTTTCGTCGAGCTCGGCCGATAGCGCGGCATTGTGCTTTTCGCTGGCCGCGAGACTGGCGGTCAAGCGCGCGCACTCGGCCGTGAGATCGAGCTCGCTCATCAATGCCTGGCCCGGCTGGCAACCAGCACGCTGACATCGTCACGGCCGCGCCGAAAGTCGCGATAGAGCACACCGGCAATTACCGCCGGATGGCATTGGCGCAATCCCGGGTAATTGTCCAGACGCCAGCGGGTCTGCAGCCCGTCGCTATGCATGACCAAAGTTGAATCCTCCCGCCATGGGTACTCGAACTCCTGCAGTTTCCGCAACTGCACGCCACCGGTTCCGTTGTGCGAGGCAAGCCCACGCGAGCCGCCATCGTCCAAAAGGCTACCAGCAATATTGCCGATCCCGGCGTAGCACAGCCGGCTGCTGCCATCGATCAGAGCGACCGCGATGGCGGCACCGCGCGTGCCGCTCAGGCGCGCGTGCGCATGTTCCAACACGGCCGCGGGCTGCGTGCGCGGGGCGCTGTCGAATGCAATTGCCGCTGCATGGGCCGCATCGGCGGCAGGCTGGCCGTGACCGAGGCCGTCGACCAGTTGCACCAACAGGCTGGATTCAGTCTCACGCAGCTTCCACCCATCGCCACAGACGATCTCGCCCGGATACGGCTGCGCAAGCGCGCCGAAGTCGTAGGCGCTTGCGCGCGGGGCGCCGGTCTTGGCGATGCGACTGAATACGACCGTCCCGGCACCCTGCTTCGACCAGGCATCGAATGTGTCGGATTGTCGCTGTATCGCACCGAGCCCGCACCCTGGCGTGCCCCGCGTCGAATGCCCGTCCACCATGCATTGTTGCAACTGCATGCCCGGGCCACGGTCGATCGCGAGTACCTCGAATTCGATGCGACCCGCGTGCTCGAACAGTTGCAGCAACACCTCGCCACCCCCGGCGTGGGCGACCAGATTGGTGGCTAGCTCGGTCACGACGATAGCGATGCGGCCACGGCGAAGTTCGTCGAACTGCGCCTCGGCACACAGCCTGGCTGCCGCGCGGCGGGCTTCACCAACCTGCGAGACTTCGCGAACCGGAATGCACAGTTGCAGCACTCAACTATCGCCAGCGGGTAACGGTGACGCGAGTACCTTTGCCCACCGCGGTGTCGATCGAGAATTCATTGACCAGGCGCTTGGCGCCAGTAAGGCCGAGTCCCAGTCCCTTGCCGGAGGTCCAGCCGTCGGTCATGGCGAGGGTCATGTCCGGGATCCCCGGGCCCTCATCGGCAAAGCACAGGCGCAATCCTTCACGCGCACCGTCGCGCAAGCGCTCCCAGCGCATCTCGCCCCCGCCCCCATAGACCACCGTGTTGCGCGCCAGTTCGCTTGCAGCAGTCACGAACTTGGTCTGATCGACGATGCCAAAGCGGATCTCCTGGCACATGCGGCGCACTGCCTGTCGCGACAGCACGATGTCTTGCTCGTCACGCAGTGGCAGCGCACCCGATTCAACGACGGTCATCGGCCGCTCCGTCGTCGATCCCCGCGCGCAGGATGCGCATGCCACGCTCGACATCGAGCGCCGTGCGCACGCCCGGCAGCGACAGGCCGAGCTCGACCAGGGTGATCGCAACGGCCGGCTGCATCCCGACCAGCACCGTGCGCGCGTCGAGGATGCTCGACATCGCCGAGGTATCGGCAATGATTCGCCCGATGAAGGAATCGATGATCTCGAGCGCGGAAATGTCGATGAGCACGCCGCGCGCGCCGGTTTTTTCGATCTTCCTGGTCAGGTCATCCTGCAGGGTCAACGCGAGCTGATCGTGCAGGTCGACCTGGATGGTGACCAGCAGGAACTCGCCCATGCGCAGAATCGGGATACGCTCCATGTCAGGGCTCCCGCTCAGCTCTTGTTGCGCGAGATGACGAACCCGGTGCGCTTGAGCGCAAGGGAAAGCGCGTCGGCGAGGCTGGCCTTGGTGGTCACTCCATTGAGGTCCACACCGAGGTGCACGATGGTCTGCGCGATCTGCGGTCGCAGGCCTGAAATGATGCACTCGGCGCCCATCAGGCGGATCGCGGTGACCGTCTTCAGCAGGTGCTGCGCGACCAGCGTGTCCACCGTCGGTACGCCGGTGATGTCGATGATCGCGATCTCCGAGCCGGTGTCCGCGATGCGCTGCAGCAGCGACTCCATGACGATCTGCGTGCGCGCGCTGTCGAGCGTTCCGATCATCGGCAAGGCCAATATGCCGTCCCACAGCTTCACCACAGGAGTCGACAGTTCCAGCAATTCCTGCTGCTGCCGCTCGATGACGTGCTCGCGCGCTTTCTGGAATGCGCTGACCGTATGCAGGGCCAACTGGTCGACCAGGTGCGTCGCCGCCGAAAGGCTCTCGCCGAGCATCGCGGCATCGTTGCCCGCAACGCCAATCAGTTCACTAAACAGCGGCTTTTTCAGCGACAGGATGAAGTAGGCGGTCTGATCGGCCGAAAAGCCCTGGATCGCGCGAGTGCGCGAGACCTCGTCGAGAAAGCTCCGCACCGACACGAAAGCTTCGCCGTCGACCTCGTCGACACCGCCTTGCGTGCTCGCGTGGGTCAGCAATTCGAGGAATTCCGATGTCTGCAGGCGCAGCGCTTCCGGGGAAATTCGTCCCGAACCCCGCTGAGTGTCCGCCGCGAGCGCGCCCTGCCAAGCCTTGAGCAAACCCGCGTGGGACGACTGCGAAAGGATCTGCATCAGCGCGCTGGACATGGGTCTGGTGCCGGAAAATGGACTCCCCAGCATTGTAGAGATGGCGTGTAGATGGCGTGTGCGTGGTCATGATTTTTCACGGCACTGTACCTAAAAAGACATTTGTCTACGCCGCTCGAGCCACCACGACAGCGAGACGACCACCAGCCACGCGGCGAACCACGGCCAGGGCGATCCCGGAACCGGGAGCGTGCCTGCGGCGCCCGGCGCGGGTGCCATCGACGCCAGCTCGAGCGTCGCCAGCCGCCGCGCGTGGGTCGCCAGCCCCGGGGCCTCGGCGCGTTCGCGGACGTACCATTCGGCGCTGCCGTCAGCCAACCGGTGCCAGCCGCTGCGCTCCGGCCACCAGGCCGCACAGTTGCGCGCGTCCGGGTCACGCAGCAGCGGCGTCGCGTTGCCGGCTGGGCCCACGATCTGCGTGTCACTGGCGAGCCCACAGACCGACTGCCGTTCGTCGACACGCGGATGCCCGTTCGCGAGCTGCGGCCGTTGCGCCGCGCGTGCACGCGCGAGCGTCGTCACCGCCATGCTCCAGAGCGCACCGTGCGTGCCGGACTCGCCGCCAAGGACCAGTCGATAACTGTCCGCGAGCCACCAGAGCGCCACGCGCCCGGTGCCGTGCGCGCGCCAGAGGGCAAGCGAATCGCCGGCGCTGGAACGCAGCAGCGCGAGGCCATCAGGACTGCTCACTTCGAGCGGCCGTCGATTGAGCCCCACCGTCGGGCTGCCCCCTTCCAGCGTGACCGCCCGTGCGATCTCCGCATCGGTCACTGCGAAGCCGAGCTGCCCGAGCTGCCGGCGCTGCGCCTCGGCGAGCGGACCCGTCACTCGTAGCAGCACGCCGAGACCATCCTCGACCGCAGCCAGCAGCGTCGTACGGACTCCCGCGTCCAGCGCAAAAAAGGCGCGTTCGTCGAGGACGACGAGGTCGAACCCGGATAGGCTGGCTGCGTCCAACTTCGGAGTCTTGGCGAGCAGGCGCGCGCCGGGCCGCAGGCTGAGCTGGGTCGTGAGATCGATGCCGGCATCGAGTGCCCAGCGCTTGAGGTACTTGTTTTCCGGCCCGATGCCACCCTCCACCAGCAACACGCGCACGCTCTGCGCGGGCTCGATCAGGAGCGGCAGGGAAAGCTCCTCGACCACCGCCGCGTCCGCATCAAGGATGCGCACGGCGTACAGCGCGCGCCCGGCGATGGGCGCGGTCAGGGTCAAGGTAAAATGGCCATCAGCGTCCACGTGTCCCAGCACAGCTCGCCGGCTGGCCGGGTCGAGCACCTCGATCGCGGCACCCGCGACCCCTGCGACCTGGCCCGCGAGCTGCCAGCGCGCGCCGGCACGCAACCGCGCGGGCAGGTGCAATTCGACCAAACCGCGGGGCAGGGCAGTAGGCTCGAACTCGAGGTGCAGATCTCTCGCGGCATCGAGATCGCGCAGCGCCAGGCCGCTGCCGCGCACGCTGATGTGCGTGCTGCCTGGGTGCGCGCGCAAAGCGGTGGCCAGGTCGGGATAGCGCGGCCCGGAAAGGCTGGCGGGAGACTCCGGCAACAGGATCACGCGGGCATCGCCCGCCGGCAGCGCTGCGTCTGCGGTCAGCACGGTGAGAGCCGGGCTCGGCGCGCGTTGCGCTGGTGGGAACAGCACCAGATAGAGCAGCAGCGCGCTTCCGGCCTGCAGGCTGAGCAGCGCTAGGCGCGTGCCGATGCCGCGGCCACGCAGCCGCGCCTGTCGCCACAACCGTGCGCTGGCGATGATCACGATCAACGCGAACACGCTGGCGGTCCAGAGTGCGGCCGTCATGGTGCGTCGCTCCGGGACGGCGGCTGCTCGTTTCCAGGCGTGAGCGCACGCAAATAGGCGCGTCCGCTGGCGTCGATTGTTGCGCGTAGATGCGCAGCGGCTGGCGGCTGTGGCAGCAGGGGCCACAGCAGGCGCCGCAGTGCGAGCTTGCACTCGGCGCAATTGGGATCGCGCTCGAGCGTATCGAGCGCTGCCAGGAAGCCGAGCGCATCCGGCAGTTCGCTTTCGACTTCCGCGGCCCAGCGCCGGGCAGCTGCGAGCGCGGCGGCGAGCTGCTTGGCGTCGTCGCCCTCGAGCGCCCGCCAGAGCTCATCCGGTGCGGCATCACCGGGCTTCGCCGCCTGGGCTGGATCGCCACGGTTGCGCAGACCCGTCGCATCCCCGGTGAGGCGTCGCGCGGGATCAACCGGCGGCAGCTCCAATCCCACCCGCGCCAGGTAGATACGGCTCGCCTGCTGCACCTGCTTGATGTATCCGAGCGCCCGGTACTCGAACGGCAGCGCCGCGCGCGGATTCCCTTGTCGCAGCGCCAGCTCCGCCTGCCACATCTCGTCCAGCGCCGCCTTCAGGAGCTTGCGTGTTTCGGCGTCGAGCAGGGTCGCGGCCTCAGCGTCGTCATGGGTGTGACCGTATTGCTCAAGGACGGACTGCGTGGTGTCCACTGCTGTTGCTGGTGGTGGGTCTGCGCTGTGCGCGGACGCCTCTGAATGGTGATCGCCGTCAGCACCTGTCCCCTCATCCGTTTCTTCGCCCAGGAACTGCCCATAGCGCAGCCGCAGCACCCGCTGGTCGACGCCGATCAGGTCCGCGCGTTCCGCAAACCTGTCCGGCTTGAGCTCGGCGCGCTCGGCCAGCAAGGCCTCGCTGTCGATGATGATCTGGCGCTGGCTGCGGAAATAGGCCGGCAACACTTTTTCGACCAGCCCTTCGACCCCTGCGGCTTCACTTGCGGGCTGGTCTGGCCAGCGCAGGATGTAGTTCGCGGAGAGCGTGCTCTGCGCGCGCGGCGTGCGCTGGTCACTGACGCGCAGGCGCACGATGAGATCGTCGCCCTGCACAAAGCCAAGTGCAGCCAGGTTGAGCGTGCGCGTGTAGCGGCGGGAGCGGCCGTCGCCACTGCCCGGCACGGCTTCGCTGCGCTCGGCGATGCTGATTGCTTCGCCACTACCGGTTGCGTGGCGGATCTGCAGCTCTGCGCTGCCGAGCCCGTAGTCGTCGCTGGCTTCGAACTTAAGCTGCCACTCTGTCTGCCCTGCCGTCGCAATGCTAAGGCTGCGCTCGGGAGCCAGGACCTGGATGCGCGGCGGCTGATCGGGAATGACGTCGATGCGTCGCAGCGGATCGCTTTTCAGCGACAGCCGCGAGTCGATCTCCAGCCGGTACAGGCTCGAGCGCTCGATCTCCCGCGTGCCATCCCAGTGACCGTTCTCGAGTTTCAGCGGCAGGCGCGTGCCATCGTGGAAAACCAGGCTGGCGGACGTGGGGTCCGGACGCAGCGCCAGGCGCCAGTGCAGGCGCGAATGCTCGGGCACGCGCGCATCGGCCTCGCTCTGGCTGCGCTCGGAAAGGCCCGTGTAGGCGGGCGGAACGATGGTCAGGCGCAACCCGGTCAACTCGACCATCGAATGCTGGCGTGCGGGGCGGGTGACCGGGACCGGCGTGGCCGTGTCGACCGGCACGGGCGCGAATCCGAACCTGGCGACGGCAATCAGCAGAAGGCCCAAACCCCAGGCGATCAGCAGCGGCCTCCAGCGCCACGGGTTCTCGATGCGCAAGCTGGGTGCGGCAGCTACACGTGCCTGCAGACGCGCGCGCTGCAGTTGCGCGAGGGGCGACAACCCCTCGTCGGCGGCGAACAGCAGCGTGGCACTGTCTTCGAATGCGGCTTGCTGGTCGAGGCGACGGGCCAGCCAGCCACGATCGATGCGCGCCGCCACCGCGAACACGGCGAGCACCATCGCACTGGCGGCAGAGGCCATCAGCGCCGCAGCCAGGTTGCGTGGCACCAGCCGCAGGACGATCGCGGACACACCCAGCCAGAGCGGCAGCATCAGCAACAGCCAGTGCAACGCGTGACGCAGGCGCGCCACCGCGAGCAGCCTGCCCAGCCGCGAGCTGGATGTGCGGGCGTGAGCGCTCAAAGATCCGCCTGTCGCCGCGGCGCGCTAGCGAGCCAGCGTTCCAGTGCAAAGATGGCCAGAAGGATCCACATGAGCCAGGGCTGCACCGATCGCGCCTGCTCGGGCCACGCCGGAAGCTCGGTCAGCGGCGCTTGTGCGAGCGTGGGTGCAAGGCTGGGCGCCCTTTGCGGGCCTTCGAACCAGCCCCGCAATTGCATTGGAAAATCTGGTTCGAGCAGTAGCGGCATGGACTCGGGTGTGAGCTCACCGGTCAGCTGCAGCACCCGGCCGGACCCCAGGCGCAGCGCCTGTGGTCCGCACTGCGTGCAGCGCTCTGCGTGGGTTCGGACCTTGTCCGAACGCTGTTTGCCTGGCTCTCGTAGAGTGGAGCTTGCTTCACTGCTTTCTTCTTGAGGGAGCGTCCGGACAAGGTCCGGACCCACGAGATCAAACGCGGTGCGCGCTTCCACGAGCACGACGCCACCATCACGCACCCAATCGAGCACGCTTTGCGGAAGCTCACCCGGGTGCAACCAGACCAGCCACGCCCTGTTGTCGATCGGCGCCTCGATGGACTCCGCCAGATCGAGCGTAACTGGCTTGCTGACGACGGGAGTCTCGCTCAGCGGCGTATTCCACGCCCGTACTGCAGCGCTCAGGTAGCGCGTGGCCGCTGCCCGATCGCTGGCGACGCGCATTGCGAATACGTCCGGCTTGGACGCTTCTTCGGCACTCTTAGGCTGCGCTTCAGTCCCCCGCGCTCTCTCCGGCTCCACCAGCCAACGCACCGTCCGGCTCAAGCGCAGCCGCTCGCCATCAAATCCGTCGCTGCGCTCTGGGAGCATCACCGTCAAACTGCTGCCGGCGGGCAGCGTGGTGTCGAGCTCGCGTAGCAGGCTGGCGATGGGCTGGTCCGCTGGCGGTCGTGGTTCGGTCAATGCCGGGAATCCGGGCGCGAGCCAGCGTTGTTGATGTTGCTGTGGCTGTTGGTGGGTCTGCGCTGCGCGCGGACTCTTCTGGTCTTGCTCTTGATCAGGCAGATGCAAATCCGCCGACACATTCGGCGCCACCACCAGCCAATCCTCGACCGCATCTCCGCCTTGCAGCATTGGCTGCGCGAGCCAGATTGCGAGCAACGCGATCAGCAAAAGGCGAACGAAAAGCAGGCGCCGCTCCGACAGGCGCAACTGGCGGCGCGGCCGCAGCCGCGCCTGCAGCCAGCGCAGCGCGGCGAAGTCGACGCGCTCGGTCTGCGGGCGCCGGCGCAGATGGATCATGAGCGGCAGCAGCAAAGCTGCAAGCGCCGCCAAAGCCAGCGGAAAGGCCAAGCTCAAGCTCACGACGCGGCCGGGCGCAATCGCGAAGCGCGGGTGGAAAAGAAGGTCGCGAGCGGTCGATCGAGGGGCTCGTCGAGCACGTACCGGGTGTGGCGGATCCCGCTGCCCGCGAGGTCGGTCGCGAGCGCGCTCCGAGCAGCCTCGAATGCCCGCAGGAAGTCGCCGCGCGCGGCCGGCGCATCCGTCAATAGCTCGGCACCGCTTTCGGGATCGACGAACAACTGCCCGCCAGCAAAGTCGAAATCACGCTCGGCCGCGCACAGTATCTGGATGCTCAAGACTTCGCGGCGAGCGGCCGCCAGCTTCTTCGCGAGATCGACCGCCGCGTCATCGAAGAAGTCGCTGAGCATCAGCACCAGCGCCCCGGCGCCGACGCGCTCCCAGACGGCACGCAGGGTAGCTTTGCTCCCCTCTCCCACGCTCTTGGGCCAGCTCCCGCGCGCTTCCAGCCGCGCCAGCTCCAGCAAGCACCGGTCCCGCTGCCGCGGCCCGCCGCCGGCGGCCACCACGCCCGCAATCCCACCATCCCCGATCGCAATCAGCCCGAAGCGCTCGCCCTGGCGCAGCGCCAACTCGATCGCACACGCCGCAATCGCACACGCCGCGGAAAGGCGCGACCAGCCAGGGCGCGCCGCATCGCTCTGCCCCATCGAGGCGCTGGTGTCGATCAGCAGCCACAAGGTCAAGGGCGCATCGCGTTCCGCCTCGCGGACGAAGAAACGATCGGAGCGCGCGTAGAGCTTCCAGTCGATCTGGCGCGGCTCGTCACCCGGTTCGTAACTCCGGTATTGCGCGAACTCGAGACCGGCGCCCCGGATGCGCGAGCTGTGCAGCCCGAAGCCCTGCGCACCGCCAGCCTGGCGGGCCGACAGTCGCAGCGCCTTGAGCCGTGCCCGCACATCGGCGGGAATGGAGGCCGGGCTGGACGCCTTCTTATTCAAACGGGACCGCGCGCAGCAGGCCCGCGATCACTGCATCCGCGTCCATCTGCTCAGCCTCTGCAGCAAATGACAGGATGAGCCGATGGCGCATCACCGGCGCCGCGAGCGCGTGCACATCGTCCCGCGTGGCAGCGAGACGACCGTGCAGCAGCGCGCGGGCCTTGGCAGCGAGCACGAGCGCCTGCCCCGCGCGCGGCCCCGCGCCCCACTTGACCCATTGGCGAATCAAGTCCGGCGCATCAGGGCCCGGACGGCTGGCGCGCACGAGGCGTGTAATCCAGCTCAGCAGTTCGTCACCGAGATGGATCTCGCGCACCAGCGATTGCAGCTCGAGGATGCGCGCGCCATCCATCACCGGCACGATCTTCGGCGCCCGGTTTCCGGTGGTCTGCAGCAGGATCTCGCGCTCCTCCGCCACGCTCGGATACTCGACTCGCACATGCAGCAGGAAGCGATCGAGCTGTGCCTCGGGCAGCGCATAGGTGCCAGCTTGCTCCAGGGGATTTTGCGTCGCAAGTACGAAGAAAGGTTCGGGCAAGGCATAGGTCACGCCCGCATAGCTGACAGTGTGTTCCTGCATTGCCTCGAGCAGCGCCGCCTGCGTCTTCGGCGGCGTGCGATTGAGCTCGTCGGCGAGCAGCAGGTTGGTGAACACCGGCCCGCGCTGAAACTTGAAATGGCGCTTGCCGGTCCCGTGATCCTCTTCCAGGATCTCGGTGCCGAGGATGTCGCTCGGCATCAGGTCGGGCGTGAACTGCACCCGCCGAAAGGCCAACGCCAGTGCTTCCCCGAGCGTCCGCACCAGCAAGGTCTTGCCCAAACCCGGCACGCCTTCCAGCAGGCAATGCCCGCCGGCCAGCAACGCCGTCAGCAACTGCTCCACTACCGCCTCTTGCCCAACGATCACCTGCGCGATGGTCGTGCGCAGAGTGGTCAGCTGGGCGAATCGGGCGTTGAGGTCGGCTTCGGTG
>JANPJV010000085.1:0-15908 GCA_031425695.1 Rhodanobacteraceae bacterium | reverse complement strand
TGGCCGAGCGCGCCGAGCCGGCTCCGGTGGTGTGCCGGTAAAACGGTGTCGGTTGGCGGTTTCGGTTTCGGAAACAGCCGTTGCGGCTGAGGCTCGGCACTTCCGAAACCGAAAACCGAAACCGAAACCGAAACCAGGAAGGCCATCACGTCACATTCGGTCTAGGATGGCAGTCTAAGCACCGGCCACCCGAGCGCATCCCATGTCGACGGTCAAGAAGCCCCAGCTCGTCAGCGGTCGCACTACGCTGCCCAATGAAGCTTCACCGCGGTTCACGCCGATGCACAAGCTGGTGCTGGCGCAGGTGGTGGCGGCCCTCACCGAGGACGGCTTGCTGAGTAGCGAGGACGGGGACCGGGTGCTGCTCGATGCGCGGGCCGGCCAGGGGCGGCTCGACCTCAACCCACTGGTGGTGATCGCCAATCTCAAGCCGAAGCACGCGCGCGAGGCGGGCAAGACACTGACCCTGGAGCTGCTGACCGAATGGCTCGCCGAGCAGGTCAAGCTGCCGTACTTCAAGATCGACCCGATGAAGATCAAGATGGCCGAGGTCACCGCGGTGATCGGCCAGCAGTACGCGCAGCGCTACCGCATCCTGCCGGTCGCGGTGACCGCCGACGAGGTGGTGTTCGCCACCAGCGAGCCGCTGATCGACAACTGGCGTGCCGACCTCGCCCACATCCTGCGCAAGAACGTGCAGACCGTGGTCGCCAATCCGCTGGACGTCTCACGCTACCTGATGGAGTTTTACGGTGTCACGCGCAGCGTGCGCAAGGCCAAGGACCAGAAGGACGGCTCGCGCGACGCGTCCAGCAAGATCATCAACTTCGAGCAACTGCTGGAGCTCGGCAAGACTGCCTCGCTCGGTGCCGACGACCAGCACATCGTGCAGATCGTCGACTGGCTGCTGCAGTACGCCTTCGAGTCCCGCGCCAGCGATATCCATCTTGAGCCGCGCCGCGAAATGTCGGCCGTGCGCTTTCGCATCGATGGCGTGATGCATCGGGTGTTCGAGCTACCGACGCCGGTGATGGTCGCGGTCACCAGCCGCATCAAGGTGATCGGGCGCATGGACCTGGCCGAAAAACGGCGGCCGCAGGACGGTCGCCTCAAGGCGCGCAGCCCCTCCGGGCGCGAGGTCGAGATGCGTTTGTCGACCATGCCGACCGCCTTTGGCGAGAAGGTGGTGATGCGCATCTTCGACCCGGACATCGTGGTCAAGGAATTCTCGCAGCTCGGTTTTTCCAAGCGCGAGGGCGTGCTCTGGGAGGACATGATTGCCGCGCCGAACGGGATCGTGCTGGTCACCGGCCCGACCGGTTCGGGCAAGACCACCACCCTGTACTCGACGCTCAAGCGCCTGGCGACACCCGACATCAACGTCTGCACGGTCGAAGACCCGATCGAAATGATCGCGACCGAGTTCAACCAGATGCAGGTGAACAACGCCATCGACCTGGGCTTCGCCGAAGGCGTGCGCACGCTGATGCGCCAGGACCCCGACATCATCATGGTCGGCGAGATCCGTGACCTGCAGACCGCGCAGATGGCGATCCAGGCCTCGTTGACCGGCCATCTGGTGCTGTCGACGCTGCACACCAACGACGCCCCGAGCGCCGTGCAACGGTTGATGGACCTCGGCGCGCCGTATTACTTGCTGCAGGGCACGCTGGTCGGAATCATGGCCCAGCGCCTGGTGCGCACGCTGTGCCCGCACTGCAAGCGGCTCGACGGCAAGGTCGACGAGATCAAGTGGAATGCGCTCACCTACCCCTGGCGCGCCGATCTTCCGGAATTCATCGGCGTGCCGGTCGGCTGCCTGGAATGCCGCAAGACCGGCTACCTCGGCCGCACCGGCATCTACGAGATGCTCAAGGTCTCGCCAACCCTGCGCAGCATGATCCACCCGACCACCGAGATGGCCAAGTTCGCCGAGGCCGCGCGCAAGGAAGGCATGCGCCCATTGCGCCTCTCCGCCGCCACCCACGTCGCCCGCGGCGTCACCACCATCGAGGAAGTCATCGGCGTGCTGCCGACAATCGAATGACACGTTTGCTGTCGTAGGTCATGTTGCTCGCAGGCGCGCAAGCGCCTGGCGAGCTACTTGACGCAAAGAGCTGTCAAGTAGCCCATCGCGCGCTTCGCACGCATGGCCAACATGACCTACGAATCGTCGCTCAGAAATTAAAAGAGAACCCCGCCCAGCAATTTCCCGATCAGGTAGCCGAGCAGCATGCCGACCGCGAGTACCACGGCGACCAGATAGCTGGACAGTCCTTCCTTCAACCCGGCGACGCGATTCAAGCCGGTGAAGATCACCAGGATCATCAAGCTGAAGCCGACCAGCATCGGCAGTTGCCCAATCGGCCCACTGATGCCGATGACGCCGAGCAAGTAGGACAGGAAGGCACCAATCGCCAGCGGCAGCAGCGCGGCGCCGCCGAGGAAAATATCGAAAGCGAGGTTGCCCTCGCCACGGAAGATCGTGCGCGACAGGAAGGAGCCCGCGGCAATGCCGGCGGCCACCCCGAGCATGATGAAGAGCCCCATCAGGAAGCCCTTGAATCCCATCGAAAAATAACCGCCGCCCAGCATCGAGAAAACACCGCCGCCGGCGATCAGCAACAGGATCACCGCGACCACGATGAACACCACGCCGACGCCAATCGCCTGCGGCGGCGCCAGCGAACGGTATGCCTCCGGCAGCGCGCCGACCGGGTTGTAGATGAGCTTCATGAAGGTACTGAAGGCATCCTGCGCGGCAGCCTTGGAGCGCGCGAGCGCGTCCTGCGCAGCGCGCTGGTAGTCGGGGCCGCGGGGTGTCGGTGGTGGAACCGGGTCGGGCGTGCTCATGGATCGATCTCCCAGAAGGCGAAGCAGCAGGCACCGCGCCCGACTCGAACCACGAGCTTGGCGCTCGGGCGGAATACTGCCTCAAGCGCGGCAGCCGCGCGCGACTCAGGGAGACCGAGAGCTTCGCGGCACCAGAACCCGCCTACTCGAAACCGCTTGCGAACAGGCTCAGATCGATGCTGAAGGCATAGCTGCCTTCCACCGCCACTTCGCCGTCGGAAACAGCAACGTTCATCGAGGTCGAGACAACTGTATTTGCGACCGTGGGAGCAGGCGCGAACAGCATGATCAACTGACCATCCTCGATGCGCGCATGTGCAGTGCCGCGGGCTGGCTGCTCACAACACGCGCGCCACTCCGGGCACCCGCCGCAACACCGCCGTCAGCCCCCAGCTCGCCAGCGCTGCGCCGAGCACCACGGTAATCCCCTTTACCCACCCGGGCAGGCTGGCACCGAGCAGGCTCCACTGCAGCCAGCTTACGCACGCGTAGTGCAGCAGGAAAATGCCGTAGGCATTGCGTGAGAGGCTGTCGAGCAGCGGGTGGCCGTGGCGTGCGAAGCGCAGGGACAGCGCGATGCAGAACAGCGAAGTACAGGCGCACGAGAGCACGAAGCCGAAGCTGCCGAGCAGGCGCAGGAGGAGGCCTGGGCCGCCGTGCGCGTAGCTGCCCATGACCGCGATGAACATCGCGGCCACGAAGAGAAAGCCCAGCAGCGTCGCGACGAGCCACAGCGGCCAGCGCCGGGCGAGGCGGCCCGCAGGGTCGAGCAGGCCGCGGCCGAGACCCGCAGCGCCGATGAGGAGCCCGCACAGGAAATAGGTCGCGTAGTGGAGGATGCGGCTGGCCTGTACGTAGAACGGCCCGCGGTGGGACCAGTGGTTGGGATCGATCTCCATTGCGAGCGGTACGTAGGCGAGTCCGCCAACCAGCAGCAGGGCCAGCAGGACCAGGAGCGGGCGCTTTCCCAGGCGTTCGGCGAGGCGGCCACCGGCGTGCCCGAATGCAGGTGCGAATCGATGGAGCAGTGCGGCCAGGGTGCCGAATACGAGCAGGACCCACAGGAACCACGCCGGTCCCGCCGGCCATTCCCCGAGCGCCATCCATTGCGCCCAGAAGCCGCCGCCGGGTGAGCCCATCGACAGCCAGGTCGGAAAGTATGCAAGCGGCGCCAGGGCGCTTGCAGCCACCGCAAACGGCACACCGAGCCGCAGCACGCGCTCGCGGATGTACGCTCCCGCCCCGCGTCGTTGCAGGCTGGGCCAGGCGAAGACGCCGGAGACCAGGAACATCAGCGACATGAAGAACACATCGTTGAAGCCGATGAAGGTTTCGACCCCGCCCCAGCGGGCGCTGTCGACGATCGGAAATGCCATCCACAGGCGCGGCTCGGCGAGCAATGACCTGGCCGGCTCCGGCGCATACGGGTGATAGGCGAGCAACGCATGGTGGGCGACCACCAGCAGGGTCAGGAAGGTGCGCAGATAGCCGAGTGGCAGGTCGCGCGGAGTCGCATGGGTGTTCATTGGGGTCCCGTCGTAGGCTGCTGTGCCGCGCAGCGGCTCAGCGGCGCTCTGGATCTCCCCGCAGAGCGCTGCGCGCACTGCGGGCTACACCGCTCACAGGAAGTCGGTCTTGCGCGACTGCAGCCAGTAGGTGGCCCCGATCAGCAGGACGATCGCGGCAATCTCGGCCCCCAGCACGCCGAGCGCGTCCGCGGTCCACACGACGATCGGGCCCTCGATCGTCGCGGCAATGCTCGGGATCTTCGAGACGGTGTGAATGAAAGCCTGGAAGCCCAGATTGCAGGCGACCATGACGCCGATCGTCCAGCCGATCGACTCGCTCACCAGCGCTCCGCAGAGCACGATGCAGTAGTTGACGAAAATCACCGTGAGCGTCAGCACCGTGTACGGCAGCAAGCCATCCGGCACGCCGCCGCGGGCCAGGATCACGGCAATGGCGCCGAGCACCATCGCCGTCCATGGCACCAGGAAGATCAGCAGGTTGGCGCCAATCTTGGCAGTGGCGTAGTCGATCGGCGAGATCGGCAGGCTCATCACGAAGGGCAGCGTCTTTTCGGTACGCTCGGCGACCACGGTGGCCATCGCAACGTGGATGCCGAGTGCCATCAGCACGGTGATCAGCAGGATCATGCCAGCCGTGAATGCGGCTTCGCCGCCGAAGCCGAGCAGCCCGATGGCGAAAGCGCCGCCCAGCAGATAGCCGACGATCGTCCAGCGCTGCAGATACCAGTCTTTGGCGATCAGCTTCTCAATCATGTCGATGTTCATGCGCGTTGCCCCTCACGGCGGGATTGGACGTCGGCGACAAAGATCTCTTCGAGTGAGAGATGGTCGATCCCGAGCACCTGCGCGCCGAGGCGCTGTACCGACGCGAGGAGCGCCGGCTCGTATTGGCGCGTGGTGATCACCGCGGTGTGGCCGCTGCGATTGATGGCGACCGTGCCCGGCAGCTCTGGCAGGCTGGTCGTCGGCGGCAGCTCGAGACGCAAGCGGCGCCAGCGGTCGAGGAAGCTCTCCTTGTCGTCGCTGTCGATGATCCGGCCGCGATCGATGAAGGTGATCTGGTCGGAGATCTGCTCGACGTCGAGCGTGTTGTGCGACGAGAACAGGATGGTCCGCTCCTCGTCGGCCAGGGCTTCCATCAGCGCGCCGAGCACCTCCTGGCGCGCGACCGGGTCGAGGCCCGTGGTTGGCTCGTCTAGCACCAGCAACTTCGGCCGCCGCGCCAGCACCAGCAGCAGCGCCGCCTTGACCCGCTGGCCATGCGACAGGCCCTTGATCTTCTGCGCCGGCTTGAGATCGAAGCGCTGCGCCAGGTGCTGCGCATAGGTTTCGTCCCAGGTCGGGTAGACCGACGCGATGAAGTGCATATGCCACTCGAGCGTCGCCGCCTGGTACAGGCGCATGTCCTCGGAGACGTAGCCGATGTCCTGCTTGGCGCGTACCTGCTCGCGGGGCATGTCGGCGCCCAGCACGCTCACCTTGCCTTGGTCCTGATGGATGAGCCCCATCAGGATGCGCAGGCAAGTCGACTTGCCAGCGCCGTTTGCACCAATGAAACCCATCACGCTGCCGGTGGGCAGTGCGATGTCGATGTCATCGAGCTTGAAATGGGGGTAGCACTTGGCCACCCCGACAAACTCGACTGCCAACTCGTTCATGTCCTTTCCTCGTTGAAACGTAGGGTGGCCTCGTGCAGCTTGTGTGCGATGTCCTGTTCGGAGAGTCCGAGCAGGCTCGCCAGGCGCGCCACCTGCGCCAGGTGTTGTTCGAGTTCCTGGTCCCACAGTCGCGGCGTCAGATCCGGCTCCAGCGCCACCGTCGAACCCTTGCCGTGCTGGGTGACGATCACGCCCTCGCGCTCGAGCTCGAGGTACGCGCGCTTGACCGTGATCACGCTCACCCGCAGCGCCACCGCGAGCTGGCGAATCGACGGGATTTCCGCCCCGCGCGCCCAGTCGCCGATCGCAACGCGCTGCCGGATCTGCTCCATGATCTGCAGGTACATCGGCCGCCCGTCGGTCTGCGAGATCAGCAGGTCACTGTGCATAAGGCTATACTGTGTTTATTCGTATACTGAGTATATACAGTTGAACGAGCGCGTCAACTGCCTTGCGTGGGTTCGGACCTTGTCCGAACGCTTTCCCTGGGAGTTTCAACAAAGCTCGTCCGGACAAGGTCCGGACCCACGCAAAGCGGCGACCCCGCCCCGTGACATCCCCCAATCCCGCGCGTCATCATCGGCGGCCTTCTTCGCGGGCGCGGGCCATGGGCAAACTCACCACGCATGTGCTGGATACCGCGCACGGACGACCTGGCGCCGGCATCACCGTGCGGCTGTATCGGTGCGCAGGAGAAGTTCGCGAGCTGGTCAAGACGACCACGACCAATGCCGATGGCCGCTGCGATGCACCGCTGCTGGAAGGTCCCGCACTGACGCGTGCGAGCTATGAGCTCGAGTTTGCGATCGGTGACTACTTCGCGGCGCTGGGCCTGACGCTGCCCGAGCCGCGCTTTGTCGATGTCGTCAGCCTGCGCTTCGGGATTGCCGATGCGGACGCGCATTACCACGTGCCGCTGCTGGCCTCACCCTTCAGCTACTCCACTTATCGGGGAAGCTGAGTGACCTCAAAAGCGTCCGCGCATAGCGCAGACCCCCCAAAAGCTCAGGGCGGAGCGCTGTGACCGAATTTCTCTACGAATGCCTGGGCCTGCTGGTGCGCTGGCTGCACGTCGTCGCCGCGATCGCCTGGATCGGCGAGTCGTTTTACTTCGTGATGCTTGACCGCGCGCTCAAGCCGCCGAAGACGCACGCTCCCGGCGTGTTCGGAGAACTCTGGTCGGTGCATGGCGGCGGCTTCTATCACAAGCAGAAATACCTGGTTTCGCCGGCGCAGATGCCAGCCGACCTGCATTGGTCGAAGTGGAAGTCGTACACCACCTGGCTATCAGGATTCGCCCTGTTCCTGCTGCTCTACCTGCGCTCGCCACAGATCTATCTCATTGATCCGGCGGTCGCTGACCTGACACCGCTGCAAGGCAGCCTCGCCGCGATCGGCTTTCTCGGTGCGGGCTGGATCCTCTACGACCTGATGTGCCGCGCGGTCGGCTTCCGCGACCAGCTGCTCGGGATCCTGGTCGCGCTGATGGTGCTCGCCTTCTGCTATGCGGCAACGCACCTGTTCGCCGGTCGAGCCGCGTTCCTGCTGGTCGGCGCCGTGCTCGGCACGATCATGTCGGCGAATGTGTTCTTCGTGATCATCCCGGGCCAGAAACGGATGGTCGCCACGCTCGCCGCGGGCGGGACGCCGGATCCACTCCCGGGCAAACGCGCCAAGCAGCGTTCGGTACACAACACTTATTTCACGCTGCCCGTCGTGTTCGCGATGCTGAGCAATCACTACGCCCCGGCGCATGCGCATGAGATGAGCTGGATCCTGCTCGCGCTGTTCATGGGCGCCGGCGCGCTGATCCGCCAGTTCTTCGTCGTCTGGCACAGCGGCGAGCGCGCCTGGTGGCTGCTCGCCGCCGGCGGCGCCGTGCTCATCGGCGCCTTTGCCTGGCTGGCCCCGAAGCCGGCGCCGGCCGAACCGCCCGGCCCGCGGGTCCAGGTCCCGTTGCCTGCGCAATCCCAGTCCGTCGTCGATCTCGGCCCCGCGCCGGAAACGGCGGCGCTATTGCCGATCTTCGCGCGCCACTGCGGCGTCTGTCATGCCGCCAAACCCACACTCATGCCCAGCGCCCCGCTTGGCGTCATGTTCGAAACCGTCGAACAGATCGACACCAAGGCCCAGCAGATCCACCAGCAGGTCGTCGCCCTCAAGGTCATGCCGCCGGGCAACTTGACGCAGATGAGCGACGAGGAACGCGCGGCGATCGGGCGCTGGTTCGCGGCGCGGCGGTAAGTCGGGACTCGGGACTCGGGACTCGGGACTCGGGAAGAAAAGGCTCCCGGTTTCCAGAGCTAATGACCTATCAAAATCAAACTCCGAGGGCTTTTTCGAGTCCCGAGTCCCGAGTCCCGATTCCCGGCGTTCACCCAAGCGACTCAATCTCGTACTCGATCGGCAGCAGTACCTCGTCGCAGTTGTTGCCGCCGCCGCCGCGGTCGATGACGAGGAAGTCGCTCACCGCGTCGAGAGCGATCAGGGGGTGGTGCCAGGCGCCCTTGCGGTAGTTGACGCCCTGTCCGTGCTGGGCGAGGAAGGCGCGTGGCGGCGATTCGGGATGGAGCGCGACGACGACCAGGAACGGGTGCTCGGTCATCGGGATAAACGCCTGGCTCCCGAGCGGATGGCACTCGAGCATGTTGATGATGAAAGGCAACGCGCGTGGCTGCGCGCGGCACAGGCTGACGATCGGCCGCCCACCCTCCGAAGTCGTATCGATCAATGCGAGGTCGTGAAAGCGCTGCGTCGTACCCTGGTTGATGTCGAACACCCGCTGGGCCGCTTCGGGTTCGATCACGTCACCGAATGGCGCGAAGGCGGCTCGCGTGAGGGGCTCGACGGTCAGGGGCTGGAGCATTGTCTAGGTCCTTGCGGGGTATCGCTTCTGCACTGTGGGAGCAGCCATGGCTGCTCCCACGACAGCAACAACAAGATCAGGCTGGTCGCCCGCGCAAACGCAGTCGGGACACGCCGCCGTCCGGAAAGATATTGAAGCGGATGTGGGTGATCGGCGCATGTGCGCGGATCTCACTTTGGAAGTGGTGCTGGTGGTCCATCTGCAATTTCTGCTCGGGCAGCAGCTCGGGCCAGAACATCGCCTGCGTAACCAACGACTCGGGCGTGCCACCGGGCACTGCCGCGCCGAGGATCGAGCAGCGGTCCGGGTAGTTGCCTTTGAAATGCGCAGTATCGACTTCGATGGCCTCGATCACTCCAGGCAGCGCCAGTGCGATCACGCACCAGTCGTTGCCGGGCTCGCGTCGCCGCCGGGTCTCCCAGCCGTCGCCCATGTTGACCCCGCGCCCGGGCTGCAACAGGCTGGTAGCCAGGCCAAAGTGCTGGTTGTTGGCTGCAACGATGGTGCCGCCGTTGAGCGCGGCAATGAGATCGATCATTCCATCGTCATCGGCGGCGCGAGGCTCGGGCATCCCATAGATGCGCAGGCGTGCCAGGCCGCCGTCCGGATAAAGATTCACCCGTAGATGCGAAACCGCTGTCCCACTGTCGAGCGCAAGGTAGTGATGGCTGTTGCCGCGCAGGTTGACGGCCGGCAACAGCGGCGCCCAGGTCGTATCCCCGTCCGGATCGCCACTTGCCAGGCAGCAGGCCTCCAGCCCCAGCGCCGGCGGATAGTTGCCGGTGAAATGGCTGGTGTCGAGATCGACGCCATGAATGCGCCCTGGCCGCGCCAGCCTGACCGTACACCAGTCATGCCCCGCCACCCGCTTGCGCCGGCTCTCCCAGCCATCCATCCACTTGCCGTTCGTGTCGTACTTGCCCGGGATGAACTGCGCCGGCTCCGGATTCAACATCCGCTGCTTGTCCGCAAAGAAATCATCACTCGCCTCCAGCGCCAGCGCCCCCAATCGCGCATCCGCCAGGTTCACAAAGCGGCGCGTGAACTCGGGTGCATCGGGATCAGTTGGGGCGAGTGCCATCGGGTGTCGTCCTTGAAAAGCAAAGTCAAAAGTTCAACGCAGAGACGCAGAGACGCAGAGGAAGCAAAAGAGAGAACAGCAAAGCACTCTGGTTCAAAAAAGCCCCACGGTACGGCCGATCATATCGTTGCAAACGGGTGTCCATGGAGCCGGCCCATCATCAAAAATCGCTTCGCGCTCTACGCTTCTCTCTCTTTTGCTGTCTCTGCGTCTCTGCGTCTCTGCGTTGAACTTTTGACTTTGCTTGTCGCTCCGCTCAGTCGACCAGATCCCCCAGCCGAAACCGCGCAATCCGTTCGATCTGCCGCAAGCATTCGGCGATCTCCGCATCGCGGTCGTTGCCGACGCGCGCGCGCATGTTGGCGATGATGGAGTCGCGGGTGTGGCCGCGGACGGCAAGGATGAAGGGGAAGCCGAAGCGGTTGCGGTAGGTGTCGTTGAGCGAGGTGAGCTCGGCGTATTCGGCGGGGCTGCAGTGGGCCAGGCCGGCGCCGCTTTGTTCGCGGGTGGAGGCGTCGGTGAGCTCGCCGCGGATGGCGGCCTTGCCGGCGAGTTCGGGATGCGCGCGGATGAGATCGAGCTTGGCTTCGAGCGGGGCCGCGGCCAGCGTCTGGCACATCGCGGCGTGCAGCGCATCGACGCTTGCGAAGGGCCGCTGCGCCCAGCTGCCTTCCGCTACCCAGGGTGAGTGTTCGAAGATGGCCCCGAGTGCGTCAGTGAAGTCCTGCTGCGTAGCCTGGTTGAGCTGGTCGAGGGTCATGGTTGTCCAAGATGGGGGTGGCGCTCGCGCCAGTGGCGGGCGATGTCGATGCGCCGACACACCCACACGTTGCGGTGCGTACTGATGTGGTCGAGGAAGCGCTGCAGCGCGATGAAGCGCCCCGGACGTCCGAGCAGTCGGCAATGCATGCCGACCGAAAGCATGCGCGGCGTGTGCTCACCCTCAGCGTAGAGCACGTCGAAACTGTCGCGCAGGTATTCGAAGAAATGCGTCGCCGTGTTGAAGCCTTGCGGCGTTGCGAAGCGCATGTCGTTGGCGTCGAGCGTGTATGGGACGACCAGGTGCGGGCGGCGCGAGCCATCGTCGAGGCTGACTTCAGTCCAGAACGGCAGGTCGTCGCCGTAGTAATCCGAGTCGTATTCAAAGCCGCCGTGCTCGACCACCAGGCGTCGTGTGTTGACGCTGTCGCGCCCGGTGTACCAGCCGAGCGGCGCGGTGCCGGTGAGCTCGGTGTGGATCGCGACCGCACGCTGCAGATGCTCGCGCTCGGTGTCGATGTCGACGTTCTGATAGTGAATCCAGCGATAGCCATGGCTGGCGACCTCATGCCCATTCTCTACACACGCAGCGACAAACTCGGGATTGCGCTGCATCGCCATGGCGACGCCGAACACGGTCACTGGCAACTTGCGCCGCGCGAACTCGTCGAGAATGCGCCAGGCACCGACGCGCGATCCGTACTCGTAGATCGACTCCATGCTCAGGTGCCGCGCCGGATAGCTGGCCGCCCCGACGATTTCCGAGAGGAACTGCTCGCTGCCGGCATCGCCGTGCAGCACGCAATTCTCGGCACCTTCCTCGTAGTTGAGGACGAATTGCACGGCCACGCGTGCCCGGCCCGGCCAATCGGCAAAGGGTGGCTTGCGGCCGTAGCCGATGAGGTCGCGTGGGTAGTCGGGTGTGCTCATCCACGGATTACGCGGATTTGCAGAATGAAATGCAATCATAGGTCATGTTGCCCGCGCAGCGGGCTACTTGACGCTTCTGACTTGCAGAGCGTCAAGTAGCCGGCTGGCGCCGACAACATGACCGGCGAGACAGCGCTTAGCGATCCTGGCTGCGCTTGCCCTGGTCACCGCGCGCATGATCGTAGGTCGCGCCATACACCGCATCCGGGGACGGCCGGCGCGGCAGCGGATTCTGCTGGTGCACTTCACCGCGATCGGCGGGGGCGGCTTCGTCATGACGTCCGGTGTACGCATTGGCTGCGGGATAATTAGGGCCCTGGCGGTCGCGTTCCTGCTTCGCCTTGAGCAGCTCGCGCATGCGCTTTTGCGCCGCTGCTGGCGTGCCTTTGCGGACGTGGTTCTTGCCGAGGCGGGTGATTCCCGTCAACGCCAAAACCGCGGCCACGCCGACGGCAACCTGTGCGATCAGGGCACCAGTGGACATCGAGGGCTCGCGCCGCGAAAACATTGCTGTGAATTGATTACTCATGGTTTCTCCTGGAATGGCCGTAGGCCTAAGCATTAGATGCCCTGGCTAGTGCTGACCGTTGTGAACGCAGACGGGCGGAACCTGCACCGTACGTTCATTCATCGATCGGTGGTGCGACGGGCACGACTGCGATCGCGTCCATCTCGATCAGGTAATCCTCGTGGGCAAGCGCGGCCACGAACAAGATGGTCATCGCCGGTGGGTGCATGCCCCAGCCACGTGAGAACTCCAAGAATCCAGGGCCGAGTACCTGGCCTTCGATCAGGTAGAGATTCCACTTCACCACGTGCTCAAGGCTGGCGCCGGCGGCGTCCAGGGCCTGTTGCAGGTTGCGATAGACCTGTTCCATCTGCGCATTGAAATCGCCCTTGCCGACCAGTCGACCATGGTCGTCGAGCGCGTTCTGTCCGCTCACGTAAATGGTGCGCACAGTGCCTTCGGACACCACGACCTGGGTGTAGGCATTGACTGCGCGATAGAGGCTGTGGGGATTGATGTAGCGAACCGCGCCCGGGGTGGCCGGGGCCGCCATCAGCCAGGAAGGCTGGGCTTTCGGCTTCCGGCTCCCGGACGCGGCTGAAGATTTGGGCATGGTGTTGATGGCAGGTGCCTCGACAGCTTGGATAGCCAACCCACGCATGTGCCGTGCCAGCGAAAAATCGCGCTCGCAACCAGATTTCAGGGCGCCATTCCATGCGAAACGCGCGATCGCTGGCAACCCCGCTATTGCGAAACGCGCCGCACAGGCTTGCGGCTCTGAAAAGTTTGACAGGCGGGAACTCCATCGCGCGGAAAAAATGACATTTTTGCCCCGCGGGCCAGCACCGCCTTGCCGGAGCAACTCCGCAGGAGTTGCTCCGCAACCATCACCACGGCAGTTCCATTCCTTTTGCATGCATGAACCGGCCACTGTGCTCGAGGTCGAGCGCGCCGATGCGCTTGATCAGCTGGCCCGCCGCGGTCGCCGGATCGATTTCGCCGTGATGGCCAGTCATGGCGGTGCGCACATAGCCCGGGTGCAGGACGGTGACGGCAATCCCGCGCTCCTTGAGGTCGATGCTGAGCGACTTGGCCGCGTTGTTGAGCGCGCTTTTGCTCATCCGATAGCCGTAGTGCCCACCGCTGCTGTTGTCCCCGACCGAGCCCATGCGGCTGCTGATGAAACAAAGCTTGCTGCCGCGCACGAGATGGCCGAGCAGTGCCTCGGTGAGGAGCAGCGGGGCAAGCGCATTGACCTCGAATTGCGCACGCAGATCCGCAGCCTGTCCACGCAGTCCACCGAGGCGGTCGTCGTGCAGGAGACCCGCGTTGTGGATGAGCACGTCGAGACTGCGCGTCCCCAACGCCATGCTCGCGCGTTCAATTCCGGCCGGCTCACAGAGCTCGACGCCCTCGATGCGCTCCACGCCGATTGCCGGCAACTCGCTGCCGGGATCCCGGCAGAGGGCAATGACCTCGTGTCCTGCCGCGTGGTATTGGCGCACCAGCTCCAGGCCGATGCCGCGGGCACTGCCGGTGATCAGGATGCGGGCCATGTTGAAAGTACCTTTGCTGCCGGGAATGGACCGGAAGATATACGATGCGCCAGCCGTCCAAGGATCCGGAATTCCAACGCATGCACCCACTGGTGATCCTGCCGGGCGCGCTGTTGGCGCCACCCGAGACCTTGCTGGAACGGCTGCGGCGGCGCCGGCCAGTGCGCGTGATTGCCTATCCGCCGCAGACGACGATGACGGCGCTCGTGGACTCGATCGCGGCGCAACTCGGCGAGCAGGGCATCGAGCACTGTGACCTGCTTGGTTTTTCCTATGGCGCCTGGGTCGGCCAGTGTCTGCGCAACCGTTATCCGAACTTGGTGCGCGACCTCGTCCTCGTTCATGGCTTCGCCCTGCGCCCGCAGCACGCGTGGCTGTTTCGCATCGGGCTACGCGTCTGGCGCTGGATGCCGACGAGCTCCTTTCGCCGCATGGCCAGGAAGCGCATCGCGCGCATTCTCAAGCCGCTCAGGAAGCGCGATGACAGCGAGTACGCACGGGTGCTCGCGGCAGTCGACACACGGTTGGGACAAGCCGAGACACCTCCGGCGTTGATACGCCAGAACGAATGCATGCTGGAGAGCTGCACGAACTTCGCGGCCGCCAACGAGCACCGCGTGCATCCGGGCCGCCGCGTGCTGATCATCGATTCGGACAACGACCCGGTCGTGCCCCGCAACGAGCGCGCCCACCTGCGCGCGCTGCACCCCGATGCCTGGGTGCACAGCTTTCCCGGTGCAGGTCATATCGCCCCATGGGTCGAGCCGCATGCGTTTGCGGATACGGTGGAGCGGTTCCTGGAGCGGTGATTGGGCGGAGAGTCGGCGGAGTGCTTTTGGTGGGTCTGCCGTGTGTGCGGACGCTTTTTTGGTGGGTCTGCCAACCACAGCAAAGCGCGATGCTCTGCTTCGTAGCCTGGGTAAGCCGGAGGCGCACCCGGGAGAAATCCGCGATGCATTCCCGGGTGCGCTGCGCTTACCCGGGCTACGAAGAGCAGCACTTGCTCCACGCCTGCGACGGATCGATCCCCTCCGCGCCGCGCACGAACAACACCCCGCTCGCCAGCATCACCACCAGGGTCAAGGCCCATGAAAGTCGCGGCCAGCGTTTGGCAAAAGCTCGCACCTGTGCGTGCGAGGTCAGGATCACGAGCACGCCCTGCACCAGGAAGAACGCGCTCATCCAGCCACTGAAGCGCCCGGTTCCGGCAAAGATGATCGCCTCGTGCAGCACTGCGCTGACTACGAAGGCGGCGAACACGGCCCGCGCTGGATGCAGGCGACCGCCAGCCGGCGTGAACACGTAGCGGTAAAGCATGTGATTCACCCAGGTGTTCCAGCGCCGGCCCCAAAACTCGCCCGGCGTGCGCGCGCGGTAGGGGCGATCGAAGGGATCCTCGTGGGCCAGCCCGCGCAGGCTCAATGGCACGACCAGCAGGTTGAACACACCCGCGAGCGCGAGGTAGATGCCGACCATGGTGATCGGCAGCACGATCAACTCTCCCGCCGGTATCCGACGGCCGAGCTCGAGCAGCGCCAACACCCCGGCGAGTTGCAGCAGTCCGTAGCCGAAACTCCGTGTGGCTCGCGGCAGGTCCGGCACACGCGGCTCGTTCCAGCGGACCACGGCCGGGATGGTGAGGAACAGCAGCATGTCGAGATAGCCGCGCGGCCGCTCGTGGCCGGCCAGCCATTGCAGGCTCTTGACCAGGAACAAGCCTGCCAGCGTCGCCGTCGCCGCGCGCAGGAGCGGGAAAGCCAGCGGCAACGCCAGCGGCAGCACGCACGCAAGCACTGCCAGCACGCCCATGACGCGCGGGTGCGTGCGCGTCAGTGCCAGCAGGAACGGCATGGCGGCGATGGCAAGGAGAATGGGGAGCACAATCATCGAAGCGCGGCGGCAACGGCAAAAGGGAACTCTACTGTGCGGGAGTCGATGCGAAAGCTCGGGCAAGGCTCGGCTTTGCTCGCGTGGGTCCGGACCTTGTCCGGACGCTCTTTCGGCAGCGGGGGGAAGAGCGGGTCGGTGCCTGGCCCTTGGTGGGGGGGGGGGGGGGGGGGGGGCGGGAGCCCAACGGCCCCCCAAAAAGGACCCGCCCACCCCGCCCCCCCCAAAAACCCCCCCCAACCCGCCGAGACCCCAACAACCCAAAAAAAATGTGGGCGCCC